>DASXTH010000184.1:0-8142 GCA_036505555.1 Candidatus Limnocylindrales bacterium | reverse complement strand
CGATGGGTTCGTCGCCATCGGTCGGTTCGATCGGTCCTGCGGCGGCTGCGGCGTCGTCGTCGATCGGCTCGGACTCGGCCGCCTCCGGCCCCTCCGCATCGGCCTCGGGCGCCTCGGCGACCTCGTGTGCCTCAAGGATCTCCAGGACTTCGGGCGTCGCCGACCCTGCCTCGTTCGGCTCCGTCGCGCCCTGAGTCGCCTCGGCGTCCGTTCGCTCGTCGACCATCAGCGCACGACCGGGGTCGCGGCCATGGCCACGACCATCCCGGTCGCCACGACGATCGCGACGATGACCATCAGGACTCGCGCGTAGCGCGTGCCGGGCATCATCGGAGGCTACCGGTAGTTCTCGAACTGGAGCGGGACGGGGACGTCCTCGAGCTCGCGCAGCCGGCCGATGACTCGCTGGAGCTCGTCGCGGCTCTTGCCCGATACCCGGACCGCGTCGCCCTGGATCTGCGGCTTCACCTTGGGGAATTCGTCCCGGATCAGCTTGCTGATCTTCTTCGCCAGGTCGTCGTTCAGGCCGCGCCGGAGGTTGATCACCTGGCGGACCTTGTTCCCGCCGGCTGGCTCGACCTTGCCCCAGTCGAAGATCTTCAGCGACAGGTTGCGCCGGATCGCCTTCGACTCGATCAGGTCCTTCACCGCCGTCGCCCGATGCTCGTCGTCGGTCACGAGGGTGAGCTGGTCCTTGGCCTGGGCGATGTCGACGGTCACGCCCTTGAAGTCGAACCGCTGGCCGACTTCGCGACGGACCTGATCGAGGGCGTTGCGCAGCTCCTGTTCGTCGAAGTCGCTGACGACATCGAAGGACACGTCTCCGGCCATGGGTCTCCCTGCAGATCGATGGTCGGCGGCGCGGGCGTCGGGGCGCCGCGACCTGGGGTGACCGGGCAAGTATGCCCTACGGGCGATCAGCGGTTTGCCAGACGCTCCAGCAGCAGCTCGCCGATCCGGTAGCTCCGGCCGCCGCCCATGACGAGGACCGCGTCGCCGGACCGCACCTCGCCGGCGAGCCAGGCGGCCGTTTCCTCGACGGAGCCGGGCGCGGCGACCGGGATCGCCGGGTTGCGCCGGGCGACCGCCTCGGCGAGGCCGGCAGCCGACGCGATCGAGGTGTCCGGGTCGCGTCCGGCCCAGATGTCGGCGATCGCAACGGCGTCGGCGGTCGCGAGGACGCCGGCGAAGTCGTCGAGGAGGACCGCGGTCCGGTGGTAGGTCAGCGGCTCGTAGACGGCCCAGACGCGGCGGCCAGGAGCGAGCTGGCGGACCGCGGCGAGGGTCTCGCGGATCGCCGTTGGGTGGTGGCCGTAGTCGTCGAACACGGCGACGCCGCCGACCTCGCCCTTGCGCTCGAGCCGGCGACCGACGCCGGCGAACGACGCGAGCCCGGTGATGATCGCGTTCGGGGAGATCCCGGCGGTGAGCGCAGCGGCCGCGACGCTGAGCGCATTGGCGGCGTTGTGGCGCCCGGCGAGTGGGATCCGGACGGGCAGGCCCCCGCCCGACCGATCGAGGCCGTGAATCTCGACCGTCGTGCCGTCGGAGCCGAAGTCGACGATCCGTCCGAAGACCGTACTCGCGGGACCGGCGGCCGTCCGGTACGTCTCGGCGCTCCCCCGGGCAACGTCCGCGAGCCCCGCGGTGTCGGTGTCGACGATGGCCGTCGCGACGATCGACCCGGGCCAGTCGCGGAGACCGGCCGCCAGTTCGGCGGCGCCGGTGTCCGCAATGTTGATGGCGGCGACCGGTCGAGTGCCTGCCGCGACCGCGGCCGTCCGAAGCCACTGATCGAGGGCGGCGATCACTGCCGCGCGGTCCGTGAAGACGTCCGGATGGTCCCATTCGAGGTTCGTCACGACCGCGATCGCCGGCCGATAGGCGTCGAAGTTGCCGGCGTACTCGTCGGCCTCCACCACGAAGTGCCGTCCGTTGCCGAGGCGGGCCGTCGCGGCCACGCCGCCCGTCAGCGCCGCCGGCAGAAGCGCGCCGACGAACGCGGCGGGATCCGCGCCCGCGGCGGCGAGGACATGAACGAGCCAGCCCGCGGTCGTGCTCTTCCCGTGCGTGCCCGCGACGCCGATCAGCGTCCGCCCGACGGCCGCGTCCGCGATCACCTGCTGCCAGGGCTCGATCGGGATCCCGGCCGCGCGGGCAGCGGCGAGCTCCGGGTGGTCCGGCGCGATCGCAGTCAACGCCTTCGTGACCGCGAGCCGGTCCGGTGCGGGCGGCGTCGTGA
Organism: Candidatus Limnocylindrales bacterium; assembly: GCA_036505555.1. Taxonomy (GTDB): domain Bacteria; phylum Chloroflexota; class Limnocylindria; order Limnocylindrales; family CSP1-4; genus CF-46. The sequence goes on along the minus strand of DASXTH010000184.1, from coordinate 5,900 downwards.
CGTGGGCCGGATCGTGCTCCCAGGCGAGCGGGATCCCGGCCGCTTCGATCGCGGCGGTGTACGGCGAGGGACCGCCCGGGTCGCAGCCGTCGAGCCGGCCACCGGACCACGCGCCGTGCAGGACGGCAGCGCTCGCACCCGCGCCGGCAGCCCCGACGACGTGGATTCGCTCGCCGGGCACGATCCTGCGGGCGGGTCGGGCAGGCAACAACCCCGCGCCGGGCGCCGCGTTACCGGTCAACGTTCGCCGGAGGCGGGCGCAACGGCCTCCAGCGGGCGATCGGCTTCGGCCGCGCCGCGGCTCTCGACCCGGGTGAGGAGCATCTCGATGGCGGCGATCGCGCTGTCCCGTCGGTTCGCCGCCCGGTCGCCGGGCCAGACCACCCGCCGGATTTCGACACCATCGGCATCTGCGACGCCGATGTATGTCAGCCCGACCGGCTTCGCCGCGGTGCCGCCGTCCGGTCCGGCGATCCCGGTGACGGATGCCGCCAGCCTCGCACCAAACCGCTCCCGAGCGCCAACCGCCATGGCCCGGGCGACCTGCGCACTGACGGCGCCGTGGGCCTCGAGGACATCCGGATCCACGCCGAGCAGATCCCGCTTCGCGTCGTTCGAGTAGGACACGACGCCGCCGACGAAGTAGCCGCTCGATCCGGGGATCTCGGTCAGGGTCGCTGCGATGAGCCCGCCGGTGCACGATTCGGCCAGGGCGACCGTCGCGCGGGACGCGAGACACGCGGCCTGGAGCCGTGCCGCGAGATCGGCGAGCGCGTCGCCGGCCATCGCTACTGGTGCTGCGTCTGGGTGGGCGCGCCGGTCGGCTTGAACAGCCAGGTCTCGGGAATCCCCCGCTTTCCGAGCGCTCCAAGCGACTGCCCGTTCAACGTGAAGAACGTCGCACCGGACGAGCCGGTACGAACCTCGATCGAGGTCTGGCCGCTGAACGTGATCACCTGTCCGTCGCGGTACGTGCGACCGGCAGGCCCGACCCTCGGATCGATCTTCCCGTCGACCCAGACGCGGATCCAGGCCGCGCCGCCCTTGATCCGGACGACGAGGTTCACGCCCTTGTAGGCGATCGAGACATGGCGGGTCAGCGTTGCGGACTTCACCTCATTCGACGCAGTGACGGTGATCGTCCAGCGTCCGGTCGTCAGCTGCAGCGGATTCGCCCCGGTGTCCCACGTCCCGTCCGGCGCCACGGTGACCGTGATCGGCACCGGGCCGGGTCCGCTGGCCGCCGGTGCGCCGCTCGCCGTCGGCGCCACGCTCGGGGCCGTCGTCGGCTTCGGGGTCGCTGCCGGCGCGCTACCGACCGGGCCATCGTATGTCGCGCTGACCTGGATCGTCGTCGCGTTGACGGCGGTGCCGCGAACCGGGATCGCGCCGTTCTGGAACGTGGTCCCTTCGACCGGCTGGTCGATCGTGAACGTCGGCGCCTCGATCTCGCTGATCGGGACCGTGATCACGACCATCGCCGGCTGCTCTGCGTGCTTGCCGGTCTCGGGATCGGTCGCATCGATCTTGAACGAGTTGTGGCCGCGCCGGAGATCGACGGTCACGCTCCAGGCGCCGGTCGAATCGGCGTTCGCCTGGCGCGTCCCGCCGGCCATCTCGACCGTGATCGTTGCGCCCGGGATCGAGGTCCCTTCGAACGTGAACGACGTCGCCCCCTCCTGGAGCTCGACGGTCGCCTGGCGCGGCGAGGTCAGCTCGAGGGTCGGCGGCTTCGCGAAGCGCATGACCTGCAGGCCGAGCCACGCAGCCACGGCGACGATCAGCAGCGTAAGCAGGGCCGCAACGACGATCCCGGGCGAGAACTGGAGGCCGGGCCGCGGCTGGGCGATCGGCCGCGGGACCGCGAGAATCGTCTTCGCCGGAAGGGCGACCTCCCCGCCACGCTCGCGCCGCCACTGGCCGATGATCTCGTCGGGGTCGAGGCCGAGATAGAGCGCGTAGTTCCGGAGGAAGCCCTTCGTGTAGACATCGCCCGGCAGCTCGCGGAACTCGCCGCGCTCGAGGGCGGCGAGGTAGCGGGCCCGGATCTTCGTGTCGCGCTCGGCGCGGTAGAGATCGACGCCCTTCCGTTCACGAGCGGCATACAGCCGTTCGGAGAGCGCGGGCGGTCGACCGGCGCCGGCGGCACCTTCCTCGACCTCGTCGACGCGCTCGGGACGGCGGGAGCGCTCGCGCTCGACTTCCTCGCGCGGCGGCACGAGGCGCAGGCCTTCGGCCCGCGGCTCCTCGGTCGCGCGTCGCGCGTCGTCCCTGGTCGTCATCCGTACCCGTCCTCGCCGTCCGCAACCGCGCGCGCACTGGCGGCCGACCTCGACCCAGAGGATACCCCGAAGTGACGAAGGGTCCAGTCAGCCGTCATGGGACGATCGTTCAATCATCCGAGCCATCGTCGTCGACGGACCGGAGCCAGTTGTCCGGTCCGTAGATCTGGCGCGGGGAGGCAGGGTTGCGCGGATCCTGCGGCCCGATGATCCCGTACCGCTCCAGCTCGTCCATCACCCGGCTCGCCCGGGCGAAGCCCAGCTTCAGCTTCGTCTGGAGCATCGAGGTGCTCGCCCGCTGTGACGTCGCGACGAGCTCGGCGGCCGGGATCGTCATCTCGTCGACGCCGTACTTCCGGAGCCAGCCGAACTGACCGCCGTCGCCGTTCCCGCCGTCCTCGGCGTCGCTGAACGCGAGGATGTCCTCGTCATAGAACGTCCGTCCGCCGGTCTGGGCGAGCCAGTGCTTCGTGATCTCGGTGACCTCGCGATCGCCGACGAAGACCCCCTGCATCCGGACGGGGCGCGGCAGGTCGACCGGCTGATAGAGCATGTCGCCGCGTCCGATGAGGTCCTCCGCGCCCGGCTGATCGAGAACGGTTCGCGAGTCGATCATCGAGGCCATCGCGAATGCGATCCGCGACGGGACGTTGGCCTTGATCAGGCCCGTGACGACGTTGACGGACGGGCGCTGGGTCGCGAGGACGAGATGGATCCCCACGGCGCGCGCCTTCTGGGCGATCTTGACGATCGGATCCTCGACCTTCCGGCCCTCGCGCATGATCAGGTCGGCGAGCTCGTCGATGATCAGGACGATGTATGGCATCCGCTCCTCGGAGGTCTCGTCGCCGGCGACGTGGGGGCGGCTGTTGTAGGCGCCGATGTTCCGGACGCTGTGCCCGGCCAGGATCTTGTAGCGATCCTCCATCTCGCGGACGGCCCAGTTCAGGACAGCCTTCGCCTCGTTCGGCTCGACGATCACGTGCTGCAGGAGATGGGGTAGGCCGTTGTACGGCGCGAGCTCGACCCGCTTGAGGTCGACCAGGATCATCCGGACGTCGTCGGGCCGGGCTCGCATGAGGAGCGACGTGATCAGGGCGTTGACGCAGACGCTCTTGCCGGAGCCCGTCGCGCCCGCGATCAGGAGATGGGGCATCTTCGCCAGGTCGACCGCGATCGACTTGCCCGACACGTCGCGCCCGAGGGCGAACGTCAGCGGGCTCGTCGCGGCGAGCATGTTCGTCTCCTCGAGCAGGGGCCGGAAGCCCACGACCTCGCTGATCGAATTCGGGATCTCGATCCCGACGACGTCCTTGCCCGGGATCGGCGCCTCGATCCGGATCGAGCGGGCGGAGAGTGCCATTGCCAGGTCGTCGGCAAGCGCCTCGATCCGCGAGACCTTGACGTGGTGTTCCGGCTTGACCTCGTACTGGGTGACGACCGGACCCGAGTTGATCGCAACGACCTTCGCCGGGATGGCGAAGCTCAGGAGCTTCTCCTCGATCCGGCGCTTGTTCGTCTCGTGGTCGACGGTCGCCCCGATCCGGGCGGCCGCGCGCGGATCGAGGAGCTCGATCGGCGGAAGCAACCAGTCGATCCCCTGGAGCTCCTCCAGGGCGGTCGGCGCCTCGTTGGTCTCCATCCGGGGCCGGACGGCCACGGCGACTGCCGCCCCTCGGGGAGCGGGCCCGCCCGGATCCCCGAAAGCATACGTTTGGCTTGTCTGCGCAGGACCAGCCACCGGCGCTGGTTCGTCCAGAATGCTCGCCGCCGATCCTCGAGACTCCAGCCGGGACGGTGCAACGGGCGCCGTCGGGGCGGGTACCGCCTTCCCGCGCGGCGCGGGCTTCGCCGGTGCGGGCGCGCTCGAGAACAGGACCTTGGCATTCGCGATGATCGGGTCGACGAACACGCGGAGCGGTCGTTGAAGGGCGATCACGATGCCGCCGACGATCCCCGCGATCAGGACGACGAACACGATCGGGTCGTTGCCGATCACGCTCCGCAGCGCGCTTGCGAGCGCGGTCCCGATCCGCCCGCCGCCGCGGACCGGCAGGAACTCGAGCAGCCCAAGGAACGTGATGTACGCGCCGGCGGCGGCAACCAGCCGCCACTGCCAGCCGGGCGCGGGCGGTCCGCCCCACTCGACGTACGCGCCAGCGGCCATCAGCAGCAACGGCAGCAGCCAGCGACCCGTGCCAAAGAGTGGGTTGACGGTCCGCTGCGCCCAGTCGGTGAGGCTGCCCTGGCTCGCGGGCAGGAAGATCATGATCAGGGTCACGACCCCGAGCAGGAGCAGGGCGAGCCCGAACAGGGATCGCGCGACGTCCGGCGCCAGGTGGACGGCGGGGACGCGCCAGCTCCCGCTGCGGCGACGGCTGGTCGGCGCCCGGCGGGCCGGCGTACGGCGCTTCGTCGCCATCCTAGACCTCGACCACGACCGGGAAGACCATGGGCCGGCGCTTCGTCTGCTCGTACAGGTAGCGCGAGACGCCGTCCTTGATCTGGCTCTTCAGCAGCCCGATCTCGCTGATGTGGTCTCCGGGGTTCTGGATCGAGGCGAGGATCCGCTCGATCGCCTCGCCCATCATCGGATCCTGCTCGTTCTGGTGGACGAAGCCGCGGGTGATGATCTCGGGCCGACCGACCACGTTGCCGGTCTGCTTGTCGATCGTGACGACGACCATGAACATCCCGTCGTTCGCGAGCGACTTCCGATCTCGCAGGACGACCTCGCCGACCTCACCGACCGACAACCCGTCAACGAAGACATACCCGGCCGGGACCGGCTGGCCGCGATGGGCAACGCCGTCGGTGTCGATCTCGATCGGCTGGCCGTTTTCGATGATGAACACGTTCTCGGGCGCGACGCCGGTCTCGATCGCCAGCCGGCCGTGCTGGACCTGCATCCGGAACTCGCCGTGGATCGGGATGAAGTATTTCGGCTTCGTCAGCCCGAGCATGAGCTTCAGCTCTTCCTGGCTGGCGTGGCCCGAGACGTGGGCGCGCTTGATCGTGTGGTAGTAGACGTTCGCGCCGGCTTTGAACAGGTTGTCGATCGTCCGGCTGACGTACTCCTCGTTGCCGGGGATCGGGCTCGCGCTGACGATCACGGTGTCTCCGGGCTGGATCTCGACGAAGCGATGGTCACGGTTCGCCATGCGCGCGAGGCCCGCCATCGGCTCGCCCTGGGCGCCGGTCGTGCAGATCACGAGCTTGTCGGCCGGGATCTCGTTCAGCTTGTCCTTGGCGACGATCATCGACGGGTCGAAGGTGAGGTAGCCGAGATCGGTCGCGATCCGGAAGTTCTGCTCCATCGACCGACCGATCACGGTCGTCTTCCGCCCGAACGAGGCGGCCGCGTCGAGGACCTGCTGGACGCGGGCGATGTTGCTCGCGAACGTCGCGACGATCACCCGGCCGCTGAGGGGCTCCATGATCTCACGGAAGGCCTCGCCGACGGTCCGCTCAGACGGCGTGTAGCCGGGATTCTCGGCGCGGGTCGAGTCGGACAGAAGGCAGACGACGCCCTCGGCGCCCAACTTCGCGAGGATCGCAAAGTCCGACAGTTTGCCGTCGACCGGGGTGTGGTCGAACTTGAAGTCGCCGGTGTGGACG
>DASXTH010000183.1:0-8989 GCA_036505555.1 Candidatus Limnocylindrales bacterium | reverse complement strand
CCGGATGCCGGTCTCGGTCGAGAGGGCTCGGTCGACGGTCGCTACGTCAGCCGCGATATCGAACTGCATCAGGATGTGGTAGTCGCCCATGGTCGGCTCGTCCTCCGTCGCCTGATCTATTTTAGTGACGACTACACTAGCGGCTCAGCAGAGCTATTTCAACCTCGACTAAACTACCGAGCGATGGATGCCCTGCAGGTCGTGTCGGAGCCGCACCGACGCGAGATTCTTCGGCTCACCTGGGACCGGGAGCTGTCCGCGGGCGAGATCGCCTCCCGGTTCGACATCACCTTCGGGGCGGTCTCGCAGCACCTGGCCGTCCTGCGCGACGCCGGCTTCGTGCGGCCGCGCCGCGTGGGGAACCACCGCTTCTATCGCGCCGATCGGGAACGGCTCGGGCCGCTCGCGCTGGCGCTCGAGGCGATGTGGATCGACGTCCTCGACCAGCTGGCCGCGTCCGTGGAGGCGGAGGAGCGGGGGCGATGACGGACACGGTCGAGCTTCGGGTCGAGCGCCGGATCGCGGCGCCGCGCGCCGCCGTCTACCGCCACCTCACCGACTCGGTCGAGTGGGCCCGCTGGCAGGGCGAGTCGGCCGAGATCGAGCCCGTGGCCGGCGGCCGGTTCCGCCTCGTGATGCGGGGCGGGGCGACGGTCGAGGGCCGATTCGTGGAGCTCGTCCCCGATCAGCGCGTGACGTTCACCTGGGGTTGGCGGGGCAGCCCGACGGTGCCGCCGGGCTCGTCGACGGTCGACATCGAGCTCGTCACGGACGGCGACGGAACGATCGTGCGGCTCACCCATCGCGGGCTCCCGGCCGAGGACGTGGCGATCCACCGGCTCGGCTGGGAGATGTACCTGCCGCGCCTGGCGATCGTGGCCGCCGGAGGCGACCCAGGTCCGGAGCCTGCCCCCGGCTGAGGCGCGCGCGAGTGCGTCACACCCGAGCGCCGCCGCCTCCGGGTCGCTGGCTCGGCATGGCTACGACCGGTCGAGAGCCGCCAACACCCTTCGTTCCAGACTCGTCCATGGTCGAGGCCGGATGACCGGAATTCCCGGTTGGGCTGCCTGGCCCGCGAGCCATTCGCCGAACAGCACGCTCACACGCGCCCGACCACGCTGCCGCCGTCCGCCGGCTCCCGCCCTGCGAAATTGGCGATGAGCCGATCCTCATCGGGCTCGTGTAGGAATACGGATGCGACCCGCCCGTTGGCCGCGACCCCGTTGAACGTCTCGCGAGCGGCAAAGCGAGGCGAGAGGTAGTCGCCTTCGATGATCACCGGCATATCGGTCTCGAGATGATTCGCGACGACGGCGGCCAGCCCCGGCTCCAGCGCTTCGACGACCGCGAGGTGAAGCTTCAGGATGCCCTCGGGCGGCAGCTCGGCGGCCTCGGGGTGGCTTGCCCAGTGATGGAGCGCGGGTTGCTGGTCCGGCGTGGTCATCGCCTGGAGCGCCTCGACGATGTCGTCGACCTCGACGATCGGAACGCCGAAATGACGCGCCAGCGGATAGCTGAGCCGAGTCTTGCCGGTCCCAGACGGCCCTCCGATCAGCAACACGGTCCAGGCTGTGGCGAGCTTGCTTGGCATGCTCTGCAGAGTACGGGCGTCTCTGCCAGAGGGGCGATGCAGCTTCGCAGAGCTGGCACTGGCCCGAACGGGACCGAAGGACGAGAATGGCGCTGGATCCCGCGGGCCGCCCCGACGGCCCGGAAAGCCTCACGGAGGTGACGGCCATGGCGGCCAAGAAGCGCGATCGCATCCACATCGACTCGGACAAGGCCGGCAAGCCGGCCCGCGAGGGCGACATCCTCGAGGTCATCGAGGCGTCGTATGGCACCCGCTATCGGGTCGCCTGGGACGACGGACATGAGTCGACGATCCGGCCCGCCGGCGGCGTGGCCCACATCCTCCCGGCGAAGGGTCAGCCAGCACCCCACCACTGACCCGCCGCCACCCAGCCGACGGTTGCGAGACCACGGCAAGGGACCGGGATCGGGCGTAGGGAGTCGATCGCCGACGATATCGGAGTCCCTCGTGCAACGGGGACCTCGCAACCGCGTCGACGGGACGGAGCAGGAGTAACGTCCGCTCGACCCGCTCGAGGTGCGCCGTGAACGCCAATGCATCGCCACCGCCGCTCGACGGCGACGCAACCGGCCCGGAACAGAGATCGCCGGAGCGGAGGATGGCGATGTGGGTTGCGTCTGTCGCCCCAGGATTTCTCGCCGCGTTCGCCCTGGCGTCGATCTCCGGCTTCGTTGCGATCGCGGGCACGTTTCTTTCATACGACGCCCGAGGTGGAATTGGCCCGCTTGCAGCGGTCGATGACTCGAAGCTGATCCTGATCAGCAGGGTCTGTTCCTACGTTGTCGCGCCCGTGACCTTTGCCATCGCGACGTGGCGGATCGGACTACTCGGTGCTCTCGCTGCGGCCCTTGGATTCGTGTTCCTGGGCCCCCTGCTGTGGGGGATGTCCCCATGGAGCTCGGTCGACTCGTCGGCGCGATTGGGCTACTACGACGAGGGTCGGGGCTGGATCGGGCTCGGGCTCTTCCTGATCGTGTTCCTGTCGTTCGTCATCGTCGTCCCGATCACCTTCGTCGTACGCCAGATCTGGCGCCGATCCCGTCACGCCGCCTGAAATGGCGCGTGCACGATGATCTGCGACCGGCCGAGCCCGATGTCGCGGATCGCGTCGATCTCGTCGTCGTCGATCCAGACCGGCCACGCTCCGAGGCCGGTCGCCACGCGGGCGCCGTCGGCGATCCGGATGACGACGAACTAGTCGAGTCTCGAGAACAGGAACCGGGTGCCGTCGGGGCTCCAGCCTCGTGGCTGGAGGTCCTCCCCAGGCGTCGCGAACATCAGCGCCGGAGTGTCCAGCTCGGTCGGCTGGTGAGGGCGGCAATCGGCACGCCGACGAGGATGACGACCGTGGTCGCGACGGCGATCACGGCGTGACGCCGGCGGCGGAGCATTCCCATGAGATCCGTCGATCGGGGACGACCCGCGGCCTGTGTCAACGCGGCACCAGAGAGGACGCGACGTCGGCGGGTGCCTCGCGGACGCGCGCCTCGAGCGCCGCCGCCTCATCGTCCAGGATCGACTCGCTGAGGCTGTATGACGGCAGGACGATGAGGACGTGGCTGACGCCGGAGCCGGGCCGGTTGGCCTCGAGCGCGCGCCCGAGTCGAGCCTGGAGTCGCTCGACCGGATCGTCGATCAGCGCAGGGTCCCTCCCTCCGCCGCTGTCGCCGGGACAGTATCGCCAAGGGGAGCGGTCTGCGGTGAGGCGGTGCGCCCGTGATGCGCGGTTGCGCGATGAACGTGCACCCGTCGCGGCAGGATCGTCTCGGGACGACGATTGCTGCAGGCACGCGAGCGCGGACATTGCGTTTTCGCGCATGAGGGGCGCACCGGGCCGGGCACACGCAGGCCAGGGGCGCACCAACTGCGCGCCACGCCCGGCCAGGACGAATTGCGCCGAGCGATCTACCCGAATGGGGCATGCGCCAGCGAGACCCCGTGACTACGGTGGAGGTGGCCCGCGCTGATCCAGCAGGAGGTGTCATGCGCCCTCGTCGGTTGGCTGCCCGCCCCGCGGCCGAGACGATCCGTGTCGTCATGGTCGAACCCCGATCGCTGCTCGGCTTTGCCGTTCGTGAAGTGCTCGAGCAGGAAGACGGCATCGAGGTCATCGCCCAGGTCCATTCGGCCAACGAGGCCCGGGCGATCGTCGACTACGCCGCTCCAGACGTGATCCTCATCGGCGGCACCCTCAACGAACCGACCGACACCGATGCGGCCCGTCGGTTGCGCGACGACACGCCGAACTCGGGAGTCGTTGTCTTCGGTGGCGAGGATGACGACGCGAGCATCGTCGAAGCCATCCAGATCGGCGCGACGGGTCACGTCGCCGAGCTCGCCCAGCCGGAGGAGCTCGTCGACACGATCCGCCGGGTCGCCGATGGCGAGGACCAGCTCCTGGCCGAGCTGACCGGGCGACCCGATCTCGTCGGCCGGATCGTCGAGGAGGTCCGCCACTCGCTCGCCCTCGACCTGCTGCCCGAGGACCCGCTGACGACGCGGGAGTCGGACGTCCTCGCCCTCGTTGCCCGGGGGCTCCGGAACCGCGAGATCGCGGTCCAGCTCGATCTCAGCGAGAAGACCGTCAAGAACCATGTGACCGGCATCCTCCACAAGTTCGGGGCGCCGAACCGGACCCGTGCCGTGATGTACGCGGTTCGGCAGGGCTGGCTCGAGCTGCCCGACATCGCCGAACCTGTGCCGAACTGGACGCCGCGGCTTGTGCAATCGAACCGGGGGGCAGCGGACGTCGGATCGTCCGAATGACGTCCCACGTCCTCGTCGTCGAGGATGACGAGGCGAACCGCTCCCTGCTCGAGAAGCTTCTGGCCCGAGACGGCTACCGGACCACTTCGGTCGCCGACGGTGAGGAAGCCCTTGCCGCGATCGAGCGGCTGTCACCGGATCTCGTTCTGCTCGACGTGGGGCTGCCATCCCTGGACGGCTTCGAGGTCACGCGGCGGCTCCGGAGCGACGCCCGGACGCTCGCGCTGCCAATCGTCCTCGTCACCGGTCGGACGGGCCTCGATTCGGTCGTCGAGGGGCTCGACGCCGGCGCCGACGACTTCGTGTCGAAGCCGTTCCATCCCGCCGAGCTGCTGGCTCGCCTGCGGAGCGCCCTGCGTCTTCGTCAGGCGCTCGACCGGATGGACGCGGCCCACACCGCAGTTGCGGCGCTGGCGAATGCCGTCGAAGCGAAGGATCCAATGACCGAGCGCCACTGCCAGCGGCTCGCCAACCTGGCGGCCCGCGTCGGGTCGCGGATCGGGCTGGAGGCCCCCGAGCTCGAGTCACTCGCGTACGGGGCGCTCCTCCACGACGTCGGCAAGATCGGCGTTCCCGAGGCAATCCTGACGAAGCCCGGACCGCTCGACGAGGACGAGCAGGCGCTCATGCGTCGTCATCCCGAGATCGGCGAGCGGATCTGTGCGCCGCTCGCTCCGGCCCTGACGTTCGCGCCGATCGTTCGCCATCACCACGAGCGCTGGGACGGCCGCGGCTACCCGGACGGACTCCGGGCCGAGGCGATCCCGATCGGCGCCCGGATCGTCGGGCTCGTCGACGCGTTCGACGCGATCACCCACGACCGGCCGTACCGCGACGGCGCGTCGGCGGCCCAGGCGATGGACGTGCTCTGGCGGGAGGCCGGCCACCAGTTCGATCGCGAGCTCGTCGGCGTGCTCGTCCATGAGGTCGACGGCCTCGACGGACACGCGGCGGACGCGGCGGCGCCGTCGATGGAGCTGCCGCCGTCTGCGCTGCTCCCGACGGGCTAGCCGGGGATCCGCTCGCGAGCGGAGCTGGGTCGCGCGTTCTCGACGCGCCGGACCGACGACGCTGTCCTCCGGTTTCACGCTGGCGGCCTCCATCTCGTCTTGGGTGCAGAGACGAGAAAGGAGGCCCACCAATGCGGGTCCTTGTTGCAGGCGCCAACGGCGCCGTTGGGCGTCGGCTCGTGCCGATGCTGGTCGCGAACCGTCACGACGTGATCGGAACGACGACGAATCCGAAGGGCCTGGAGGCGATCCAGGCCCAGGGCGCGGAGGCCGTCGTGATGGACGGGCTCGATGGCGCGTCCGTCGGCCAGGCCGTGGCCCAGGCGCAGCCGGATGCGATCATCCACGAGATGACGGCGCTCTCCGGCGCACCCGACTTCCGCCACTTCGATCGCTGGTTCGCCCTGACGAACCGGCTCCGGACCGAAGGCACGGAGCACCTGCTCGCGGCCGCGAAGGCAAGTGGCGTCAAGCGGTTTGTCGCCCAGAGCTTCACGGGCTGGAGCAATGCCCGGGAGGGCTCGTGGGTCAAGACCGAGGAAGATCCGCTCGATCCGCATCCGCTGAAGGACCAGCAGGAGACCCTCGCCGCAATCCGGTTCCTGGAGCGGGCCGTCCTCGAGGCGCCGCTCGACGGGATCGTCGTCCGCTACGGCGGGCTCTACGGCCCGGGCTCGTCCGAGACGCTCGCCGACATCCTCCGCAAGCGGATGTTCCCGGTGATCGGCAGCGGCGCGGGATACGTGTCCTCGACCCACATCGACGATGCCGCCGGCGGCACCGTCGCCGCCCTCGAGCGGGGCAAGCGCGGCATCTACAACATCGTCGACGACGAGCCGGCACCATCGAGCGTGTTCATTCCGGCGATCGCCGAGGCGCTCGGTGCACCGAAGCCGCTCCACGTCCCGGCCTGGCTCGCCCGCTTGTTCGCGGGCGAGGTCGCGGTCACGATGATGACCGAGGGCCGCGGCTCCTCGAACGCGAAGGCGAAGCGCGAGCTCGGCTGGCAGCCGATCTGGCCGAGCTGGCGCGACGGGTTCCGCCGTGGCCTCGATACGCCGGTGCCGGCGGCGCGCCGCGCACACAGGCAACCCCGGGAGACGACGGCCGCGTGACCCCGCCCCGGATCAACGACGACGTCGCCGACGCCTATGTCGACCTCCGCCCGCTCCTGTTCTCGATCGCCTATCGGATGCTCGGGAGCGTCAGCGAGGCGGAGGACGTCGTCCAGGAGGCGTTCGTCCGCTACCAGCGGGCGCTCGCCGAGGACACGGTCGTCGAGTCGCCGAAGGCCTATCTGTCGGCCGTCGTCACCCGCGTCGCCATCGACCAGCTCAACTCGGCCCGCGTCCGGCGTGAGACGTACGTCGGCGAGTGGCTCCCGGAGCCGCTCGTGACCGACGAGGGCGCCGGCGACCCGGCGGCTCAGGCCGAGACGGTCGAGTCGTTGTCGATGTCCTTCCTCCTCCTGCTCGAGCGGTTGACGCCGGTCGAGCGGGCGGTATTCCTCCTTCACGACGTGTTCGACTACGACTTCGCCGAGGTCGGCCGGATCGTCCATCGCACGCCCGCGACCTGCCGCCAACACGCCGTCCGGGCGCGACGCTTCATCGCGGAAAACCGGCCGCGCTTCGACGCCGACGAACGCGAGGGCGAGGAGCTCCTCCGCGGGTTCCTCGCAGCGGCAAACCGCGGCGACGTCGCGGGGCTGATCGAGCTCCTCGCCGAGGACGTGATCGTCCACGGCGACGGCGGCGGCAAGGTGCCGCAATGGTTCAAGCCGATCGCCGGCGCCGACCACGTCGCCCGGATGTTCGCAACTCTCGGCGACCGGATCAGGCACGTCGGCGCCGGGTACGAGTTACACGGGATCAACGGTCAGCCGGGCGTCATCTTCCGCGGCCCGAGCGGCGGCATCTTCTCGGTGATGTCGTTCGAGGTCGTCGACGGCCGGATCGCGACGATCCGCTCGATCGTGAACCCGGACAAGCTCGACCACCTCGGCCCGGTCGAGAGCCTCCGTGACGTCCTCGATTCAGCGCGAGGCTGATGGGCGCTGAGGAGGAGCGTCCGGGCTAGGGCTTGCAGACGACCGGCAGCCAGAGGTAGACCTCGTAGAACGTCAACGCCCCGAGCGCCACGGCCAGCGCCAGCCCGATCAGTCGGCTCAGGACCCGCTGAGCGCCGAGGGCGAAGAACGCGCCGACGAGGACGGTGCCGGCGGCCGGGAGTCCGGCCACAATGATCCAGCGCGGGATCGGGTCGGGCGCCGCGGGTGGCAACGACGGGAAGCAGCTGAAGGCACCGCTCGATCCCGTGAGATAGATCGCCGCGACGGCGGCGGCGGCTGCCACGGCACCCGTGAACGCAGCGGCGCCGACGAACCCGAGCAATCGACGCAGGCGATCGCGCATTGACGCCTCCCTGACGGACCGGACTCCCTTCGCCGCCGCCAGTATGCCCCACGCGGATCGCGCCGCTCAGGCCAGCAGCTCGGCCGCCTCCTGGAGATCCGGCGTCGCGAAGCCCTCGGTGAAGGTCGCGTGGATCGCCCGCAGGTCCGCGATCCGCGCTTCGCGCTCCCCGCCAGCAGCCACACGACACAGCCGGACAGCCGCCCGAAGCTGCGGCGTCCGAGCGCTCATTCGCTCCCCCAAGGCCCGGGCGCGCTCGTAGGAGGCGGTCGCCGCCGGGACGTCCGGGTCCGGTCCCAGCATCGTCAGGTCGCCGCGGACGATGTGGAACAACGGAGCGATCGGCGTGGCGTCGGCGCCAAGGGTGATCGCCTCGTCGATCAGCGCGAGCCCGAGCTCGGCCGATCCCGCGTCAACATGCGCCCCGCTTTGAACGAACCGGACGAACGGCCAGAATACCGGCGGCGTGCGCAGATCCTGGTACTGATCGAGGCCGTCGGCGATCTGCCGGAGGCCGTCCTGCGGCCGGCCGAGCGCGCTGGTCGCGGCGCCGAGCAGGCACGTCCCGAGGGCGATCCAGATCGGGATGTCGCTGGCCTCGGCGACGGTCACGGCCCGCTGGGCGCGGGCCTGGACGAGCTCCGGCTCGCGGCGCCAGAGGTGAAGGAACGCGGAGTGGAACAGGCCGTACGCCACTGAGTACGGATGGTCGATCTCGGTCGCCAGCGCCACCGCGCGGTCGGCGCGCTCGACCGCTCGGTCCGGGCGGCCGAGGAGCCACAGGAAGAACCCCGAGGTCGTGAGGCTCGACACCCGCACGTCGACCCCGAGCCGGAACCGGCGCGGTCGGTAGGCGCCGCTCTCGAAGACCCGGATTCCCTCGTCGATGCTGGCGAGGCCCTCCTCCAGCCGTCCGGCGAACCCCGTGTTCGAGCCGAGGATGAAGTTGCCGTCGACCCGCATGCCAGGGTCGCCTTGCGCATCGGCGAGGCGGACGATCTGGTTCGCGTACTCGATGCTCTTGTCGACCTCGCCGCGGAAGCCGTGGAAGCTCGCGAGGTTGCGCAGGATCGGGAACAGCTGGGGCACCTCGCGGCGACCCTCGAAGAGCGCAAGCGCCTCGACGTAGGCGTCCTCGGCCTCGCCGGTATAGCCGCGCAGGAGCGTGAGCGTCCGCGCCAAGCTGGTGCGGAGGCTCAGCTCCTCCT
>DASXTH010000182.1:0-9724 GCA_036505555.1 Candidatus Limnocylindrales bacterium | reverse complement strand
GGCCATCCGGTCCCGATAGGCGGCCTGGAGGTCCCCGGCACGTTCGAAGAGATACGCGCCGACCTCGTCGACACCACCCGCGGATGGCCGACACGTCACCCCGGCCACGGCCCTGGCGGGTAGACCGTCTCGACGTGGGGCGCAGCGACCGCGGACGTCGGGGCGAAGTCCGGCGACGAGGAACACCTCGTCCTCCGTGAGGCGCTCGAGTCGCCAGACGGCCGAGCCGATTGCGTCCACGCCGACGACCCCCGCCGGCCCGTCTGCGAAGACCTCTGCGACGTCCATCGTACCGAGCGGCCGCCAGTCGAGCCCGTCCCGCGAGAGGAGGTATTCGCGCGGCCGAAGCTCGCAGGCCGTCCCGGTATCGATGCAGACGTCGTGTCCGAGCGCCAGCAGCCCGTGTGACGTCGGGACGATGACCCCGGCGGCCTCGAAACCGAGTGCTCCCGCCGTCCAGTTCTTCAGATCGCTCGAGACCCAGATCGTCTGCCTGGGCGTTTCCTGGTCGGTGGTCGTCGCGACCCAGAACGAGTGGCCATCGCCCGGCGGAGTGAGCCCATCGATCACGTCGGCGTCGGTTCCGGGTTCCGAGACCCGAGCCCACGTTCCGCCATCCTTCGACGCGTACAGCGCTCCGGTCACCGGATCGATATCACCGGTCGAGACGCTCAGGAGGCGGGTACCCACTGCATCTGCCGTCCCTGTGATGGAATCGAGCTCGCTGATGAAGTCGATCTCGTGATTGATGGTCCAGGTCGAGCCGTCGTCCGACCTCCAGAGCCTGCCGGCCCCTCGCGAGTCCCGGACGATCGCTTCGTAGGCGCCGCTCGTCCACCATGCGACGACCCCTCCCTGGCCGGTCGCGTCCGACAGCCGGCTGGCCTGCCACGTCGTGCCATTGGTCGTCGTCCATGCCACCAGGTGCCAGCCACAGCCTGCGAGACTGGCGTCCGGCTCGTTGGTGATCAGGAGCACGCCTGACGGGGCAGCGACGGCGGTAACGATGGATGGTCCCGAACCGAGACACGTGGGCTGCTCGCCGAAGTCGACCTGCCGCCAGGCTTGACCGTCGGCCGAGAACCACGCCGCGGCGTCGATCTCGTCGCCCTGGGTTCCCCAGGCGACATACCCGTCGGCGAACGACAGCACGCTGCTCGCCGAGCCGCCCTCCGGGATCTTCCCGGCGCGGATCCAGCCAAGAGGCGCGGGCTCCGCCGGCGGCGCGGCACTCGGGGGGACCGCCGTCTGCGACGACGCGTCCGGGTTCGACGGCCCGCTCGACGGGCTGGTCGTGCCAGCAGGTGGGGTCAGGGACGGCGAGGCAGGCGGCTTCTGATCGGCACACGACGCGACCGACGCGAGCGCTACGACGAGGACGGCGATGCGTAGGCGTTGATGCGGGGCGGTCATCGCGGATGGGCTCCACCAGAAACGGTCGCGCAGTACGCGCGCACCCGGGAGACGCCCGTCCGAGTCCACCGTGACGGCCGCAACGTTGAACCGAGGCCAGCCGCGCCGGTCGGAGGTCGTTCCGATCAGGCCTGCCGGTAAAGGACTGCGGCGCCGACGCAGCCCGGGCCCAGGTGTGGGCCGACCGACGCCCCGACGATCGTGACGGAGACCTCCGTCGGGTCGAGGCCGGCCCGCCGGATGACCTCGTCGCGGAATGCGTCGACGTCGGGCGCCATCGTGTGGAGGATCGCGATCCGCTCGATCGGGCGCGCCGTGATCAGCTCGATGCAGCGCTCGCGCGACTTCGATCGGGTTCGCGGCTTGTCGGCCGTCTCGACCGTGCCGGACTCGACCGCGATGATCGGCTTCACGGCAAGGAGCGTCCCGATCGCGGCCTGGGCGCCGCTGATCCGGCCGCCCTTCTTCAGGTACTCGAGCGTCTCGAGCGAGACGTACATCCGCAGGTCAGAGGCGCGCTCGGTCAGGGTCTCGGCGATCTCCGCTGCCGACATCCCCTTGTCCGCGAGCTCCTGGCCCATGAAGCAGAGGATCGACTGGGCCATCGAGGCGCCCTGCGAGTCGACGACGTGGATCTCGCGGTCGGGGAGCATCGACCTCGCGATCTCGGCAGCCTTGATGGCGCCCGAGAGGGTCCCCGCAACGTGGACCGCGACGATCGCGTCGGCGCCTTCGGCGAACGCGCCGTCGTAGACGGCCTTGAACTCACCGGGGCTCGAGGCCGCGGTCTTCGGGAAGGGCGCGTCGGGGGCGGTCATCCGCTCCCAGAACTCGGAGGTCGAAAGGTCGACGCCGGCGCGGTACGTGTCGTTGCCGAAGGTCACGACGAGCGGCACGACCCGGATCCGGTGGGCGGTCGCGACCGCCGGGTCGAGGTCCGACGCCGAATCGGTGACGAAGACGATGCGGGCCACGGCTCCCTCCAGAGTGGCGATCCCCGCGCCGATGATACGAGACGTTAACGGCGGCGGAACCCCGCTTCGTGGCTGACACGCCCCGAGGACCCGAGCCGGTACGCTGACGCCCGCATGGATCGATCGCTGTGGGCCGTCCTCGGCGGCACCTTCACGCTCCGCTTCAGCACGGGCCTGACAGGCTCGATGCTGGCGGTCTACCTCTCCACGCTCCATCTCCACGGTGGCACGTTCGTGGAGCCGACCACGCTCGCGTGGCTGCACGCATCGTTCTATCTCAGCGAGCTGTCGCTATCGCCGTTCTTCGGCGTGCTGTCGGACCGGTTCGGCCACCACCGGGTGATGCTCATCGGCCCCGCGTTCGGGGCGGTCGCCGTGATCCTGACGGGGCTCACGACAAATCTGGTCATCCTCGGCGGGACCCGGATCCTCGAGGGCGCGTCGACCGCGGCGAGCATCCCGTCGATCCTCGGCTACATCGCTCTCGTCACGGCGGGCAACGAGCTCCTCCGCGGGAAGGCGGCGGCACGCTTCGAGGGCGCCACCTTGGCCGGGATCGGGGTCGGGCTGGCGGCGTCCTCGGGCTTGTTCGCCCTCTTTGGACCGACCGCCTTCTTCCTGAACGCCCTCGTCTACGTGGTGTCGTTCGCGATCTATCGCTGGGGCGTCGATGACCTTCAGGTCGACGAGCGCGCGGCACGAGCCGCGGCCGCAGCCGCGGGGGGACGGAGCCAGATGGACCTGGGCCGCTACGTGACGCTCCTCCGATCGTCACATGTCTGGCTGCTGGCCCCCACGTGGATTGCCGTCAACGCCGCGATCGGGCTCTGGTTCAGCCAGGCCCTCTTCACCTTTTCACGGGCGAACCCGAACTTCCCCGAACAGCTCCTGATGCGCGGCTTCGACTGGCTCCAGATCACGCTCGCGGTCATCGGGATCGGCGTGGTGTTTGCCGCCGGCCTCCTGTACTGGGGTAACCGCTTCAAGGTCTTCCGGCGCACGACGATCATCGCGAGCGGGATCGTCGGCGGCGGAGTGATGGCCGCCGGCGCGTTCGTCGTCAATCATGCCGAGGGCGTCCCGCTCGTCCTGCCGATCGTCGCCGGCATCGCCGCGGCCGCCGGACTGTTCGTGCTCGCCGGCGCGACGCCTGCCGCCGTCGGCCTGCTCGCGGACATGTCCGAAGCCTTCCCGACAGACCGTGGCGCCATCATGGGGTTGTACTCGGTGTTCCTCGCCTTGGGACAGATCGGCGGGAGCCTGATCGGCGGATACGCGGCGGAGTGGAAGGGGATCGACGGGTTGCTCATCGGGACCGCCGTCGTGCTGGCCGTCGCGCTCCTCCCGCTCGCGCAGCTGCGCCGGCAGGAGTTCCTTCTCGAGCAGCAGTACCCGGAACTGGCACCGGAAACCGCGCGCCACGGCGTGCCGCCGGAGGAGCCGGCATGACCGCACCCGGCGGCCGCCCGCTCGTCCCGATGCCGCTCGTCCGCGGGGCGCATGGGGCGGTCGTCGCGCCACATCACCTCGCCACCGCCGCTGGCCTCGCGATCCTCCGAGCGGGCGGACATGCCGTCGACGCGGCGATCGCGACGAACGCCGTGCTCGGCGTCGTCATGCCGTCGGGTTGCGGGATCGGCGGCGACGCGTTCTGGCTGATCTGGGACGAGCGGAGCGGCCGGCAGACGGCGCTGAATGGCTCCGGGCGGGCACCGGCGGCCGCGGATGCCGCGGCGCTCCGAACCCACGGCCTCGAGGCGCTGCCTTCTCGCGGTCCCCTTTCCATCACGGTGCCGGGCGCTGTTCGCTCGTGGGGTGATGCGCACGCCCGCCATGGCCGCCTACCCCGCGCCGAGGTTCTCGCGCCGGCCATCGAGCTCGCCTGGGAGGGCTTCCCCGCCTACGACGGCTTCATCGGGGCGGTCGAGGCGACCCTGCCGCTGGTCGTCGAGTCAGTCGGTCCCGGTTCGGGGTTCGAGCAGGTCTATCGCCCGCGCGGCCGGCCGTGGCGACCCGGCGAGCGGGTGCGGCTGCCGGCCCTGGCCGCGACGCTCGAGCGGCTCGCGGAGGCCGGCTTCGACGACTTCTACGAGGGCCAGATCGGCGACCGCCAGGCGCGAGGTCTCGCGGCCGCGGGGTGCGCGATCTCGGCCGGCGATCTCCGCGGGCACACCTCGACCTGGACGCAGCCGATCGTCACCGACTACCGCGGCGTGCGGGTGACGACACACCCGCCGAACAGTTCGGGCCTGGTCGCGCTCGAGCTCTTGAACATCCTCGAGACGTTCGAGCCGCCTGCACCGTCCGCGTTCGGGGCGAACGGCGTGGAAGACGCCCGCTGGGTCCATGTGGGCATCGAGGCCGCAAAGCTGGCGATGGCCGATCGGGACGCGTGGCTGTCGGACCCGCACGTCGTCGACATCCCGGTCGAGCGGCTGCTCTCGAAGGCGCACGCGGAGGCGGTCGCGACGTTGATCGATCCGGCGCGGGCTGCGCTGCCGCCCGCCGCCACGAACCCGCGCGGCGGCGGCACGATCTACCTCGCCACCGTTGATGCCGAGGGCAACGCGGTCAGCCTGATCGAGTCGAACTACTCGGGGTTCGGATCCGGCGTCGTCGATCCGGACACCGGCATTCACTATCAGAACCGAGGCTCGTACTTCTCGCTCGACCCGGAGCACCCGAACGTGCTCGCGCCGGGCAAGCGGACCCTCCACACGCTGCTCCCCGGAATGCTGTTCCGGAACGGCGAGGAGCGACCGTGGGTCGTGACCGGGTCGATGGGTGGGGACGCCCAACCGCAGATCCACGCCCAGGTCGTGTCCGCGCTCGTCGACGGCGGCGTCGACGTGGCGACCGCCGTGGGCGCGCCGCGCTGGTTCGTCGAGCCCGAGGAGCACTTCGCGCCGCCGGTCGAGGTCCGGATCGAGGAGCGTTACGCGGCGGCCGTCATTGACGAGCTGGCAACGCTCGGCCATCCGGTCACCCGAACGATCCCCTTCAACGGCTTGCTGGGTCACGCCCACGCAATCGCGCTCGTCGACGGCGGCCCGGCCGACCCCGACGGCTCGCTCGCAGCCGCAACAGACCCCCGAAGCACCGGCCTCCCCGCAGTCTGGTAACCCGCGGTCACGAGCCCCGAACCGGATCTCGCGCCAGCTTCGCGTCCCGACGCGAGCACCGGAGCGAGCGGGCTCAAACGCAGGTGAGCGCGCATCGCAGGCGGCAACACAGCCATCGTTGTTCCAGCGCGACAGCTTTGGAGTTATGCTCGGTGCCACCGGTGGCGGGCTGCGCTCACACGACGCCGCCACCGGTTTCCCATTGCCGACCCGGGAGCCAACGTTGACGTCGAACGTCGGTCAGAACTATCCCTACACGAGCGAGACCGAGACCGAACGCGCCGCGCGCATCAACGCGCTGCTCGGAGAGCGCGACGGGCTGGAGGACACGCTCAAGGCCGAGACCACGCCGCTCGACCACAACGACCGCTGGTGGGTCTGGAAGTGCCCGACGGCGGGCTGCCCGGGCCTCCTCCATGTCGCGGGGTACGCGGCCGAGAAGCACGCTCTGTTCGTCGTCTGCGACGGCACCTGCGGCAAGACGTTCCTGCGCTGAGCGGCGCCTTCCCGGCGTCGACGCAGCCGCCGCCGATCGACCCGGCCACCCTCCGCGCCTCCCGCCGCCAGCTCGTCCTCGACGGGCTCGGGATCGTCGTCAGCGCCGCCGGCTTTGGCTTCGTCTACGGGCTGACCGCCCGGACGACCGGAGGGTTCTCGCCGATCGAGGCGATGGCGATGAGCCTGATCGCGTTCGGCGGAGCGGCCCAGTTCGCGGCGATCGGGTACGTCGTCGCCGGGCTGACCTGGCCGGCCATCGGCCTTCTGACATTCCTCCTCAACGCACGCCACGTCCTCTACTCCGCGGCCCTCGCACCATGGTTCCGCGGCCGATCGTTCGTCGAGCGTGCCGTGGCCGCCCACGTCCTCACCGATGAGTCGTTCGCGCTGGCGGTCAGCCACTTCCGACGGCTCGGCCGGTTCGACCCGGTCGGCTACTGGTACCCCGCGATCGTCACGACCCTGATCCCCTGGAACATCGCGACATTCGTCGGGGTGACGATCGGCGACACGATCGTCGAGCCGAGCCGGTTCGGGATCGACGTCATCTTCCCCGCCGCCATGGCCGGGCTCATGGTTGGCCTGATCGCGGGCTGGCGCGAGGTCGCGGCGGCCGCTGCGGGCGCCGCAATCGGGGTCGGGGTGTCCCTTGCGATCAGCCCGACCGTCGGGATCATCGCCGGCGGCATGCTCGGTCCGGTCGTCGGGTTGCTCGTGCCGCAGGCGCTGCGACCGACCGATGGCTCCGGGGAGCCCATGCCACGCCTCGAGGACGTCCGGCCGTGAGCACCGACCTCGTCCCGCTCGCGCTCCTGATGTTCGCGGTGACCTATCCGTCGCGCGCCGTCGGGCTGCTCAGCCCGGCGCTCGAGCGCCTGCCGCGGCGCGGGCTGGAGTATCTCCAGCTCGTCGGCCCGGCGGTCCTCGCGGCGCTCGCGGCCGTCAACGTCATGGTCGCGACGACCGATGGCCGATCGGCGTTCACGGTCGGGCTGCCGTGGTTGTCGGTGCTGGCGTGCATCGGGATCGTCGCCTGGAGGCGGAACCTCTTTCTCGGGCTGATCGCGTCGGTCGCGATCGCGATCGCCGGACGCGCCGCCGGGCTCGCCTGAACCAGGGCGTCAGCCGCGCCGGGCCTCGAGCTCGACCTCGACGACGAGCGATGGATCGATCAGGCCGGCGACACGGACGAGCGTCGCAACCGGGCGGATGGCGCCGAACAGCTCGCCGTTGACGCCCGCGACGAGCGACGCATCATCCGCATTGACGATGTACATCCGCGTCCGGACGACGTCCGCGACCCCGAAGCCCGCCTCCTCGAGCGCCCGGATCGCGATCCCGAAGGCCGCGCGGGCCTGCGCCGTGGCGTCGTCGGGGTGCTGCGATCGGCCGTCGGGCCCGGCGTCGGTGGTGCCCGCGACCCAGCAGCTGTCACCGATCGCGACCGCCCGGCTGTAGCCGTAGCGCGCCTCGTACGGACTGCCCGACGAGACGAGGCGACGACGGCTCACCCCGGCGTGACGGGCCCCGCGTCGCGCCAGCCTCGGACGACGGGGTCGCGCCCGATCGCGAGGAGGAGCCCGGCGACAAGGGCGGTTCGCGGCACGATCGACGCCACCTCGAGGTACTCCACGGGCGAATGATCCATCCCGCCGATCGGACCGAGCCCGTCGAGCGACGCGACGCCCATCCCCGAGGTCGTGTTCGCGTCGGATGCGCCGCCGGTGGCGGCGTCGTTGACCTCGAAGCCGAGACGTCGGGCGATCGCCTGGGCATGGTCCACGAGCCGGCCGGATCGCTCGAGCTTCTCCATCGGCCACCAGCGGGCCATCTGGTCGAGCTCGGCGGTTACGTCCGGGACGGCAAGCGTCCCGAGCATCGCCCGGATCTCGGCCTCGGCGGCCACGAGATCGGCCCGCCGGACGGCCCGCATGTCGACCTCGAACGTGCACGTCTCCGCGACGACATTCGGTCGGGTCCCGCCATCGATCACCCCGACGTTGAACGTCACGCCGTCCCAGCGCCCATTCAGCGCGTGGATCCGTGTCACGAGGTCCGCCGCCGCGAGCACCGCCGAGCGGCCCTTCTCGGGCTCGACGCCGGCGTGGGCGGCTCGACCGTGGACCGTCACGCGGGCGTCGAGGATCCCCTTCCGGGATGACACGATGTCGCCGTTGGCACGGGCACACTCGAGGACGAGGCAGACGTCCGCGTCCGCGGCGATCTCCCGGATGTGCGGCGTCGAGCTCGGCGAGCCGATCTCCTCGTCGGGATTGGCGACGAACGTGAGCCGCTCGAACGGGAGCGGCCCGGCGTCCGCGAGCGTCTTGACCGCGTAGAGGCCCGCCAGCAGCCCGGATTTCATGTCGGTGACGCCCGGGCCGTGGGCGATCCCATCCGCATCGATCGCGAACGGTCGCTCGGCGGCCGTCCCCGGGTCGAACACGGTGTCCATGTGCCCGATCAGGAGGATCCGCGGCGCGCCGACGGTGGCGCGCGGTCCATCCCATGTGCCGATCACGGTCGCCCCGAGCCGCCCGTCCGGATCGGGGCGAGCCTCGACCCGCCCGCCGTTGGCGCGCATGAACCCGGCGACGAAGCGCCCGATCTCGTCGACGCCGGCCGGGGTGTACGACCCGCAGTCGACATTGACGAGCCGCTCGAGATCGGCGAGGAACGCGGGCTCGTCCGCGCGCACGGCAGCCTCGATCGTTGTCAGCTCGGCGTCGGTGATCGCATCGCGGGCGCTCAGGGTGTCCACGACCGGAAGTCTACGGCCGGGATGGCGCGATATCCGGTCCAGCGCGATGGCATTCGTCGCGCTGGGGCGGCGCCGGCTGGGCGCCGCCGAGGACCGTGAGCGAGCGCACTTGAGCGTGCGTAAGCGCGGACCGGAGGCGGCAACGACGCCAGCGTCGTTCCGGCGCGACAGCCGTCGTCGCGGCGAAGCCGCGCAGTACCATCCCCGAACCGTGCGTTTGATCGAGATTCGCCTCCTCGAGGGCCCCAACGTCTACCGGCTCGAGCCGGCGGTGAAGATCGAGGTTGCGATCGGGCGCCGGCGGACGTGGTACGGGCAGCGCAGCCCCGGCCGCCATGCGCTCGTCCATCTCGGCGCCGCCGTCCCGGCGCGCGAGTGGCCGCTCCCGATCGAGGAGCTCGTCGGCTGGCTCCGCCGCCTCCGGCTCGAAAACGCCGAGGGGCGTGACGGCGTCGCCGTTCATCGGTCCTCGGATCCCGGGCATTGGATCGTCACGTTCGGCTGGACCGGCGCGGAGCGCGCGCGGACGATCGCCGAGGCGGCGCTCGCCCTCACGGAGCGTGACGTGTCGTCCGTCCGGCGGGCGCGCCTGACCGGCAGCCAGGAACGACTCGTGGCTCGCTGGAATGCGCGGATCGCCGAGGCCCGCTCGACCCCGCCCGCCTGGGTGCGCGACGCCGACCGGACGATCCCGATCGTCTCGATCACGGGCACGAACGGCAAGAGCACCGTGACCCGGCTGATCACCCACGTCCTCAAGGTCGCCGGCAGGCGGGTCGGGACGACGACGTCCGACGGCGTGCTCGTCGACGAGCGGCTCGTCGAGCCCGGCGACTGGACCGGCCCCGGTGGCGCCTGGCAGGTCCTCGAGCGCTCCGACATCGATGTCGCCGTGCTCGAGACCGCGCGCGGCGGGCTCGTCCTTCGCGGGATGGGCTACGAGTCGAACGATGCGA
>DASXTH010000181.1:0-2891 GCA_036505555.1 Candidatus Limnocylindrales bacterium | reverse complement strand
GCGACGAACAGGACGAGATCCTCGCGGATGTCGTGGAACGTGTGCGGGACCCCGGTCGCGACGAACACGATCGACCCGGGCCGGACGTCGCGGACCTCGTCGCCGACCGTGACCTGGGCGCGACCGGACACGACGTAATAGACCTCGTCCTCGCTGTGCGGCTGCTGCCGGTCAGGCTCGCCGGCCGCGAGGACGTACAGCCCGACGCTCAGGTCGGGGACATGGAGGAATTCCAGATAGGGAATGCGGCCGGCCTCGCGCTGGGCGAGGAGGTCACTGAGCTCGAAGGCATCCATCCGTGGACTGTACCGGCTTCGGGAACCTCCGGCCGGCGGCAACCGTAGGATGGGGAAATGGCCAGTCGCGATCCACTCCGCGCCGCGCCGGCCGGTGATCGCCGCGCCCGAATGATCCTCATGGCCGCCGTCGGGGTCGCAGCAGTCGTCCTCGTCACGCTCGCTCTCGTCCGCTCTGCCGGCTACGGGCCGTTCAGCGGTCCGACCCTGCTCCCGTCGCGCGCCTCGCCGGCGACCGCCTTGAGCGGCGCATTCGACCCACGGACGGTCGCCGTAACCCTCGAGCCGCTCGCCACGGGCCTCGCGGCGCCGCTGGGAATCGCCAACGCCGGCGACGGCAGCGACCGCTTGTTCGTCGCCGAGCAAGGTGGCCGGATCCGGGTCGTGCGCGACGGCCAGGTCGTCCCGGCTCCGTTCCTCGACATCAGCGACCGGGTCACGAGCGGCGGCGAGCGCGGGCTCCTCGGGGTCGCGTTCCATCCGCGCTTTCCGGACGATCCGCGAGTCTTCGTCGACTACACCGACCGCGACGGCAACACCCGCGTGTCGTCGTTCACGGTCGCGGGCCCGACCGACGATCAGGTCGACCCGGGCTCGGAGCGGCAGATCCTCTTCATCGAGCAGCCGTTCGCGAACCACAACGGCGGGGCGCTCGTGTTCGATCCGGGCGGGAAGCTGCTCGTGGCGATGGGCGATGGTGGGAGCGGCGGCGACCCGCGGGGCAACGGCCAGTCGCTCGCGACCCTCCTCGGCAAGATCCTCCGGATCGACATCGACACCCAGAACACGGCCGATCGCGCGTACGGCATCCCGGCCGACAACCCGTACGCCGACGGGGCGGGCGGCCGCCGGCCAGAGATCTGGTTGACCGGCCTCCGGAACCCATGGCGCATCAGCTTCGACCGCGCGACCGGCGACCTGTGGATCGGCGACGTCGGGCAGAACGCTTGGGAGGAGGTCGATGTCCAGCGGGCGGGGGCGGCAGCCGGCACGAACTTCGGCTGGAACCGCATGGAGGGGACTCACTGCTTCCAGCCGAGCCAGGACTGCGCGACCCCGGACCTGACCCTGCCGGTCTCCGATTACGGGCGAGACCTCGGCTGCAGCGTGATCGGCGGCAACGTCGACCGCGCGCCGACGCTCACCGCCCTGACCGGCGGCTACCTGTTCGGCGACTACTGCAGCGGCCGGCTGTGGGCGATCGATCCCGCCGGGGACGGCTACCAGGAGCCCGTACAGGTCGGCCGGCTCGACGGCAGCCTGAGCGGGTTTGGCGAGGACGAGGCGGGCAACCTCTACGCCGCCGACCTCCGCGGCGGCGCGGTGCTTCGGGTCGTCGCGCGCGACCGCTGACCGGGCGGGTTTCGTCAGGCGATCGCGAACGTGACGGTCAGGTCGATCGTCAGCTCGCTCGTCCCGGCCTCGATCGGCGTGCCGAGATCCCCTGCCATGCGCATCTCGACCATCGGCCGCGGCGGGCCGGGAACGGACGCGCCAGCCTCCAGAATCTCCACGACAGGCCCGAGCGTGACGCCCGCCTCGGTTGCGAGCGTCTGGGCCCTGCCACGCGCATCCGCGACGGCGCGGCGGCGAGCCTCGCCGAGGGCCGCCGCCGGGTCGGCCAAGCGGAACCCGAGCCCGTCCATGCTCGTCGCGCCCGCGGCAAGCGCGGCGTCGATCGCGCCGCCGACGGTCTCGATCACGCGGATCGTCGCCTCGACCGTGTTCGTCAGCTGATAGCCCGTGACGGAGGGTGTCCCACCCGACGTGTAGTCGCGGAGGGCGTCGAGATGAACGAGGGTCGTCCGCAGGTCGCGTCGATCGATGCCCGCCTGGAGCAGCGCATCGAGGATCGCCTGCATCGTCGCCGCGGCGGCGGATCGGGCCGCGGCGGCCGTCGGGCGGACGGAGACGACGCCGAGACGCAGATCCGCGACATCGGGCTCGATGCGGATCGAGCCGGAGCCCGGGACCGTGATCGTCCCGCCACTCGCGAGGCTGGCGCCGCCGGCGCCGCCCACCCGCGGGCCGTCGCTCACGACGTCAGGACCGGGCCGTGACGGTCGTGGTGCCGGCGGGGGCCGGCGGCGTGGTGCGTCGGACCGGTCGCAAGTAGAACGCAAGCACCGTGACGAGATAGGCAACGTGGGCGACGATCGTCAGGACGGCCGGATCGGCCGAGTAGCCGAGGATCGCCCGGAGGAACGCCCCGATCCCCTCCTCGTGCGACAGGATCCCGCTGATGTCGTAGGCCGTCGCAGTCCAGAAGCCGTTGCCGAGCGCGCCGATCTCGATGAACTCGCCGATGCCATGGCTGAGGAGGCCGGCGGCGATGAACACGAGGGCGATACCGGTCCAGCGGAAGAACGACCCGAGGTTCAGCCGGCGGCTACCGCGGTAGAACCCGTACCCGATGAGAACCGCTACGGCCAGACCGGTGACGGCGCCGACGAGGATCCAGATCGCCTCACCGCGATCCGACGTCGCCTGACCGACGAGGAAGAGCGAGGTCTCGAGCCCCTCCCGAATCACCGCGGTGAACGCCAGCAGCGCGAGGCCCCACGTCCCACCGCTCGTGACGACGCGATCGACGGC
>DASXTH010000180.1:0-17067 GCA_036505555.1 Candidatus Limnocylindrales bacterium | reverse complement strand
CGGTCTGGACCGAGCCATCGGGCCGGTTCCCCGACCGGAGGGTCCCGAGGTGGTCGACGACCCGACGCTCCCACGCTTCGAGGTGCGCGAGCACGTCCTTGCGCGTCCAGGCTTCGTCGACGACGTCCAGCATCGCCGCGTCGCCGAACGCCGCAAGCGCGGTCTCGAGGCGGAGGCGCCCGGCCGCGATCGTCTCGGCGAGCGTCGATCGGTTCACGGCGGCATCGTCTCGGGCATCCATGCCGGGAGCGGTCATGTTTGGCCGGCGTTCGCGTCCTCGCCACCGGCTGTCCGTTCGAACGACAGCCGCATCGTCAGGGGCAGCGTCTCGCCCGGCGAAATGAGCGACAGGGCGCCGGGCTCGCCCTTGAGCAGCCGGCGGATCCCGTCCGGCGCGTGCGTCTGGGGTTCGACGGCGACGGCGTCCTTGTCGCCCGGGCTGGCCGCGACGATGAACAGCGCCGGAACCTCGACGGTCATCGTCGCCCGGACGCCAGCTCCTGGCCACTCGAAGACGACCGGCGGATCGGCGAGGTCCGTCCAGGTGGCGTCGAGGCGGTCCGGCATGACGGCGAGGCGGCGCCGGTCGAGGTCCCCGGAGACCGGCTCGGGCTGGGCCGGCGATTCGACGTTCGTCGAGAGCACGCCGCTGGCGTCGATCGCGACGCGGACCGGCTTCAGGAACCACGGGTGGAGGCCGATGCCCCCGGGCATCGGCGCGTCCGACGTGTTCGTCAGCCGAAGCTGGACGGTCAGCCGCGCCCCGTCGACACTCACCCGCTCCTCGACCGAGTACGGCCACGGCCAGCCGGTCCCCTCGCCGCCGCCCTCGATCCGGAACCTCCCGCCGCCCTCGTGGCGCCACGGACTGACCATGACCTGGCCGTGGATCGCGGTGCCGTCGAAGAAGTTGGCCTTGAGGTCGATCGTCCGGCCGGCGAGCGCCATCGGGCCTGGGGCGACGCGGTTGCACCACGGCGCCATGACGTAGCCGCCCCAGAACCACGGGTCCGCGAGGTGGTGACGCGGGTCGGCCGGCGCCCGCAGCAGCTCGGCGCCAAAGGCCCGCACCCGATGAAGCCGCGCCCCCGCCTCGGGCAGGACCTCGACCTCCACCTCCCCGTTGCCGATGCGGACGATCTCCAGCGGCGCGCCGGGGTCTCTCACGCGCCGGCCAGCGTCATGGCCCGGTCCGGTCGGAGGAGGAATGGCGGCAGGTAGGCCGGCAGGTTCGAGAACGGCAGGACTTCGGGGTGGAGCGCGATCCCGAGGGTCTCCGCCATGAAGGCCCGGCGGGTCTCGATCCGGGCCCACGCGCCGGGGTAGCGGGACGCCAGCTCCGCGCGGAGGTCCGCGTCGGCGAGCGCGATCCCGTCCTCGATGTTCGTCGTGAAGTACGGCCCGCCGGTCGCCGGGATGACGTCCACCTGGAACGCCATCCCGGACCGGAGCGGGATCGTCGAGCCGGCCCAGATCGGCGAGTTCACCCACTCGTCGAGATGGATCTGATGGCCGGGGTTCAGGAAGATCCCGAAGAACGGGTCGCCGAGCCGGCGAGCCACGATCTCATGGAGGACGCCGCCGCTGACGCCGATCCGGAGCGCGGCGTACCACTCGGCGATCGCACCGAAATACGGCCCGACGAGCCGCTCGACGTAGTCGCGGATGTCGGGTGGAAGCTCGGCCGCGTCCTCGACGACGAACCCGGCCCGGCAGTTCAGGGCGCCCCAGATCCCGAAGGCGACCGTGAACCGGTCGCCGCGCTCGATCTCCCGGTCGCCGGGGCTCAGCAGCCCCAGCGTCGCCCGCGGACCGGCGGTCAGCATCAGGTGGCACGACATCGGTGTCCCGTTCCAGTCGAGAAGGCGGACGGCCTCGCGTTCGGTCATTCCGGGCCGGAGGCCTGCGAGGAGTCGCCGGATCCCGCCCGAGGTCTGGGTCGCGGCCCACTCGAAGAACGCGAGCTGGTCGACGTCGTTGATCACGCGCAGGCCGTTGGCCGGGTCGATCAGGAGGTCGCCCGCATTCTCGACACGGCCATCCGGCCCGACCAGGCCGCGGAGCTCGTCGACGAGGAAGCTCGGCGCCTCGATCGTCGCCCGGTCGGCGTAGGTCTTCCAGCCGACGACGCCGATGCACGCGGCTGGGATCACGCCCTCATCCGCCAGCAGCTCGCCGAGCGGACGCGACCGGTCGCGGGGTTGGCTCGGCAGGCTCAGATCCTGGAGGAGCTCGCGACGCATCGGCAGTGGCGCGGCGCCCGCCATCCCCCAGCACTCGTTGCCGACGAAGATGGCCGGATCGTCATCCGGACCCACGACCAGGATGGCCTCCTCGAACCGCGGGTCGAACCCGGTCAGGAACGAGATCCCGGCGCTGTGCTCGCGGTCCGCCCAGAGGACGAGGCGGTCGTAGCCGCGAGCCTGCATCCGGGCGCGCAAGGCCTCGATCCGCTCCGGGTAGCGCGCTGCCGGCAGCTCCGGGCGGGTCGCCGGCTCGTCGAACCGGGGGACGCCGATCTCGGCGAGGCGCGGCAGAGCGATGCTCATCAAGCCCGATCCTCGCTCATCCGGAGGGCGGCTGCCACGGTGTTGCGACGCCGCTGACCTGGGCGATGTCCAGGAATTGGTTCGTCGTCACCCGCTGCCATGGCGTGTCGGTGCCGTCCGGGGCGACGAGCCGGACCTCGGCGTCGCCGGCACTCCCGAGACCCACATGGACCCATCCGAGCTCGCCACCGGCGTGACCGCCGCCGATCGTCAGCTCGCGGCGAATCGTCGTGCCGCTGGCGCGGACCTCCAGCCAGGAGCCGATCCCGTCGCGGTTCGGGCCGCCCTGCGTCACCCGGATCTCCAGCCAGTGGCCCATCGGGGCCGG
The DNA here is from genome assembly GCA_036505555.1 of Candidatus Limnocylindrales bacterium. Taxonomy (GTDB): domain Bacteria; phylum Chloroflexota; class Limnocylindria; order Limnocylindrales; family CSP1-4; genus CF-46. The sequence continues at coordinate 14,190 of DASXTH010000180.1, read as the reverse complement.
CTGTTCGGCGGTGCCGGCGCCGACGTTCCGCCAGATCCGGACCGGCGCTCCGAGGTGGACCTCGACGAGATCGAGGAGCCCGTCGAGGTTGAAGTCCACGAGAGCAGCCCCGCGACCACGATCGAACTCGAGGATCCCGGCCGCGTCCGCGCTCTCGACGAACGTCCCGTCCGCCCGGCCCAGGAGGAGGTTGCTGGGATCCTTCACCGCGAAGTCTTCCTCCGAGTGGACGTTGCCCTTGGAGACGAACAGGTCCATCAGCCCGTCGTCGTTGACGTCGTCGAACTCGGGATGCCAGGCGGTGGACGGCAGCTGGTCGCCGCCCGTGAACGGCCGGTCGGCGAGGACGCCGCGCTTCAAGCCGATGTCGCGGTACGTGGGCTGGCTCGCGCCGGCGGTGAGGGTCTGGAGGCGGTTCGAGCCCTGGCTGGTCAGGTAGACCTCCGGGTAGGTGTCGCCGGTCAGGTCGTAGCTCGCGATCCCCATCCCCTCGACGCTGACCCGGACCCAGCCCTCATCCGCGGTGTACAGCCGGGGCGCCGCGCCGGGCTCGATCCGCCAGAGCTGCTCTTCACCGTCGATGTAGAAGTGGCGGTCGTTGCTGATCCGGAGGTCGCTCCGGCCGGATCGGTCCCAGTCGCTGAACAGCATCGAGAGGGCGCACCAGCTCGGGGTCAGGGGCAGCGGCGCGGCATAGCCGGTCCCGCCGGCCACCGGTCGGACGAGGACGTTCTCGGCGCAGAGGTGGTTCGGGTCGTTGTCCGGGGCGTCGAGCGCCACCTGGTCCACGTAGCTCCCGAACGCGAGCGTCGGGAGCGAGGCGGCGCCCTCCCAGGTCGCACTGAACGCGGTCGTCGGCCGGTCGCCGCCGTCGAACGCCCAGCGCTCGTTCGCCCGCGCGAACCCGCAGCCGCCGGTCCCGCGGAGGAGCACGTCCTCGCCGTTGCGCAGAACGGCAAGATCGACGACCCCGTCGCCGTCGACGTCGATCGGGTACGCGCCAGTGACCGCAGTCAGGTCGGTCGTCGGGCTCGTGATCTGCGTGAAATGGAGCGCGCCACCCGTCGGGCCGTCGTTGCGGAAGATACCCGACTCGGTCGCACCGCCGGCGACATACAGATCCGGCCGGCGGTCGCCGTCACAGTCGAAGACCGCCACGCCACCGCCCACGAAGAAGGCGAACGGGCCGTCATAGGTATGAGCGACCCCAGCCGTCGCGGTCTCCTCTTCGAAGCGTGGCGGTCCGCCGGCCGGACCGAGGCCCACCGGGCGCCCGACCCCGACGGCCCATGCCGCCGCAGCGACAGCAGCGGCGACGACCACGATCGCGACCCCGACCAGCGTGCCCCGCCGTCGCCGGGCACGGTCGGGCCCGGCGTTCGAGCCTCCGTCGACCGTCAGCGCCTCACCCCGCGCCCTTGCCCGCGTACAGGCGCTGGGCGAGCGCCCAGGCATCGACCCCGCACGTCGAACCGATCATGCGGCCGGCGAAGTCGTCGGCGGCGATGTGGATCCCGCCGAACAGCCGCGACTGGCCGGCCTGATCGGCCGCGTCGTAGTACGTCGCCCACTCGAGCCGGACCGCCGACGTGGGGCCCTTCTCGTTCTTCAGCAATCCGGGCTCGATCGTGTAGCCGCTGATCCCACCCGGGAAGTACTCGCTCCCGGTGAAGCCGGTCATGACCTCCGCGGCGGCGCGGCTGAACGTGCTGTGACCGGACGCATAGCCCTGGAACGAGGGCGTGACGAAGGTCGGCAGCTGATAGGGGATCCAGTCGCCGGCGAGCATCCAGACAGCGCCCGTCGTCTCGGTCTTCGGATCGGCCGGGATGCCGCCCCAGGCCCGGATCGCGACCTTGCCGACACTCGTCGCGAGGGCCGCGTGGCGCTGGCCGGGCGCGCTCGACTCCTTCGTGATCACCTCGATCAGACCCGGGACGAGGGGCAGGCCCTCGTCGTCGTACGAGGCCAGCGACGGGTCGCTCGACTGGCCGAGGCCGCCCATGTACCGGATCATCGAGATGGGCCGGACCGAGTCGTAGCGGCCCTTCAGGCCCCACGCCGCGATCGCCGCATCGTGGACCGCGCCGTTCAGGGCGAGATAGAGCTTGACGTCCCACTCGAGCCTCTCGAGCGTCGGGCCGGCGCCCCCGATCCGGAGGTTCGGCGAGAGCTCGTCGGACACGAGATTCGCCAGGACGTTCCAGTGGCCCGGCGGCGTCTCCGACTTCGGGCCGTCGGCCCAGAACTCGGTCATCACCCGGTAGAAGTCGGCCTGGTTGACGACCTCGGGCGCATACGGCTGGCCGGTCGCCGGATTGAGCGGATGACCGTGCCCGTCGTTCGCCCCGAGCGTGTTCCCGCCGCGTGCCCCGGGCGACACGTCGACCGTCGCCCCGAGGGCCGGGTCGAGAAGACTGGAGTCGCGGATCACCTCCACGGCTTGATCCTTGTACGCCTGGTCAGTCGCCGGATCGCCGAGTCGCGGCGGCGGCCCAGGGTCGATCGGGGTGCCCGAGGCGCCGCCGGACGCGAGGGCGAACCCGATGACGTGGCCCCAGTGCGGCCCGATCGCCTGCTGAACGCCGTTCGTGATCGGGATCCCGTTCTGGCTGATCATGTGCTCGAGCTGGAGCGGCTGCCAGCGGTTCGGGTCGGTCATCGTCGTGCCCGTCTGGTTGACGACGAGCGGCGGGTTCACAGGCTTGTAATCCGGATCGGCGTACCCGTCGGCCTCGTTCGACCCGTCGAGCTTGCCGGCCGCGAGGATCGTCGCTGCGATTCGGTTGCCGATCGCGGCCGGGGTGTTGCCGTCGGTCGTCATGGTCGTCAGGGGATAGCACAGCGTGTCCATGAGGTCGTCGAACTCGCCGAGCGAATCGCTGCCGCCCATGGCCTTGATGAAGCGCGCGGTCAGGACGCGATACGCCGCGTAGCTGATCGCCTCGTTCCGCGCCGCAGCGACGTCCGGCGAGGCGTGCTTCTCCGTGAACAGGACGCCGGTCGCCGTCGGATCGTAGGTCGCCCACGCGTCCCACATCGCGAGCGAGGTGTGGTAGAGGTTCCGGGCATGGACCGGCGGGTTCGGGAGGGACCGCCGGATCGCGTCGAGGAGCGCCTCGTCCCAGCGTCGCGCCACCGACCACTCCGGATGCACGGTGATCGCCGGACACGCGTTCCCGGGCGCCGTCAGCCGGCTGACCGCGAACGCTCCGAGAGCGGTCGTCGCGACGACGACGGCCGCGACCACGGCCAAACCCTTCCGTCCGATCCTCGACATTCGTCCTCCTCGGCGGCCCGTGCGCGGTCGCGTACGTGGCCGTGGCTCGCTCGGCGAGATCGCCGCTCCTCAGCCGCCTGCGCCTCCTCCGGCACGGGCGACGCGGTCCAGCTCGACGAGCGTGGAGATGCTACCCCGACTGAAGGCCAGGTCGACGCGCGGCTGTGTCCCGTCGAGGATCGCGGCCTGGAGATCGTCGACCATCCGGCGGACCTGGTCGACCGGCTCGATCGCGATCGGGGTCGACGCCTCGTCACGGTGGAGCGTCATCGTCGGCGGGGGACCGTCGGGCTGGGACAGGAACGGGTGGTCGATGACGAGGCTCCCGCCGCTGCCGACGATCTCCACCCGCTCCCGGTCCGGTGCGCTGAAGCCGCTCTCGAAGTGGGCGAGCATCCCGCCCGGGAAGCGGAGCTGGCCGACGAACGTGCGATCCACGCCGCGCTCGTCGAAGCGGGCCATCCCGGCGATCGCCGCGGGCTCCTCGCCGGCGATCCGGCGCGAGACACTGACGGGGTAGCAGCCGACGTCCCAGAGCGATCCGCCGCCGAGATCGGGGTCGATCCGGGGGTCGTTCGGGTAGTCGAGGAGGAACGAGAAGGCGCCACTCACGACCTGGACGGTCCCGAGCTCGCCGGAGCGGACGAGATCGAGGGCTCGCTGGATCTGTGGGTGGTGGAGGTACATGAACGCCTCCACGGCGATCCGCCCGCTGCGCTCGGACGCCGCAATGATCGTGTCGACCTCGGCAACGGTCATCGCCAACGGCTTCTCGCAGAGGACGTGCTTGCCCGCGTCGAGGGCGCGGACGGTCCATTCCGCGTGGAGGGAGTTCGGCAACGCGACGTAGACAACGTCGATCGTCGGGTCGTCGACGAGCGCCTCGAACGTCGGGTGGACGTGCGGATCGCCGTGTTCCTTGGCAAACGCGGCGGCGCGGCCGGGGTCGCGACCAGCGACCGCCGTGAGCCGCCCGCGGGGGTTGTCGACCAGCGCCCGGACGACCCGGGGTGCGATCCGGCCCGGCCCGAGGATCCCCCACCTGAGCCGGCCATCTCCGGCCGTCTGGGCCTCCTGCACGACACTCCCTCCTCGTGATCCGCGTGAACGCCGCCGGCGTGCCCGCCGCTCGGGACGGGTGCGCTGCAATCTACCGCGACCGAGCAGGCGACTGCCCGTGCACGAGACCGCGACCGCCCCGTGGCCGGAACGCTTCTCAGCGGCAATCTCCGTGGTACAGTCTGCCCTTCATTTGGGCAGGAGGAACACAAACTCCGTGACCTCTGTTCGCGACGAGCCCGGCCTGCGCAGCGAGACGATTCGGCGCGCGAACCTGAGCTCGATCGTCCGCGAGCTCCACGCGAACGGGCCGATGTCCCGATCCGGCCTCGTCCGGCGCACGGGTCTGACACGCAGCGCGATCCGCGGCCTGATCGGGGAGCTGGTTGCCGGCGGCCTCGTCGCGGAAGGGCCCGCGGCGCTCCTCGGTACGCCCGGCCGGCCGTCGCCCGTCGTCCGGCCCCAGCCCGATGGGGCCGTTGTCCTGGCCCTCGACATCGAGGTCGACTCGCTCGCCGCCGCGTTCATCGGGCTGGGTGGCCACCTCCTCGACCACGTCCGGATCGATCGGCCGCGCGGCCATTCGACCCTGACCGCGATCGTTACCGACCTCGTCGAGCTCGTCGACACGCTGAATGCTCGATCGGAGCGCGCCACGCGAGCCCTCGTCGGGATCGGCGTTGCGGTCGCCGGCGTCGTCCGCCGCGCAGACGGGCTCGTGTCTCGTGCGCCGAACCTCGGCTGGACCGACCAGCCCCTCGGCGATCGGCTGGCCCGGGCACTCGGCGACGACGTGCAGATCTACGTGGGGAACGAGGCGGATCTCGGAGCCCTCGCGGAGGCCCGCCGCGGGGCCGCGGTGGGCGCGGACCACATGCTGTTCATCACCGGCGAGGTCGGTGTCGGCGGTGGACTGATCGTCGACGGGCGGCCGTTCACGGGCGTCGCCGGCTACGGCGGCGAGGTCGGCCATGTCGCGGTGAACCCCGACGGGCTCGAGTGCTCGTGCGGCGCGATCGGCTGCTGGGAGACCGAGGTCGGCGCGATGCGGATCCTCCGCCGCGCGGGACGGACCGCGGTCCGCGGGCGGGCGGACATCGACGCGCTCCTCGCGGATGCAGCAGCCGGCGAGCCCACGGCACTCGCCGCGCTCGCCGAAACGGGTCGTTGGGTCGGCATCGGGCTGGCCGGGCTCGTCAATGTCCTGAACCCGCGCCTGGTCGTCTTCGGCGGCCTGTTCGAGCGGATCCACCCGTACATCGGTCCCATCGTCGATGCCGAGCTCGACCGGCGGACCCTGCCGGCGCCACGCCGGCTCGTCCGGGTCGTGGCCGGGGTGCTCGGTGCGGAGGCGCCGCTGCTCGGTGCGGCGGAGCTCGCGTTCGAGCCGGTGCTCGCCGATCCGGCACTCTGGCTCAACCGATCCGATGTTGACATTGTCGAAACTGCGAAGATCGCCGTCAGGAGGGTGGTAGCCTAGCGCCGACCCAGCACTGCTGTGATGTGGTTCATTGAGGAGGAGCAGAGCACGATGATCAAGCGAACGTTGGTGGCGATGGCCGCAGGGGCCATGGTCATCCTCAGCGCCTGCGGCGGCTCGAGCGGCTCGGCCGCTCCGGGCGGCTCGGGTGTGGCGGCGACCGGCTGCAAGGTCGGCGTCTCGTGGAACAACTACTCCCAGGAGCGCTGGAAGAAGGCCGACGAGCCGGCCATGCAGGCCGCGATCGCGGCGGGCGGCGGGTCGTACATCCGCGCCGACGCGAACGACAAGGCCGAGCAGCAGCTCACCGACATCGACAGCCTGATCAACCAGGGCGCCAAGGTTCTGATCGTCCTCGCGAAGGACGACAAGGGCATCCTGCCCGCGATCGCCAAGGCCAAGACGGCCGGCATCCCGGTCATCGCCTATGACCGGCTGATCGAGGACGACAGCACCTTCTACATCACGTTCGACAACAAGAAGGTCGGAACGCTGATGGCCCAGTCGCTCCTGAAGGTCGCACCCAAGGGCAACTACGCGGTCATCCTCGGCGCGGACACCGACCCGAACTCGGCCTTCCTGCGCTCGGGCATGACCGAAGCCGGGATCCCGAAGAACGGCGAGACGAACGCGGCCGGCGTCAAGGTGGTCTTCGAGAAGAACACGGACAACTGGGACACCACCAACGCCAAGAACAACATGGAAGCGGCGCTGAACGCCAACCAGAACAAGATCGACGCGGTTCTGTCGGAGAACGACAGCATGGCGACCGGTGTTGTCCAGGCGCTGAGCGCTGTCGGCCTGAAGATCCCGGTCTCCGGCCAGGACGGTGACACGGCTGCACTGAACCGCGTTGCCCTCGGCACGCAGACGGTGTCGGTCTGGAAGAACGCGTTCGCCCTCGGCAAGACTGCCGGTAGCGTCGCCGTTCAGCTCTGCGCCAAGACCGCGCTCAACGCGATCAAGGCTCCGGGCGACCTCCCGGCCGCCGCGGCGCCTGCGTCGCTGACGGCCACGCCGTTCACGACCCCGGGCGGGAAGACCGTCCAGTCGATCATCCTCACCCCGACGGCGATCACCAAGGACAACGTCAAGGACACGATCGACGCCGGTTGGGCCACCAAGGACGCGGTCTGCGCGGGCGTCACCGCGGGATCCGTGCCCGGCTGCTGACCCACACGTCACACTCCAGCTAGCAGTTCCGACCTGCTCCGCGGACCCCGCGGAGCAGGTCGTTGTTCATTCGGTCCGGGACTCGACAGCGAGGAGTTGATCCCATGACGGAGGTGGCCGCGCCGGTGCAGGGTGGGGGCCTGCGAGCCTCGTTGCGCCGCGCGCTTGGATTCGTCGTTGACAAGATCCGGGCCACCGAGGTCGACCTTCGCCAATTCGGGATGGTCCTGGCGCTCATCGTGATCTGGATCTGGTTCTGGTCCCAGAAGCCGGACATCATCTCGCCGGTCAACTTCCTGACGTTCTCGGTCCAGGCGGCCGGAACGGCGATTCTCGCGACCGGGATGGTCCTCGTGATCGTCTCTCGCAACATCGACCTGTCGGTCGGTTCGGTCGTCGGGTTCATCGGGATGTTCTACGCGTGGATCATGGCCGACATCTTTCCGACGACGATCGGCGTCAACCACCCGCTGGCCTGGGTCATCGCCTTGGCGCTGGGTGTCCTGCTCGGAATCATCATCGGCGGGTTCCAGGGGTTCCTCATCGCCTACCTCGAGATCCCGTCGTTCGTCGTCACGCTCGGCGGCCTGTTTCTCTTCCGCGGTCTCATCTGGCAGCTCAGCGGCGGCACGACGATCGCGCCGGACGATCCGACGTTCGTCCTCATCGGCGGCGGCCCCGAGGGATCGCTTGGTGGGACGCTCAGCTGGGTCTTCGGGATCGTCATCTCCGTGGCGGCGGTCTATCTGCTCGTGAGCGCCCGTCGCCAGCGCCACAGGTTCGGCTTTCCGCTCCGGCCGATGTGGGCCGAGGTGCTGATCGGCGCCATCGCGATCGGCGTCGTCCTCGGGGGCGTCTACGTCTCCAACAGCTATCACTGGCCGGCCGGCCTCGCCACGCAGTACGCGGCGAAGCACGGGATCACCGAGCCGGCGGGCGGCCTCCAGATCGAAGCCGGTATTCCGTTCCCGCTCGTCATCCTGATCGGCGTCACGATCGTCATGACGTTCCTCGCGACGCGTCGCCGCTTCGGGCGCGACATCTATGCCTTCGGCGGGAACCCGCAGGCGGCGGAGCTCGCCGGCATCAATACGCGCTGGACAGTCATGAAGATCTTCATCCTCATGGGGATCCTGTGCGCGATCAGCGGCGCGATCGCGTCCGCTCGCCTGAACGGCGGAACGCTCGACCTCGGGACCGGCTACGAGCTCTACGTGATCGCTGCGGCGGTCATCGGCGGGACGCTGTTCGCCGGCGGCGTGGGGTCGATCCCGGGCGCGATCCTCGGCGCCATGGTGATGCAATCGCTCCAGTACGGCCTCAGCTTCCTCCAGTTCAATTCCCCGCAGATCAACATGGTCCTGGCGGTCGTCCTGGTGGCGGTCGTCGGGGTCGACCAATGGGCTCGGCGGCGAGCTCGATGACCGCGGAGGCAGCAACGATGACGACCACCACCGTCGCGCCGCTCGTCGAGATGCGGAACATCAACGTCGCGTTCGGCGGCGTCCACGCCGTCCGGGACGTCACGATCGACCTGTACCCCGGCGAGGTCGTGGGCCTGGTCGGCGGCAACGGCGCCGGCAAGTCGACCCTCACGAAGGTCCTGTCGGGTGCACAGCGATCGGATTCCGGAGAGATCGTCATCAGCGGCGCAGCTGTCGATATCGCGAATCCCCGTGATGCCAAGGCCTACGGAATCGAGACGATCTACCAGACGCTCGCGCTTGCCGACAACCTCGATGCCCCGGCCAACCTCTTCCTCGGGCGCGAGCTGACGAGCCGTTTCGGCAATCTCGACGACGACCGGATGGAGGACGCGACCCGGAAGGTCATGGGCAGGCTGAACCCGGCCTTCCAGCGCTTCAACATGCCGGTCAAGTCCCTCTCCGGCGGCCAGCGCCAGGCCGTGGCGATCGCCCGGGCGGTCTACTTCAACGCCAAGATCCTGATTATGGACGAGCCAACCGCGGCGCTCGGCCCTGCCGAAACCGCCCAGGTCCGGAACCTGGTCCGCCAGCTGAAGGCCGATGGGATCGGGATCTTCCTGATCAGCCACGACATCCACGACGTTTACGACCTGGCCGACCGGATCAGCGTCATGTACCACGGCCGGATCGTCGACACCGTCAACAAGCACGAGGTCTCGACCGACGACATCCTCGGCATGATCATCCTCGGCAAGAAGCCCGGCGACGTCACGGCCAAGGAGCTCGAGGAGCTCGAGCTCCGCGGCTGATCGTGGGGAGCAGCTGGCCAGATATTCGCCCTGGGACTCTTGGGCGCGGTTCGGGCTGCGAATCAGCGATCAGTTCGCCGGCGGCGGCAACTCCCATCCCAGATTGTCTCGAAAGCGCACCGACGAGTCCGGGCGCGAATATCGGGCTAGATGTGTCGTAGCGCTACGCCGGCCGAGCCCCGTGAAACGACGGGGCGAGGGCGGGATAGAGCGCCTGATATCGGGCGTGCGCTTCTCGGTAGTTGACGGCATCGCGGCCGGGTGACGCCGCGACCTCCGCGGTCGCCCAAACGCCTGCGGCAGCGGCCGCGTCCGGGAACCAGCCGGCGCCGACGGCTGCGAGGGTCGCCGCCCCGAAGGCCGCGCCCTCGGTCGTCCCGACGGTCGCGATCTCGGCCTCGAGGACATCCGCGAGGATCTGACGCCAGACCGGGCTCGCGAGCCCGCCGCCCGATGCGCGGATCGTCCTGGGAGCCGGCATCCCGGCGGCAACCATCAGGTCGAGGCCATCGCGGAGCCCGAAGGCGACGCCTTCGAGCACGGCTCGAGTCAGATGCCGCCGATCGTGGGCCGTCGTCAGCCCGACGAAGGCACCGCGGGCCATCGGATCGGGGTGTGGGCTGCGCTCGCCAGTGAGGTAGGGGAGGAAGAGCAAGCCATCGCTGCCTGCAGGGACCTCGCCCGCCGCGTCGCTCAGGGCGGCGAACGACTCGCCCGGCGCCATCGCGTCGCGGAACCAGCGCAGGCTGCCGGCTGCCGAGAGCATGACCGACATGAGGTGCCAGCGGCCCGGCGTCGCGTGGCAGAAGGCGTGGACGCGGCCGTCGGGCTCGACGATCGGCCGGTCCGTCGGGGCGAATACGACGCCCGACGTCCCGAGGGAGAGCGCGACCGTGCCGGGCTCGACGGCGCCGACGCCGATACCGTTCGCCGACTGGTCGCCGCCGCCCGCGACGACGGGCGTGCCGGCTCGGAGTCCCGTGGCCGCGGCGGCGGCGTCGGTGACCCGCCCGGTCACGACCGGCCCCTCGAAGGTCGGCGGCAGCCACGCCCGCGGGATCTCGAGGGCGTCGACGACCTCCGACGACCAGTCGCGCTTCGCGAGATCGAACAGGATCGTTCCGGAACCATCCGCCTTGTCCATCGCGTGCTCGCCGGTGAGCCGGAGCCGGACGAGGTCCTTCGGCAGCAGGACGTGGGCCGCCCGTGCCCAGACGTCGGGCTCGTGGTCGCGGACCCAGACCAGCTTCGGGGCGGTGAACCCGGTGAGGGCGTCGTTGCCGGTGATCGCGATCAGTCGCTCGCGACCGATCGCGGCCCGGATCGCGTCGCATTCCGCCGCCGTCCGCTGGTCGTTCCACAGGATTGCCGGCCGGAGCACCTGATCCGCCGCGTCCAGGAGCACGAGACCGTGCATCTGTCCGGTCAGTCCGATCGCGGCCACCGACTCGGGCGCAACGCCGGTCGATGCGAACACGGACCGGAGAGCGGCGCACGTGGCCGTCCACCAGAGCTCCGGGTCCTGCTCGCTCCAGAGCGGGTGCGGAACGTCGTAGCCGTACTCGGACGTGCCCACGCCGACGACGGCGCCGGACGCGTCGACCAGGACGGCCTTCGTCGCGGTCGTCGAGACGTCGATCCCGACGACGTGGCGCATCAGCGGGTCGCGGTCCGGTCGATCAGGATCCCGCAGCGCCGGCCGGCACCGCCGCCAGCGCCTCAGCTCGCTCGACCGACCAGATCGCCCGGTTGACGATGTTCTCGAGCATCTCCTGGCGGCCCGAAACCGGACGCGGATCGATGTCGCCCGACAGGACGCCAACCGAGAGGTGCTCCAGCGACGTGTCGCCGCTCAGGATCGATCGACCGAGATCGCTCTGCCAACCGGCGTAGCGCTGCGCCCGGAGCCGCTCGAGCTCGCCGTCCTCGATCAGGGCATCGGCGACGAGGAGGGAGCGCGCGAGCGTGTCGATGGCGCCGATGTGTGCGTGGAACAGATCGGTCCGCGCGAGCGACTGCCGCCGGAGCTTCGTGTCGAGGTTGAACCCGCCGGTCGTGAAGCCTCCGGCCCGGAGGATCTCGTAGACCGCGAGCGAGAGCTCGTCGACCGAGTTCGGGAACTGGTCGGTGTCCCAGCCGTTCTGGGCGTCGCCGCGGTTCGCGTCGATGCTCCCGAAGATGCCGCCCGCGATCGCGGTCGCGACCTCGTGGTGGAAGCTGTGGCCAGCCAGGGTCGCGTGATTCGCTTCGAGGTTGACCCGGAACTCGCCGGCCAGGCCGTGGCGCTCGAGGAACCCCCGGACGGTGGCCGTGTCGTAGTCGTACTGGTGCTTCGTCGGCTCCTGCGGCTTCGGCTCGATCAGGAGGGTGCCCTTGAACCCGATCTTGTGCTTGTGGTCGACGACCATCGCGAGGAACCGGGCGAGCTGCCGCTCCTCCTGGGCGAGGTCGGTGTTCAGGAGCGTCTCGTAGCCCTCGCGGCCGCCCCAAAGGACGTAGTTCTCGCCGCCGAGCCGCTTCGTGACGTCGAGCATCGTCCGGACCTGGGCCGCCGCGACGGCGACCACCTCGGGATCCGGGTTCGTGGCCGCGCCGGCGGCGTACCGGGGGTGGCTGAACAGGTTCGCGGTGCCCCACAGCAGCTTCATCCCGGTCTGCTGCATCCGCCCGGCGATCTGGTCGGTGACGTTCTCGAGCATCCGCTGCGTGTCGCGCCACGTCGGGCCCTCGGGGGAGACGTCGCGGTCGTGGAAGCAGAAGTAGGGAACGCCGAGCTTGCTGAGGAACTCGAACGCCGCGTCGAGCTTCGCCCGGGCGGCGACTATCGGGTCGAGACGCGGATCCAGCCACGGCCGGTCGAACGTCCCGTGGCCGAATACGTCGGAGCCGGGCCACGCGAAGGAGTGCCACAGGCAGACCGCGACCCGAAGGTGGTCCTCCATCCGCTTGCCGCGGACGATCCGGTCGGGCTGATAGACCTTGTAGGTCAGGGGATCGGTCGAGTCGAGGCCGCCGAACGGGATCGGGCCGGACACCTCGGAGAAGAACGTGTCAGTCACGGTTCGGTCCCTCCGCTCCCGGCGTCGCCGCCCGGCCGCCGGTTCGCTCGTGCGCTTGCTCGGTTTTGTTGAAGGCTATCACAAACCTTCTCGGCCACGGCGCCCATCGGGCGCACGGCGAGTGTCCCACAGCCACCGGCGGTCGCAATCCGTATCCTGTCGACCATGACCGATCTCGAGACGGCCGTGCTCGCGCCCGACGGCCTTCCCGTCGACCCGGCCCTGATCGCGGAGGCCGCTGCGCTCGACGAAGCCGCCGCGACGGCGCGCCACGCCGCGCTCGCGGAGGAGATCGAGGCGGCCAATCGCGCCTACTACGAGGAGGACGCCCCGACCCTCACCGACGCCGAGTGGGACCAGCGCTTCCGGCGACTCGTGGCCCTCGAGGCGGCGTGGCCGGCGCTTGTCACCCCGGAGTCGCCCACGCAGCGGGTCGGCGCCCAGGTCGCGGGCACGTTCGACGAGGTCCGTCATCGCCGCCCGATGCTGTCGCTCTCGAACGCGTTCAGCCACGACGAGCTGCGCGCGTTCGACGCCCGTGTGCGGCGCGGCCTCGGCCTCTTGCCGGCGCCGGAGCCGGGGCTGGAGCTCACCTACGTCGCGGAGCTGAAGATCGACGGCCTCGCGATCACCCTCCGCTACGAGCGCGGCCGGTTCGTCCAGGGCGCAACCCGCGGTGATGGCGCCACCGGGGAGGATGTCACGGCCAACCTCCGGACGATCCAGAGCGTCCCTGCTCGCCTCGCCGAGACGGCGACCCTCGACGCCCGGGGCGAGGTCTACATGCCCAAGACCGAGTTCGCCCGGATCAACGGGGAGCGCGAGGAGGCGGGTCTCCCGCTCTACGCCAATCCGCGGAACTCCGGCGCGGGCTCGCTCCGCCAGAAGGATCCCGCGGTCACCGCCAGCCGCCAGCTCAGCACGTGGGCGTACCAGCTGATCGAGGAGGACGACACGTCCGGCGTGGCGAGCCAGTCGGCCGCTCTCGCGCGGCTCGAGACGCTCGGGTTCGCCGTCAACCCGAACCGCGAGGCAGGGCTCGACATCGAGGGTGTCATCGCGTTCACCGAGACGTGGCGCGACGACCGCCACCACCTCCCGTACGAGACCGACGGCGTCGTCGTGAAGGTCGATCAGTTCGACCAGCAGGCTCGTCTCGGCATCGTCAGCCGGGCGCCGCGCTGGGCGATCGCCTACAAGTACCCGCCCGAGCAGGTCGAGGCCTTCCTCGAGGACATCGTCGCGTACGTCGGGCGGACCGGGACGCTGACACCCGTCGCCCACCTCACGCCGGTGAAGGTCGCGGGCTCCACGGTCGCCCGGGCGACGCTCCACAACCTCGACGAGGTTCGTCGCAAGGACATCCGGATCGGTGACCACGTGGTCCTTCAGAAGGCCGGCGACGTGATCCCCGAAGTCGTCCGCCCGAACGTCGAGAAGCGGACCGGCGCCGAGCGCGAGTGGGACATGCCGGAGCGTTGCCCGGTCTGCGACACCCCGATCGTTCGTGACGAGGGCGCCGTCCGCCACTACTGCCCGAACGCAGCTTGCCCGGCCCGGGTCTCCCAGGAGTTCGGCCATTTCGTCGGGCGGGGCGGGATGGACATCGAGGGCGCGGGCTGGAAGGTCCTCGAGCAGCTCCTCCAGACGGGGCTCGTCAAGCGCCGCGGCGACTTCTTCCGCCTGTCGATCGAGGACCTCGAGGGCCTCGAGCGGTTCGCTCGGAAGAGCGCCGAGAACCTCCACGCATCGATCGAGAAGGCCCGCCGGCGACCGCTCGAGCGGATCCTGGCCGGCCTCGGGATCCCGCAGGTCGGCTGGACGACCGCGATCGAGCTCGCGCCGTGGCTCACGGCGGAGGTCGGCGAGGCCGACGCGGGCCGCGGCTGGCTCAGTCGAGCTG
>DASXTH010000179.1:0-6492 GCA_036505555.1 Candidatus Limnocylindrales bacterium | reverse complement strand
GAGTTGGAACGCGCGTGAGAAGAGCGGGATCTCCGCCGCGAAGTCCTTCGACCCGAGCGACGTGGCGCCGTGCAGCATCACGAGCGGCGGGCCCGCGCCGTGGACGTCATAGCCGATGTCGAGCCCGTTGGCCTGGATGGTCGGCAGGGCGCGTCCTCCGTGATCGAGGCCGGGATCCGCGGCGCCCGGCCTCCGCGGGCCACAGCCTATCCTCCCGAGACGATGACAGGGATCGCCAGCCTCACCTCCAGTCCGTGGACGGGTCCGGACGACCTTCGAGCGATGGAGGCGCTCGTGTCGGCCTCCTGGCTCAGTCCGGCGCGACCGCTCGTCCACTGCACCATCGGCGATCTCGAATGGTGGCTCGCACTCGGCGGGCCGAGCGTCGATTGGTCAGCGCGGATCCGGATCTGGTCGATCGGCGGGGATCCGGTTGCGTGGGCGTGGCTGACCCCGCCCGCGTCGCTCGACTGGTTCGTCAGCCACGAGCTGACGCCTGACGAGGAACACGCGGTTCGGCGCGACATCCTCGCCTGGCTGGCCGACGTCGGGCGGGAGGCCGTGGCAGGCGGGGCCTCCGCGCTTCCGGCCGCGGCAAACCCCCCGGACTCGATGTCGATGACGGTGTGGGCGGCCGATGGCTGGCCGGAGTCGGCGTTGCTCGGCCATTTCGGCTGGAGCGCCACTGACGTGTCGCTGACGCAATACCACCAACCGCTCGATGTCGATCTCGACCCGCCGCGCGTCCCGGATGGCTATGTGCTGCGCTCGGTCCGCCTCCCGGACGACATCCCCGAGCGGGTCGCGGTCCACCGCGCCGCGTTCGCGCCATCGAAGATGACCGACGAGAAGTACCGGATCGCGATCGCGCAGGACCATTACGCAGCCGAGCGCGACATCGTCCTCGAGGCGCCCGACGGCACTTTCGCCGCCTTCGCGATGTGCTGGGCCGATCCGGTCGGCTCGATCGGCGAGTTCGAGCCGGTCGGCGTGCACCCGGATCACCAGCGGCGCGGCCTGGGCCGGGTGATCATGCGGCACGGCCTGCGCCTGATGCGCGCGGCCGGCCTGCGCGACGCCCTGGTCTTCTCCTTCCGCTCGAACGCCGCGTCCGAGGCGCTCTACCGCTCGGCGGGCTTCGCCGAGGTCGCGGTGCACCGCCAATACACGAAGCCGATCGCCTCGGGCTGAGCGACGGAGCCCGCGACGACCCCGCTCGATCGCGGGCCGAGTCGGCTTGCCGACATCGGTGAAGGTTCCGTAACAGATCGAAGCGGTCGACGTCTCACCGGCGAGCAGGCCGGTCCGAGAAGCGACCGCCAAGGGTCGGAACGCGGCTGCTCACCCACCGCCCGGTGGGAGGAGCCCAGCCGCGATGTTCGACGACGACCGCACCGATCGGCCGGCCGCTGTGCCCGCGTCCCCCGATCCCGATCCCCTCGATCAGACCGAGCCGACCGACGACGAACCGCCGTCACGCCCGGCCCCGCGGGCGAAGAGGCCGCTAACCATCCGCGCGCTGACGCGACGCCAGGGCGTGATCGCGACGATCGCGATCCTGAGTACGGCACTGGTCGGCGGCCTGTTGTTCTGGAACGGCACGCCGCGACCGGAGGCCGCGCATCCGGCGGGCTCGAACGTGGCCACCGGTTCCGGCGGCCCGAGCGCCTCCCCCTCGCCCGACGCCTCACCGAGCACGGGCCCGGGGCCCTCGTTCGAGCCGATCACCGGGATCTCCGCGACCCCGGTCGCAATCCTCACAGCCCAGGGCGCGCTCGGCGCGGTCGTCCCGCTCGACGCGAAGTTCCGGCTCGAGAGCATCGACGAAACCCCGGCCGCGCGCCTTGCCGCGGAGCTCGAGGTAGAGCCCAAGGTCGAGCTGAAGGTCGCCAAGGACGGCGCCGCCGTCATCCTGACGCCAGCGAAGCCGCTCCGCGCCGGGACGATCTATCGGTTCGCTCTCCACGGCTCGACGGGTGAGCTGCTCGACACGTGGGCATTCCAGGCGAAGCAGCCGCTCCGCATCGTCGGGACGCTGCCCGAGACGCACTCGACCGACGTCCCGATCGACACCGGCATCGAGTTCACGTTCGACCAGGACGGTGTCGAGGACGGGTCCTCCCACGTTGCGATTCAGCCGGCGACGCCCGGACGGTTCGAGCAGCACGGGCGGACGCTCGTCTTCATCGCTGACCGGCCGCTCACGCCCGCGACCCTCTACACCGTCACCGTCACGCGCGGCATCAAGGTCGGTACGACGGGCGAAGCGACGAACGTCGACACGCGGATCCAGTTCGAGACCGCGAGCAAGACGACGACCGAGGATCCTCGGTCCTTCGAGTTCCCCGACGATGTCGTCGAGTCGGCGACGGCCGAACGACCGCACATCGCGATCTGGTCCTACGACGGCTCGGAAACACCGCTCAAGACCACCCACATCGAGGTGTATCGTCTCGCCGGCCTCGATGCGGCGATCGATGCGTTTCGGGCGATCCGCGCTCGCCCCAGCTGGACCCGCTGGTCGGCGACTGGCCTCGTCGACGTCTCCCACCTCCAGCGCGTCGTCTCTGCCGACCTGCCGCTGAACAACTACCGCTCCGGCTACTGGGTGGAGCTCCCCGACCGGCTCGCCGCCGGGTGGTACGTCATCCAGCAGGCCGACGGCACGAAGCCGATCCAGACCGTCCTCCAGGTCACCGACGTCGCGGGCTACCTCGCGGTCTCCGACACGAAGACGGTCGTCTGGGCGAACGACCTGGCGACCGGCGGCCCGATCGCCGGTGCGAGCGCGTCGAGTGCCGGCGTCTCCTTCGGGCGGACAACCGCGAAGGGGCTCGTCGTCGCGACCACGCCGAAGAGCCTCCTGCCGGAGACCGGGTCGACGTGCGATCGGCCGTGCGACCCGGTGGTCGTCGTTGCCGCACCCGACGGTCGCCGGGCATTCATGCCCGTGTCCGGTCGCGATCGGCTCGACGGGTACGACGGGATGTTCTGGTGGGTCGAGGCCGACGACCAGGACTGGAGCCTGCTCCACACGGACCGGACTCGCTACCGGGACGGCGATACGGTGAACCTCTGGGGGCTCGTCCGCGATCGCGACACGGGCGCCGCCCCGTCGGTGGTGGCGCTCCGGCTCTCCGCGGAGGGCGGCGACGTCTCGCCGACTGTCGCCAGCCTGACCCGTCGTCCCGACGGCAACGGCGTGTTCGCCGGATCGATCTCGCTCGCAGGCCTGCCCGAGGGCTACTACACGCTGAACCTGTCGGTCGGCAAGCGGGTCGTTCGCTCGGTCGGCCTGGTCGTCGGCCCGATCGCAAAGCCCGCGTACCAGCTGACGGTCACGACCGGCCATCGTGTCTACATCGCCGGCGACACCGTGAAGGCGACCGTCAACGCCCGGTTTTTCGAGGGCACGCCGGTCCCCGGCGTGCCGCTCAGCCTCGAAGGCATCGGCACGGGCCACGCAACCACCGACTCCCTCGGGACCGCGGTCTGGCGGACCGTCGCCAAGGCCGAGGACGAGGAGCAGGAGGGGGCGTCCTTCGCGTCGATCGGCGCCTCCCCGGCGCGAGCCGAAGAAGGTGACATTGCCGCGGGCAGCGCGGAGTTCCTCATCTTCCCGAGCAGCCGGACGATCTCGGTCGAAGGAACGATCGCCAGTGGCAGCGTGGTGGCAACCGGCGCCGTCCACCAGGTCGCGGTCAAGCGGCTGGAGAGCGCAATCCTGTCGGGCGAGCCGATCTGGGGCCTCGATCCGCGCGGCAGCGCCATCCGCAACGCCGCGGTGACGGTCACGTTCATCGAGCGGATCCCGATCCGGACCCAGGTCGGAACCGAGTACGACTTCATCGAGAAGAAGGTCGTCCCGGTCTTCGAGGTCGATGTCAGGGAGCGGACGACCGGAACCATCAAGGTCGTCACGAGCGCGAACGGAGCCTGGACGGCGTCCGTGCCCGCTCCGGCAATCGATCACACCTACCGGATCATTGCCACCGTTCGCGACACCGACGGCCATACGGCACGGGTGTCGACGTCGGCAAGCCGGACCGGCGACGACCCATACAGCGACGGCCGCGAGACGCGGCTCGCGACGAGGGTGCCGGGATCGAACCCGGACGACACCTACGGCGTCGGTGATCGGATCGACCTCCAGATGACGGATTCGACCGTGCCCCAGACGACTGGCGACGGCTCGCGATATCTGTTCTTCACCGCTCAACGCGGGATCCATGCCGTGGCGGTCCAGGATTCGCGGCGCTACGTGACGTCCTTCCCCGCTTCGGCCGTCCCGAATCTGTCCATCGGAGCCGTCCGGTTCACCGGCAGCGCGTACGTCGGCACGGCCTGGTACTACGCCGGGTTCCGCGTCGGCGATCGTCGCCTCTCGGTCGACCTGACCACCGACGCCACTCGCTACGGACCGGGCGAGTCCGTCACGGTCAACGTCCGGACGCGGACGGAGACCGGCGCCCCGACGAGCGCCACTGTCGTGCTCCGAGCGGTCGACGAGAAGCTCTTCTCGATCGGCGCAGCGGAGGCCGAGGACCCGCTTGGCGAGCTTTACGAAAGCGTCCCGACCGGAATCGTCGGGACCTACCTGACGCATCGTCCACCCGAGGCTCCCGGCGAAGGCGGAGACACGACCGGCGGCGGTGGTGGCGATCGCGACGACTTCCGCGACTCGCTCCTGTTCGAGGCGATCACGACCGATTCGAGTGGACGGGGCCACGTGTCGTTCCGCCTCTCGGACGACCTGACGTCCTGGCGGGTCACCGCAGCGGCCGTCACGCGACGGCTCGAGGCGGGTGTCGGCACCGTCCAGGTCCCGGTCGGGATCCCGTTCTTCGTCGATGCGTCGATCGCCCCGGAATACCTCCTCGCGGACCGCCCCACGATCGCCGTCCGGACCTACGGCACGGGCGTGTCGAGCGGGACGCCGGTGACGATCCGCGTGACCTCGTCGACCCTCGGCTTCGAAAGCGGGCCGCTCGCCGCCCATGCCTACGCCAACGTCAACGTGCCCCTGCCGGCCCTCCGGCTCGGGAAGCAGACCCTGACCATCGAAGCGAAGACCGGCAGCGGCAGCACCGCCCGAACCGACCGCCTCGTCCGCACGTTCAACGTCGTCAACACCCGCCTCAGTCACGAACGGACGGCGTATGTCGAGCTGCCGTCAAACCGACCGTTCAGCGGCGGTGACGGGTTCACGACGGTCGTGGTCGCCGATGCGAGCGGCGGCCGCTACCTGGCCCTCCTCACCGACCTCGCGGCCGGCGGCGGCGCCCGCCTCGACCGCGCGCTCGCTGCCGATCTCGCCACGGACCTGCTCAAGGACCGATTCGGCTCGGATGGGTCCGGCCTCGCCGCCAGCTTCGAGCCTGACCGCTATCAGGCGCTGGACGGCGGCTTCGCGCTCGTTCCCTATGCGAGCAGCGATCTGGAGCTTTCCGCACTGGTGGCGATCGTCGCTCCATCGAGCACGAACCGCGCGAGGCTCGAGGCGTACTTCCGGACGATCCGGGACCACGTCGATGAGACCCGGGAACGCAAGAACTTCGCCCTGGCCGGTCTCGCCGGACTCGGCGAATCCGTCCTGCCCGCGATCCGAACCGCCGCCGCGAGCCCCGACCTGACCGTCCGCGAACGCCTGATCCTCGGCATCGGGGCGTCCCGCCTCGGGGACGCCGGGACGGGACGATCGATCCTGAATGAGCTCGTCCGCGAAAGCGGTGAGCAGGCCGGCACCCAGGCTCGGCTTCGTGTCGGTAGGACGCTGGACGAGATCAGCGAGGCGACGGCGCTGGCGGCGGCCCTCGCCGCGGCGATCGGGGACCCACTCGGCGAACGCTTCTGGGCGTATGTCGAGGCGAACCCGGCGCAGGACCGGATCGAGGTCCTGCCGGCGATCGCCTTCGTCACCGCGACTCTCGATCGGTTGCCGGTCCAGTCCAGCCGCTTCGCGTGGACGGTCGGCGGCGAGCGCCATGTCGTGGATCTGGGGCCCGGTGAGTCCTTCGGGGTCCGCCTGACCTCGAGCCAGCTCGCCACGCTCTCGATCGAGACACTCGCCGGATCGCTCGGCGTCACGACCTCGTGGCGCGAGGCCGTTCGACCCGACGCATTCACGCCCGACCCCGACATGACGATCTCCCGCCTCGTGAAGCCGACGTCGTCGATCGAGAGCAGCGACCTGGTCGTCGTTCATCTCAAGGTCCAGTTCGGCGCCCAGGCGGCGAATGGCTGCCGTCAGGTCAGCGAGCTCGTCCCGAGCGGCCTGACGCCGATTGGCGCCTACTCGCGCTGGATCGACCCAGAGGAAGAGCCGGAGGTCGACCTGAGCGTGATCTACCCCTACGACCAGACGGGATCCCGCGTCTCGTTCTGCGTCGAGCCGACGAGCAAGCAGCGCAGCTTCACCCTGCGGTACGTCGCGCGCGTCGTGACCGCCGGAACCTACGCCTGGGAGCCGGCGATCGCCCAATCGGGGACCTC
>DASXTH010000178.1:0-27468 GCA_036505555.1 Candidatus Limnocylindrales bacterium | reverse complement strand
CGGGCGCCGGCGGTCAGGTCGTCGATCTCGACCGGGCGGTCGTCGGCGGCCGCGATCTGGCGGGCGGCAAGCGCGGCGCGGCGGACCTGCTCGGGGTCGAGCCGGAAGCCGGCCGTGGCGGCGGCCGGGTCCAGATCGGCCCGGTCGACCTCGGCACGGCGGAGCGCGGTCCCCCAGGTGTCGCGGCGCTCGGCGAGCCCGAGGAGCGGGGCGTCGAGGACGACCGGCACGTCGCGGGACCACGCCGGATCCCAGCTGCGCTGGCCGAGCAGGACGACCGGGCACGGCGCCTCGGCGAGCACCCGGACGGCTCCGGTGCCGCGCTCGAGCAGGGTCTCGATCGGGCCGGCGAGGACGGCGGCGCCGCGGAGGCGTGCCTCGCGGACGGCGGCGGTCGCGAGCTCGCCGGGCTCGTCGCCAGCGGTGATCCGCGAGAGGTCGAGCCCCAGCACGCTCAGGCCGGTGTCGCGGAGAGCCGCCGTCGCCCACGCCCGCCCGACGCTCGCCGTTCGCTCGCGGACGTACACGAGCCGGATCGAGCTGCGGATCGCCCGGGCGAGCCGCTCAGCCGACGCGAGCGCGGCGCCCTCGACGTCGAGAAGGAGCGCCTCGATCGCGGGCTCCGGGCGATCGTCGCCGAGGAGATGCGCGGCGACGCGATCCGGGACGCGCAGCGATCGCGTCAGGAATGGCCGCTCCGGCTCCTCGACGAGGACGAGCCCGCCGCGCACGAGCCGGGCCGCGGTGCCGAGCCGGGTCCGATCGACCGCCGGCGTTCCGCTCTCGTCGACGGCGTCGGCGCTCAGCTCGAGGGCGAGGCCCGCGCTTGCTCGCCGGCGCGACACGTCGTCGTGGAGATAGGCATAGAGCCGCTCGAACCGCGGGTCGAGATCCGGCGCGAGGGTGATCAGGAGGATCTCGACGTCGAGCTGGTCGAGGCCGAACGAGCGGGCAAGGCGACGGAGACGCAGGTCGGCGCCCTCGCCCTCCGCGAGGTCCGCGCGCGCCTCGATGCGGGCAAGTGCCTGGTCGAGCTCCGGAGTGGCGCCGCCATCCAGCCGGACCTGGCCGGTCAGCAGCTGGTCGACCTGGGCGTCCGAGATGTACAGGCCGCGGAAGCGGTCGTTCGGGTCGGGGTCGGTCGCGCGGCGCCGGTCGACGGCCGACCGGACGCGGGCCTCGACGAGCGCCAGCCGGCCGTACAGATGCGCCAGGGACGGAGCGCGGTCGCGACGGGCGGTCATGCCTGCCTGCGCCTCCGCCGGCCTCCGGTCCTCGACCGACCCGGCCATCCTCAGCGCCGCGGGATGCCGCGGAGGCGGACGATCCGGCCGCCGCCGAGCTCGCTGAACGGTGGCTCGGGCGGGCGGCCCTCCGCGGCCTCTTCACCAGCTGCAGCAGCCTCGTCGGCGGACTCACCGGCCTTGGCCGCTCGGCGTTTCCCGCCGGTCGCCCCGGCCGCGCCCGCGCCTGCGCCGCGGGCCGTCGCGGATGCCACGCCCGGCACCTCCGGCGCGCCGAGGACCGCGCCGTGGATGAGCGTCGTCTGCTCGGCGGCGTCCTCCGGCGCGAGCTGGGCCCGGCGCCGCGCCGCGGCCCCGTCGTGGCCGTTGCGCCCAACGGTCTCGGCCGCGATCCCCGGCCCGCCGATCCCCAGGAGCGGCTCCTCGAGGATCGGGGCACCCACGGCATGGGTGTAGGCGAGATCGAGCGGCGCGGTCGCGACCAGGTCGAGCGACGGCTTCAGCTCGCCGCCGAGCGCCGACCAGACGTCGGCGATGGAGCGATCCTGCGGCGGCGGCAGGCAGACCGTCAGGAGGACCGGGTACGGCGAGGTCGCGAGCGACCCGTCGACGAGGTCGAAGGGGATGAACTCGTTCCGGGCGAGCGTCGCGAGGCATGCGGCGAGGAGCCGGTGCTCGTCCTCGGGACGCTGGGTCCAGGCGGTGACCAGGTACGACAGCCGGAACCGGCGGGCCGGCAGGCGCCGCTGGGTCACGTGGCCCGAGGACCCGTCGCGGACCGGCTCCATCGCGAGCTGGCGACGGGGCAGGTCCTCGCGGATGTCGTAGAGGTAGAGATCGATCGTCGGCGCGTTCCGGCGCGCGACCCACTCCTTGTTCGGCGCATCGAACAGGACATCGACGCGCGCGCCGTTGACGGCGTCGCGACGCACGAGGGCCTCGAGGGCGGCATCGACCTCGGCGATCATCCGAAGAGCTCGGCCATGGTCCGCCCAGTCTCCGGGGGCACGCCGGCCGACCCCAGCGGTCGCCGGGCAACCGTTCGGGCGGCGCCCTTGCCCGATCGGGCGGTCCGAGCCGCCCCGTCGCCCGTCCGGCCGGTCCTTGTTGGGCGTTCCGGCCGGGCCCAGCCTCGACGGGTCCGGATCACCCGCTACGGAAGGAACGTCGCATGCCAAGCTACCTGTCTCCGGGCGTGTACGTCGAGGAGCTGCAGGCCGGCTCCCGCCCGATCGAGGGCGTGGGCACCGCCGTGGCGGCATTCGTCGGCCTGGCGGCCGACGGTCCGTTCAACGAGCCGCGCCTGGTCACGAACTGGGGTCAGTTCACCTCGACCTTCGGCGAGTTCGTCGAGGGGTCGTACCTCGCCCACGCGGTCTACGCCTACTTCCTCAACGGAGGCGGCGCGTGCTACGTCGTGCGCGTCGGCGCCGACGGCGCGATGCCGACGGCCCGCGCCGAGCTGTCGAGCGCGACCGACAAGGAGAAGCCGGCCTTCCGCGTCGCGGCCCTCGAGGCCGGCCCGGCCGGCAACGACATCAGCGTTGACGTGCTGGAGGCGAGCGAGCCCGCCGAGGGCGCCTTCAAGCTCGTCGTGAAGAGCGGCGGCAAGGTCGCCGAAACGTACGACAACGTGACCGCCGGCAAGGGCAAGGGCAGCGTCGCATCGGCGGTGAAGAGCCAGTCGAAGCTGATCACACTCGAGGAAGTCGGGGCGATGACCGCGCCGGCCAGCGCCACGAACGTCTCGCTCGCCGGCGGCGCCGCGACGATGCCCACCCGCGTCAGCCCCGACGACTACGTCGGCAACTCGGCCGATCGGACCGGCTTCGCCGGGCTGGAGGCGATCGACGAGGTCACGATGCTGTCCGTGCCGGACCTGATGTCGGTGTACGAGCAGGGCACGATCGACCTCGAGGGCGTCCAGGCCGTCCAGCTGGCGATGCTCGCCCACTGCGAGCTCATGGGCGACCGGGTCGCGATCCTCGACGCGCCTCCTGGGCTGAACGCCCAGCAGATCAAGGAGTGGCGGGTCGACAAGGCCGGCTACGACTCGAAGTACGCCTCGCTCTACTGGCCGTGGGTGAAGGTCTTCGACCCGCCGACCGGCAAGCCGAAGTTCGTCCCGCCCTCGGGCCACATGGCCGGGATCTGGGCCCGGAGCGACGACGAGCGCGGCGTTCACAA
Organism: Candidatus Limnocylindrales bacterium; assembly: GCA_036505555.1. Lineage (GTDB taxonomy): Bacteria > Chloroflexota > Limnocylindria > Limnocylindrales > CSP1-4 > CF-46. The sequence goes on along the minus strand of DASXTH010000178.1, from coordinate 24,037 downwards.
GGCACCCGCGAACGAGGTCGTCCGGGGCGCGATCGCGCTCGAGCTCCAGATCACGAAGTCGGAGCACGACCAGCTCAACCCGTCGGGGATCAACGTCATCCGCTCGTTCCCGGGCCGCGGGATCCGGGTGTGGGGCGCGCGGACCCTGTCGTCCGACCCAGCCTGGCGCTATCTGAACGTCCGCCGGCTCTTCAACTACGTCGAGGAGTCGATCCTCGAGGGCACCCAGTGGGTCGTCTTCGAGCCGAACGACATGGACCTCTGGCAGCGTGTGAAGCGCACGATCAACTCGTTCCTCCTCGGGGTCTGGCGGAGCGGCGCGCTCTTCGGAGCCACGCCCGGCGAGGCGTTCTACGTGAAGTGCGACGCCGAGACGAACCCGCCCGACGTCGTCGATCGTGGCCAGCTCGTCGTCGAGGTCGGCATCGCGCCGGTCAAGCCGGCCGAGTTCGTGATCTTCCGGATCGCCCAGTTCTCGGGCGGCGCGGCCCTCAACGAGTAAGGAGCAAGCCCGATGCCAGGTGGTCTGCCAAGTCTGCCCAACGACGCCCTCGCGTCATCCCACTTCGCGATCCAGATCGATGGGGTCGAGATCGCCCAGTTCGCCGAGTGCTCGGGGATCACGATCGAGCACGAGGTGATCACCCTCAAGGAGAACGGCCTCGGCGGCAAGCCGATCATCAAGCAGCTGTTCGGCCCGAAGAAGCCGCCGACGATCACGCTCAAGCGCAGCCTGAACGCGTCGATGGACCTGTTCACCTGGGCGAACGCGGTCGAGCTCGGCGACCTCGCAGGCGCCCGCCGCAACGGCTCGATCGTGTTCTACGACTTCGCGTTCGGTGAGGTCGCCCGGTTCAACTTCCTCAACGGCTGGGTTTCGAAGATGACGATCTCGGCCGCGAAGTCGGGGGCGAACGAGCTCGCGAGCGAAGAGATCGTGATCACCACCGAAGACTGCCAGCGGGTGGCCTGATGTTCGCGCAGCCGGCGCCGTCCCTGGCCGGGCCGTCCCCGACGGCGCCGAGCCCGGCCAGCGGGCTGCACACCGAGTTTCCGTTCGTCCTCCCGCGCGGCTATGTCGACGACAGCGGCCAGGTCCATCGGGACGGGGTCATGCGTCTGGCGACCGCGCGGGACGAGATCCTGCCACAGCGCGATCCACGCGTCCGCGAGAACGAGGCGTATCTCACGGTCATCCTCCTCTCCCGGGTGGTCACCCGGCTCGGCTCGCTGGGCCAGGTGACTTCCGGGACCATCGAGGGCGTGTTCGCCTCGGACCTCGCGTTCCTCCAGGACCTCTACCGGCGGATCAACCAGGAGGGCCACAGCCAGGCGGCGGTGGCCTGCCCGTCCTGCAAGCACGAGTTCACGATCGACCTGGCGGGTGGTTCGCCGGGGGAATCGTGACGTACGCGAGCGACCGGCTCTTCGAGGAGATCGCGTACGTGGCCTATCACCTCCACTGGTCGTTCGAGGAGCTCCTCGATCTCGAGCATCCGGTCCGCCGGAGGCTCGTCGAGGCGGTCGACCAGCTGAACCGGCGCGCCCAGGAGGGCTGACCGGATGGACGTCCGATCCCTGTGGGCGCGGCTGCGCGGGGCGCCGTCGGGTTCCGGCTCGGCCGGCGGCGACGCCGGCGATCTCGAGCCCGAGCACGACCCCGCGGCGGCCGACGGGCAGCCGATCCTCGCGGCGGGCGCGGGAGCGGGCCCGGGGGCGTCAGCGCGGCCGGCGCGGCCGGCGTGGCGCGACGCGCCACCGATCCCGCGAACAGTGAAGGCCGCGCCGCTGACCGCGCCTACGGTCCCGTTCAGTCATGAGCTCTCGGGGCACCAGGCACCACCACTGGCGCTCGAGGTGCTGGGCCACGAGCTGCGCGCCGACGGTCCGGCCGGGATCGTCGGGAACCTCGTCACGCCGCGACATGGGCCGGTCGAGGCGGCCGAGAGCGGATCGCTGCGGGCGTCGGTTCGGGCGTCGGCGGGGGCGGGTAAGGCGCACGCATCCGAGGATGCGCACCAGGCGACCGGTGCGCCGCGTCTGGCGGGCTCGCGGGCGTTGGGCATTCCGACGCAGTCGTCGACTGCGGCATCGTCACCCGAGTTGCCGGCCATCGCCCCCGTCTCGCGGCCGATCGTCGCGCGATCCACTGCGCCTGCCGCCGGTTCGTCGGGCGCGACGGATCGGGTGCGGCCCGCACCGCTGGTCAGCGCGCCGCCGACGAGCCGCGCGCCCGCTGGCGTCATCGGGCGGGCGCAGGCGGCCGGATCGGCCTTGCGTCCGGCGACGGTGACGGCAGTCGCCGAGGCCACCGCGGCGAGCTCGGCGCGGAGCGCACCGCCGGTCGCATCGGCGACGCTCGAAGCGACCGGCACCGATGTCGACGCTGCCCTCCCCGCCCCGGCTCGCCGGAATCTCGGCCAGACGCGGCGGCTCCGGATCGGCGCCCCGATCGACACGAAGAGCCTCGACCCGCGCGTGGCCGCAGGTTCCGCCGGGGATGCGGACGCGACCGCGCCGGGCGTCGTCCGCTCGTCCGAGCCGGGCGTCCTCGCGGTCCGCGGGGCGCGGCCGACGGTCGACGGCGACGCCGACGCCGATGCGAGTCCGTCCCCGTCGACCGGCGGCGCGCCGGCTCGCGCGGGCGCCGGTGATGCGCCGGGCGTCGAGTCGGTGCGCGCCGACGCGGCGATCTCAGGGGCATCCGCCGGACGGCCTGAGACCGGCGCGGGCCGCCCGATGTCGACCCGGTCCACGATCGGAGTCGCCGCAACACCGGTTCCGGCGCGATCCATCGCCCCTGCGCCACGACCCGCGACCGTGCCGCTTGTCGGGCGGCTCGTCGTGGGATCGACCGGCCGGGCCGCGGCTCGCGGCGCATCGCCGGCCGAACCGGCCCGTCCGGCCACAGCCACGCCCACGGGCCGATTCGCCGCGGCGACGCCCGGTGGCCGGCCGTCCGTCCAGGACGTGCTCGGCGCACTCGCAGCCGGCGCTGGCCCGACGGCCGCCGGGTCTCCGAAATCCGCGGCCGGATCGGCGGTCACATCCGTGAGCACCGGGTCGTTCGTGGCGGAAGCCCGGGAGCTTCCGGCTGGCGTCGCGGCACCCGTCACCCTCGTCGCCCGCTCCGGCCCGGGCCAGGCGGAACCCGCCACCAGCCTGACGACCGCCGCTCCCCTGCCCGGATCGCTTCGCCGGATCGGTTCGATCGGCCCCGCCTGGTCGTCGCCGGCGCCGGCCCGATCGAGTGGCGCGGGCGCGGGCGCCGCAGCCGGCCGAACGGTCGCGATGCAGCGCGCCAGTGCGGCCGGTCCTCGCGACGCGGCTCCGTCGGGTGCGGCCTCCTCGATCGAGTCCGGATCCGCCTCGGCCACGACGGACGAGCCCGCGTTGGAGCTCCTCGTCTCGGAGAGCCCCGTCCAGCGCGCGTACGACGATGGCGCAGCCATGGGCGCCGGCGCGGCAACGGGGTCCTGGGCAGGCCTGGCGACGTCACCGATCGTCAGTCGCGAGGATGCGGGCGCCGCACCGGCTCCTGGAGGCGCCGGCGCCGGCCCCTCCGACAAGGAGCTCGACGAGCTCGCGAAGAAGCTCTTCCCCCGGATGCAGCTCCGGCTGCGCACCGAGCTGTTGGTCGATCGCGAGCGGATCGGGGCGCTCGCGGACATGAATCGCTGAGCGAAGGGCAGGACGACGATGGCCGAGCAACCAGGCGACCGCACCGAGCCCGGCCTCGGCCTGCGTTTCGTGGCCGAGGTCGACCTGGACGACGGCACGAAGCTGGGTGCCTGGCAGAAGGTCGAGGGCCTGAGCATCGAGTTCGAGATCCACGAGTACAAGGAAGGCGGTGTGAACGAGTTCATCCACCGCCTCCCGACCCGGGCGAAGTACGCCAACGTCAAGCTGACCCGCCCCGTCACGACCGACACCGCGAAGGTCGCCGCGTGGGTCTCGAAGGTGAGCACGACCGGCCAGCGGACGCAGGCCCGGATCTCGGTCAAGGACGCGGCCGGGACCGAGATGTACGCCTGGACCCTCGAGGGCGTGTGGCCGGCGAAGTGGACCGGGCCGACCCTCGACGTCGGCCAGAACTCGGTGGCGCTCGAGGTCCTCGAGCTCGCCCATCACGGCTTCCTCAGCAGCTCGGCGGCGTAGGAGCACGGCATGCCCGGCGAGAACCTCGAGTCCGCCTATCTTCGGGTCATCGACCCGGATCCGCCACCGCCCGAGATCCCCGGCGAGCTGCGCTTCATGTTCAACCCGACCGAGTACACGATCGCGAAGAGCGCCGCGTGGACACGGCCGCAGATGAAGGGCGGCAAGACGACCGGCAAGCCGGAGTTCAACGGCTCGAACGCCCAGACCCTCCAGATGGAGATCTTCCTCGACGCCTCGGCCGGCGAGGCCGACGACGTCGCGAAGCGGGTCGCGGGGCTGATCGAGTGGGTGAAGCCGACGGCCGATTCGCTCAAGAAGAAGAAGCCCCAGCCGCCGATCGTCCGCTTCGAGTGGGGCTCGAACCCGGCCCTGTCGGACTTCCGGGCCTACGTCAAGACCGTCTCGGCGAAGTTCCTCCTGTTCGACGTCGACGGCAAGGCTCTCCGGGCGACCGCGAACGTCACCCTCGAGGAGGTCCCGCCGGACCCGAAGAAGCAGAACCCCACGTCGGGCTCGCTCCATGGCCGGCGCAGCCACCTCCTCGTCGAGGGCGAGACGCTGGCCTCGGTCGCCTGGCGCGAATACGACGACGCAAACCTGTGGCGCGGCCTCGCCGCGTTCAACGGCATCGACGATCCGTTCCGGCTGAAGCCCGGCCGCTCCATCCTCGTGCCCACGGCCGAGGAAGCGCAGCGCCTGTCATGAGCGCCTGAGATGGCCGATTTCACGCTGAAGGCCACGGTCGAGGTCGACGGCAAGGAGCTCGATCCCGCGATCGCCTCGCTTGTCGAGTCGATCGTGGTCGACGACTTCCTCCATGCCCCCGACATGGTCGTCCTGACGTTCCGGGACATCGCCCGCACGATCCTCAAGGACTCCAAGATCAGCCACGCCTCGAAGATCCGGGTGATGGCGACGAACGTCGGCGGGACCACCCCCGAGCCGCTCGCGACGGTCGAGGTCGCGGCGCTCGAGGCCGAGCAGGGCCTCGGCGGCTCGCTGACGATCGTCCGCGCCTACGACGCCTCGCGCCGCCTCCAGACCGGGCGGAAGACGCGGTCGTTCGTCCAGATGAAGGACTCCGACATCGCCCGCCAGATCGCGTCGGAGAACCGCCTCGAGATCGGCACGATCGACGACTCCGGCGCGGTGTATCCGCATCTGTCGCAGGCGAACCAGACCGACTGGGAGTTTCTCACCGGCCGGGCCGCCGAGATCGGCTTCAAGCTGGCGGTATCGGACGGGAAGTTCTTCTTCCAGAAGGCGGCGGCCGCGGCCGGCGGCCCGGCAAACGGCGACTTCGACTCGACCGACCCGCTCCAGCTCGTCGTCGGGTCGAGCCTCCTGGAGTTCAACCCGCGCCTGACGACCGGCGCCCAGGTCAAGGAGACGGTCGTCCGTGGCTGGGACCCGAAGGAGAAGCGGGCCCTCGTCGGGCGTGCGCCTGCGGCGGCTGCGTCGGCGAAGCTGACGATCACCCCAGCCGAGCTCGCCGCGAAGATCGGCGATCCAACCCATGTCCAGGTGAACCGGCCGTTCGCGACGCAGGCGGCCGTCGATGCGGCCGCGAAGTCGAACGCGGCCCAGATCGGGAGCGTCTACGCCGAGGCCCACGCCGTCGCCCAGGGCCACCCGAAGCTCCGGCCCGGCGTGAACGTCAAGATCAGCGTGTCCGGCGATGCGTTCGACGGAACGTATTACGTCACCCAGGCTCGCCACGTCTTCGACGCCGCCGGGTACCGGACGAATCTTGTGATGTCCGGCCAGCATGACCGCTCGCTCCTCGCGCTGACCGGCGGCGGCGGAGGCGGCGCGGGTGGCGAGCGCGGCCCGATCAACGGCGTCGTCTCGGCCCTGGTCACGAACAACAACGACCCCGAGAACCTCTACCGGGTGAAGGTGAAGTTCCCGTGGCTGGCCGACGACTACGAGTCGGACTGGGCGCGCGTCGCGTCGCTCGGCGCGGGGCCGCAGTCGGGCGTGATGTTCCTGCCTGAGGTCAACGACGAGGTCCTCGTCGCCTTCGAACTCGGCGACATCCGCCGGCCGTACGTCGTCGGCGGGCTCTGGAACGGCGTCGACAAGCCACGGCTCGGCGACTCGCTGACCGACAACGGCAAGGTCGTCCGGCGCGGGATCGTGTCCCGCAAGGGCCACCGCCTGATCTTCCACGACGGCGACTCGAAGTCTGGGATCGTCATCAGGAGCAGCAACGACAAGCTGAACTTCTCGATCAACGAGACCGACATGAAGATCGGCGTCCGCTCCGACGGGACGATCGAGATCGAGGCGACCGGCGACATCGACGTGAAGTCGGACGGGAACATCACGCTGAAGTCGGCGAAGAACATCACGATCGAAGCCAGCGCCCAGCTCGTTCTCAAGGGCGCCACCGTGGCGATCAACTAGGAGGCCGGCAGGACGATGGGCGCTCCGGCGATCGTCATGGGCGACAAGATCACGGGCCAGTGTGCGATCCACCAGATCCCGAACCCCGCGAGCGGCGTGCCGCAGCCGGGCCCGCCGATGCCGTTCTCGGCGCCGGTCACGATCGGCACGGTGGCGACCGTCCAGATCGCCGGCAAGCCCGCCGTCGTCGTCGGCTGCTCCGGGATGAACACGCCGCCCCACGTCGGGCTCCACCCGGCCGATCCGTACATGGCCCCGCCGATGCAGGTCGGGCGGGTGGTCTCGGGCAGCCCGACGGTGACGTTCGGCGGCCAACCCGCCGCGACCGCCCAGTCGTCGGTCACCTGCTGCGCCACCCCCGGGTCGTTCGTCCCGACCGTCACCACCGTGCTGATCGGATAGCGAGGTGCCACGACCATGAGCGACGAGTTCATCGGCTCCGGCTGGGGCTTCCCGGTCGACGTCGACGCCACCGGCGGGATCCGCCTCGTCTCCAAGCAGACGGAGCTGGAGCAGAGCATCCGGCTCGTGATCTCGACCGCGCCCGGCGAGCGCCCGATGCGGCCCGAGTTCGGCTGCGCCATCCACGATCACGTGTTCGACCCGGCGGACGGCCGGACGGCCGGCCGGATCGCGTTCGAGGTCCGCGAGTCGCTTCGGCGTTGGGAGCCGCGGATCGACGTGGCCGACGTCCGGGTCGACCGCCATCCGACGCAGCCGGACGCGTTGCTCCTCGACATCAGCTACGTGACGTCCGACTCGAACGATCCCAGGAACCTTGTCTTCCCGTTCTATCTGATTCCGGGCGAGGGCTGAGAGGAGCTTCCGATGGCACTGCCGGTCCCGAACCTCGACGATCGACGCTTCCAGGACTTCGTCGACGACGCGAAGCGCCTGATCGCCCAGCGCTGCCCGGCGTGGACCGACCACAACGTGTCCGACCCCGGCGTGACGCTCATCGAGCTGTTCGCCTGGATGACCGATCAGCTCGTCTACCGCCTGAACCGGGTCCCGGACCGGCAGTACGTCACGTTCCTCGATCTGCTCGGGGTCCAGCTCTTCCCGCCGACGGCCGCGGCCGCCCCGCTGACGTTCTGGCTCACTGCGCCGCAGCCGACGAGCGTCGTCATCCCGGCGGCGACCCAAGCCGCGACGATCCGGACCGAGACCGAGGACGCAATCGTCTTCCAGACGACGGCGCCGCTGACGATCGTCCGCTCGACCCTCGAGCACATCGGCTCGATGCTCGACGGCAAGACGTTCCGCGACCATGGCGAGGCACTCGCGAAGGGCACCCGGTTCTCCTGCTTCTCCGACACGCCGAAGCCCGACGATGCCCTCTACCTGGGCTTGTCGGACGCCGTCCCGTCGTGCGCCGTCGCCTTCCGGCTCCGTGCCCAGATCGAGGGGATCGGCGTGGACCCGGAGTGGCCGCCGCTCGCCTGGGAGGCGTGGGACGGCGACGGCTGGGTCGCCTGCGAGCTGGAGCGTGACGAGACCGGCGGCCTGAACCGCAACGGCGACGTGATCGTCCACGTGCCGGCGAGCCACGCGGCGTCGGTCATCGGGCGGCAGCGGGCCGGCTGGATCCGGGCGCGCGTCACCGATCCCGAGCCGGATCAGCCGACGTACAGCACCTCGCCCTCGATCACTGCCGCGACCGCGTTCACGACCGGCGGCACGGTCGATGCGGTGAACGCCGAGCTCATCGACGTCGACGACGTCGGCGACAGCGAGGGCGTGCCCGGCCAGTCGTTCGAGCTCCGGCGACGGCCGGTCGTGCCGGGCGACGAGAAGCCGGTCCTCGAGGTCCGGACCGACGCGGCGACGAGCGAGGGCGACGAGCCCGAGGAATGGACCCAGGTCGACGACTTCGGCGCCGTCGGGCCGGACGACCACGTGTTCGCGATCGATCCGGTCGCCGGTGAGCTGCGGCTCGGGCCGGCGGTGCGGCTCGCCGACGGCGGATTCGCCCGTTATGGCGCGACTCCGCCGAAGGGCGCCCATCTCCGCCTTCGGAACTACCGCGCCGGCGGCGGCGAACGGGGCAACGTTGCGTCGGGCGCGATCTCGGTCCTCCGGTCGTCGATCCCGTACATCGACCGCGTCGGGAACCGCCGCGCGGCGACCGGCGGCGTCGATGGCGAGGCCATCGACAATGCGAAAGTCCGCGGGCCGCTCCTTCTCCGGACGCGCGGCCGGGCCGTGACGACCGAGGACTACGAGAACCTCGCCCGGAGCGCCGCTCCCGAGGTAGCCCGCGTCCGCGCGGTCTCCGCGGCCAACGGCGCGGATGCCGGATCGGTCCGGGTCCTCGTCGTCCCGACGGCCACGCCGACCGACGGGCGCCTCCGCTTCGAACAGCTCGTCCCGCCCGAGGCGACCCTCCAGCGGATCACGGATCGCCTCGAGGAGACACGCGTCATCGGGACGCGGCTCGTCGTCGAGCCGCCGGTCTATCGCGGCGTGACCGTCGTCGCGCGGCTCCGGGCTCGGCCGCGGTCGAACCCGGCCCGGCTCCAGGAGTCGGCGCTCGACGCGCTCTACGCGTTCCTCGACCCGATCCGGGGCGGGCCGGACCGCGCCGGATGGCCATTCGGCCGGCCGGTGACGAACGGCGAGCTGAACTCCGTGCTCCAGCAGCTGCGCGGGACCGAGCTCGTCGAGGACCTCCGGATCTTCGGCGCCGACCCGGTCACGGGGCAGCGCGGCCAGGCGACGAACCGGCTCGAGCTGGAGCCGACCGCGCTCGTCTTCTCGTACGAGCACCAGGTGCTCGTCGAGGCCGGCTGATGCGCGGGATCGTCCCCGGGCTCGAGAGCCCGCATCCCATGGCGGCGGGCCTCCCGGCGATCTTCCAGGAGGAGGATCCGTTCACGGTCCGGTTCACCCAGGCGTTCGACGACTCGCTCGCGCCGATCTTCGCGACGCTCGACAATCTGCCTGCCTATTTCGACGCGCGCTATGCGCCCGAGGACTTCCTCGGCTGGCTGTCGAGCTGGGTCGCGATCGAGCTGGACGAGACGTGGGACGTCGAGCGCCGTCGGCGAGCGGTCCGCGGTGGAGCGGATCTCCTCCGCCGACGGGGGACGGCGCTCGGGCTCGCGGCGGAGATCGAGCTCGCCACGGGCGGAACCGTCGAGATCATCGAGAACGGCGGGTCAGGGTGGTCGCTCGATGCGGGCAGCCCGATGATCGGATCCGCCCGGCCGGCACTGCTCGTCCGTGTCCGCGTCGACGACCCCGCCCGGCTGGATCTGGAGCGGCTCGAGCGGATCGTCGACGCGTCCAAGCCCGCGCATGTCCCGCATCGGATCGAGGTCGTCGGCGCGGAGCCGGCTGCCGGTTCGAAGCGGGCGAAGAAGGCGGCAGCCGGAGATGCAGCGCCGGCACCGGCGGCGGAGACACCGCCAGCCGCCCCGGACGCCCCGGACACCCCGGACGCCGACGCACCGGAGGCCAGCTGACGGTCGCGGAAGATCGGGTTCGGGGCGGTTCGGGCGGTTCGGGCGGTTCGGGCGCCCCACGCCCGAACGGACGGAGGACGGCCCGAATCCCGGGCCTCCGCGGCGGTTTCGATCGCCCCGCGCCTGAACCGAGGGCTGACCGTGCGCTCCTCTTCCCGTTCGGTCGCCGGGCGCCCGAGGGTGTTCCGGGCCGACGTGCAGCCTCTATGCTTCGGCCTGTGAGCGGGAGCGGGACGTGATCATCTGCGGGAACTGCGGCCATCAGAACGAGGCGACCGACGCCTTCTGCGGCAACTGCGGTCAGTTCCTGGAGTGGGTCGGGCAGAAGGTCGAGGAGCCGGCGGCGCCGGCGCCCCCGGCCGAGGAGCCTCCGCCGTCGGCCGCGCCGGGCCTGATGTCACGGGTCCGCCAGGCGGTCGGCCTCGAGGCGGACGAAGTCGCCGCTGCGGCCGAAGCCGAACGGCAGGCGGAGGCGGAGCGCCAGGCCGAGGCAGACCGAGCGGCCGCCCAGGCCGCGACAGCGGCTGAGGCCGAGCGCCAGGCTGCGGCGGCCGAGGCGGAGCGCCAGGCCGAGGCGGCAGCCGAGGCGGAACGTCAACGGGTCGAGGTGGAGCGCCAGGCCGAGGCGGAACGACAGGCGGAGCTTGAGCGGCAAGCTGAGGCGGACCGACTCGCGGCCGAGGCCGAGGCTGAGCGACTGGCGGAGGTGGAGCGCCGAGCCGAGGCTGACAGAGTCGCCGCTGAGGCGGCCACGGCCGAGGCTGAGCGACAAGCCGAGGCAGACCGACTCGCTGCAGAGGCCGCCGCGGCGGCCGAGGCCGAGCGGCAAGCGGAAGCGGAGCGGCAGGCCCAAGCGGAACGCGAGGCCGAGGCCGAGCGGCAACGAGCCGAGGCGGAGCGACTCGCCGCCGAGGCTGCGGCGGCGGCCGAGGCGGAACGGCAGGCCGAGGCCGAGCGCCTGGCCGAGCTGGAGCGCCTAGCCGAAGCCGAGCGCCAAGCAGAGGCCGAGCGACTTGCGACGGAGGCTGCCGCAGCGACCGAAACCGAGCAGGCAACCGCTGATCTCCAGTCGGAGTCCGATCGCGTCGCCGCACAACAGGCCGAGGAAGCGCGTCTGGTGGCCGAGGCGGAGAGCGTCGCCGAAGCCGAACGGGTGGCCGAGGCGGAGCGCCAAGCAGAGCTCGACCGGCAGGCCGAGGCCGAACGCGTGGCGGAGGCCGAACGCGTGGCGGAGGCGGAGCGCGTGGCGGAGGCCGAACGCCAAGCAGAGCTCGACCGGCAGGCCGAGGCGGAGCGGGTCGCCGAGGCCGAGCGGGTGGCCGAAGCCGAGCGCGTGGCCGAGGCGGAGCGCGTCGCGGAAGAGGAGCGTCAGGCCGAGGAGGCCGCCGCCGCGGCAGCCGCGGCGCTCCCGAAGGCGCGTCGCGGTGGTGCGTCGAAACGTGCGTCCTTCACGATCGACGACGAGCTCGAGACCGAGGTCCTCGCCGACGACGGCCTCGCGGCGCTCGTCGCCCCGTCATCCGCGCCCGCCGAGCCGGCCGTCGCCCAGCCGCAACCGGCGATGCCGGGTCCCCAACCCGTGCCGCGCCGGCCAACCGACCTCCCGCCACCGGTCGCCCCCGTAGCGCCCGCCGCAGCCGCGGCGGCCGCCGTATCGCCCGCGGCGTCGGCCGCCCCCCTCCAGCCGCCGCCCGTTCAGCCGGCGGCCGTCCAGCCCGCCGCTCGCCTGCCCACTGCGGAGGTCGCGACGCAGCGCCCCCGGCCCACGACCGAGGCGCCGCGCCGGCTCGCCCAGGAGGGCGATCTCATCTGCATCAGCTGCGGCGAACCAAACGACCCCACACGCAAGTTCTGCCGGCGCTGCGGCACGAGCCTCGCGATGGCGCAGCCCGCCGCGAAGGTCCCGTGGTGGCGGCGGATCTTCCGGCGCAAGCCGAAGACCTTCGAGGCCGGTGAGCGGACGAAGAGCATGCAAGCGACGGCAAAGCCCAAGCGCGGCATCGGGGGCCGGCTGCGCTTCGTCCTGGGCTGGGCCCTGGCTGGCCTGGTCGTGCTCGGGGCGCTCGGCTACATGGCGGTCCCGTCGGTCGGCAGCGCGATCAACGGCGGCCTCCGCGGGATCGTCAACAGCATCAAGGGGATCGTCAACCCGCAGCTCCTGCTCGTCCACCCGGCGTCCACCACCGCGACCGACGAGGTCAAGAACCATCCGGCGAAGAACCTGACCGACTCGGCGACGAACACCGACTGGCAGGCTGCCGACGACGGCGCAACGGTCACGTTCACGTTCGAGCACGCGATCGACCTGGGCGCGATCAACATCTGGAACGGGGCGGCCGATCCGAAGACCAAGGCCCTCCGGACCGACCTCCGGCGGCCCGTCAAGATCACGCTGACGTCGCAGTCGGGCGAGTCGGTGACCGTCGACCTGAATGACATCCACGACATCCAGACGCCGAAGGTCGAGCTATCGGGCGTGGAGAAGCTGACGCTGAAGATCGTCGAGACGAACGGACCCGCGGCGGCGCCCGTGTCGCTGTCCGAGATCGAATTCCTCAGGAAGGGCTGACGCTCGCCGGCTCCGTGACGCCGAGGTCGGCGAGGACCGCGGCGTAGTCGCGTCGATCGCGGCTCGCGGCCCCCGGATCGCCCGCCCGATCCCGCGCCTGGATCAGGCTCCGCCACAGCGGATCGTGATAGCGGTCGAGCTCGAGCCCGGCCCGGCAGGCGTCGACCGCCTGATCGAGCTCTCCGTCCACCAGCGCTTCCTGCGCGATCGTCTGCGCCGCCTCGACCGCCTGGCCACGGCACCGCTCCCGCCACTCGACCGCCCACTCCGCGGGGCCGTCCTCGGACAGGAGCTCGCCGGCGTGCAGCCCGAGAGCGATCCGATACGGCCCGGCTGCCCGCTCGCCGCGTGCCCGGGCGGCTCGGCCGTCGGCGATCGCCCGCTCGAATCGCCGGACGTCGACTGCCTCGTCCGGAACCGCGAGGCGGTACGCATCCCCGTCGCGGCCGATCAGCTGTCCGCCCGCCGGGCCGAGCGCCTCGACGAGCTGGCCGCGGAGGCTCGAGATCGCGACATGCAGGCTTCGGCCGCCCAATGCGGCGTCGACGTCCGGCCAGAGCGCGGCACAGATCACCTCGCGATGGATCGGGGTGCCCGAGTGAAGGGCGAGGAGACGGAGGAGGGCTCGTGCGCGCGGGCGAACCTGCTGGATCGGGAGCGCATGACCGTCGACGAGGAGCGCGAACCGGCCGAACATCCGGACGCCGAGCCGTTCGTCGAGCGGGCCTTCGCCGAGCGGACTGGTCTGCATGCTGGCGCGCGGCGGGAGCTCCAGGCCGGTCTCGCGCCGGGCAGTTTCGGCGAGCGCGTCGAACTCGTGGGCCCGCGTCGGGTCCACCCGCCCGAGCGCGACATAGGCCAGCAGCCGGGCGCCGGGCGTGCCCGCGGTCCGGGCGACGCTCTCGGCAGAGAGCGCGACCTCGCGCGCCTCGTCGGCGTCGGCGTCGGCGAGGGCGAGCGCGCCGAGTGACCGCGCCCACGACTCGAGCACGACCGAGCCAAGCGCCCGGAAGGCCGTCGCTGCCTCCTCCGCGGCCTCGAGCCGGCCGGCCGGCCCGCCGACCTCGGCCCACGACTCGAGCAATCGATCGATCGCGGGGCCCCAGCGATCCTCGATGCCACGTGCGCTCGCGGCAGCGACGCCGAGGCCACCGCCGGAGTTCGCGCCAGCGACCGGCACGCCCGGACCGAAGGTCGTCCGACCGCCCAACCAGCGCGCGGCGACGCGGCCACGGTCGGCGAGCCAGGTCTGACCGGCCCGGTCCGCGGCCTCGACACCGGCCTCGATCTGATCCGCCCCCGCCGCCTCACCCGCGAGCAGCCCGGCGATCCCGCCGAGGATCGTGGCGGCGGCCCCCAGCGCCGGGCTCAGCTCCGGGTCGGCCGTCGCACCATCGAGCTCCCGGCGCGCCACGGCGATGTCGCCGGCGGCCAGCGCGAGGATTCCGCCCATCAGCCCGGTTGGGCCGTCTTCGAGACGGACCGCTTCGCGGGCCGCCAGGAGCGGCTCGCGCGACAGGCCGCTGCGCAGCGTTCCGGTCCAGTCCGGCGGAACGTGGACTGCCGGGTCCAGCCATGCCGTGAGCCCGAGTCGCTCGCTCCGGACGATCGCGGCGGTCGCCGCCGGGCCGAAGGCCGACTCGGACCGGGTGTACGCCTCGAGCGCCGCCGACCAGCGGCCCTCCGCGCGAGCGCGACGCGCCGACGCGAGGGTCAGCCACGGATCGTGGCGGGCGAGCGCCGGCGGCAGGACGTCGATCCAGGCCGAGGAGACCCCGACGAGACGCTCGCCCTGGACCCCAAGCAAGCGCTCCACCGCCTGCCAGTCCTCGGCTCGACAGAAGCTGGCAAGTGCCTCAGCCAGCGCACCGTCTCGCTCGAGGAGCTCGGCCGCCTGGGCATGGCGCGCCCGTGCCCCGCCTTCCCCGAGGACCTCGACGAGCATCCGGTCGAGGTGGGCCCGGAGGACCTCGTGGTAGCGGTACGAGCCATCGTCGGAATCGACGGTCACCGTGAAGATCTGGCGGTGGGCAAGTTCCTCGAGGATCGCGGCGCTGCCGGTCTGGCCGCGGAGGCGATCACAGAGATCGCCGGTCAGCCGGCCGAGCACGAACGTCTCGAGGAGGAACTCGCGGAGCGATGCGGGCAGCTCGGCGAGAACGTTGCGGGCGAGGTAGTCGCGGACGAGACGGCCGCTCGCCGCGGCGACCCCGAGGATCCGGCGGCGCTCGTCGGCGGGCTTGCCGCGCGTGGCGAGATGGAACAGCTGGAGGCCGGCGGCCCATCCCTCCGTACGGCGGGCGAGCGTCGCGATGTCGCTCGGCGGCATGGTCTCGCCGTAGAAGTCACGGAACAGCTGCTCGACCTCCCAGGATCGGAACCGCAGGTCGTCGGCTCCGATCTCGAGGAGCTCGCCGGACACCCGGAGACGGGGGACGTTCAGGTCCGGCACGATCCGCGAGCCGGCAAGGATCGCCAGCCACGGCGGCGCGTATTCGACGAACCTGCCCAGCGCCGCCTCGGCCTCGGTGCCCTCGAGTGCGTGGAGGTCGTCGACGACGAGGAGAGCCCGGCCGCCGTCCCAGCCCTCGAGGGCCTCGGCCGCGTCCTCGACCCGCGTCCAGTGGTTGCCGAGGGCCGGCACGATCCGCCCCAACGACGCATGGAGATGGCGCACGAGAGCCGCCTCGTCGCGATCCCAGGTCTCGGCGCGATACCACGCCACGGGGACGCCGGCCGATGCCGCGAACCGGCCGAGGAGCGTGGTCTTGCCCGAGCCCGCCGGAGCGACGACGAGACCGAGCCGATGCGACCAGAGCTCGGCGAGGCGGCCCTCGAGGCGCTCACGCGGCAAGGCGTCCGTGGCCGGGACGCGCACCTTCGCAGGCACGACGAGGCGCTCCGTTGGCACCGGATCGGCGGTCGGCACCGCTCGATCGCGTCTCTGGGGATCGGGCATCGGGGCGTCCCATGGGGGTCACGGTCGCCCGGCAGGTGTCGGCCCGGCGAAGACCTAATCGTGCCACCGCGGCGACCGATGGTCCAGCCACCAACCCGTCCTCCGGACCGGGATCAAGTCGTCCTGGGACGGGCGACCGTGCCAGGACGGCCGCGATCCTCAGATCGGCTCGAGCGGCCGTCGGTTCCCGTAGGTGGGCTGGTCGCCCGACGGGCTCGCGGCCCAGTGCGCCGCGTTTGCGATGACCCGGCGGACGTCCGGACCGAAGTACGTGGGGTAGGTCTCGTGACCGGGCCGAAAGTAGAAGATCCGGCCTCTCCCCCGCGTGAAGCAGCAGCCGCTCCGGAACACCTCGCCGCCCTGGAACCAGCTGACGAAGACCAGCTGGTCCGGCGCGGGGATGTCGAAGTGCTCGCCGTACATCTCCTCCTCGGCGACGAGGAACGATTCGCCGAGTCCCTCCGCGATGGGGTGCGCGGGGTCGATGACCCAGAGGCGTTCGCGCTCGCCGGCCTCGCGCCACTTGAGATCGCAGCTCGTGCCCATGAGCCGGCGGAAGATCTTCGAGTGGTGCCCGGAATGGAGGACGATCAGACCCATCCCATCGAGGACGCGCCGCTGGACCCGATCGACGATCGCCTCTTCGACCTCGCCGTGTGCGATGTGGCCCCACCACGTGAGGACGTCGGTCTCGGCGAGGACCGCTTCAGTCAGGCCGTGCTCGGGCTCGTCGAGCGTCGCGGTCCGGACGCCGAAGCCGGCGGCGGTCAGGCCCTCGGCGATTGCCGCGTGGATGCCGTTCGGGTAGACCGCCCTCACGGCGTCGTCCGATCGCTCCTGGCGGTGCTCGGTCCAGACCGTGACGCGGGTCGTCATCCTGCGGCCTCGAGGAACTGCGGCGGTTGTGCCCTGTCCGCGTCCGTGTGGATCACGGCGCCGCCGCGAGCCGCCGACGCCCGGATCGCGTCCCACAGGTGCGCCATCCGGAGGCCCACCTCGGGCGGGCTCGGGTTCTCGATCCGCCCGGAGCGGACGTTGAGGAACTGCTCCCAGACCGGCATCGTGGCGACTGACCGGACCTTCCGGAACTGGTTGGCTCCCTCGCGCTGGAGCTCGAGCATCTCGCCCCACACACCGGTCCGCAGGATCGCCTTCGTCGTGAACACCCGGATGTCGGAATGGCACGATCGGATCGCCGTCCCGCAGCCGTTCATCGTCACGAGGGCGCCCGACGCCAGCCGGGCGATGACGACCGCCCGGACGTCGACCGGATGGTCGTCGTTCTCGAGCCAGGCCGCGACCTGGGTGAACTCCTCGCCGGCGAGGTCAGCGACCGTGTTCAGCATGTGCGCGCCCGTGTCGAACAGGAAGCCACCGCCCGACATCGCCGGATCCTGGCGCCAGGTCCCGCGGGTCCCGGCGCCCCAGTCCTGCCAGACCATCGCGTTGACGTTGAGGATCGGCCCGAGCTGACCCGAGCGCAGGAGTCGGGACGCCTCACGGACCTGCGGCGAGAGGCTTCCCTGGAACGCGACGACGAGGAGCCGGCCCGAACGGTCGCGGGTCTCGATCAGCGAGGCGGCCTCGGCGGCGGTCATGACCATCGGCTTCTCGAGGAGGACGTCGATCCCCGCCTCGAGACAGGCGGTCGCCTGGGTGTGGTGGAGCGCGTGCGGCGTGATGATGAAGACCGCGTCGAGGCGATCGGCGAAGCGCTCGATGAACCGCCGCCAGTCGGGCTCGTTCGGTGGCGCGGTGAGACCGTGGCGCGCGAACGTCTCGGCTGCGGCGGCCGTAGCCGCCTCGGACGGCTCGCAGATCGCCGTCACCTCGGTGTCGGTCCGTGACAGGATCTCCGTGAGGTGCCAGCGCGCCATGTTCCCGACGCCGATGAACCCGACTCGAACGCGTGCCGCCTTGGTCATGCCCGCGGAACCCTCCCGAGATCGCTTCGTTGTCGCCGCCGATTCCAAGGGCACCGCGGAGCGGCATTCGCGACGGGCAGACGCTACCGCAATCGAGCGCGAGGCGGCGTTGCTATTCTCCGGCGATGAGCCGCTCGCCGTTGATCAGCGCCGACGATCTGCGCGATCTGGCAGCCGCGCCCGCTGCGCCGACGACCCTCCGGATCGTCGATTGCCGGTGGGTCCTCGGGAAGCCCGGCGCCGGCGCGGCGGCCTACAGGGCGGGTCATCTGCCGGGCGCCGTCCATCTCGATCTCGACGCCGATCTGTCCGATCTCGACGGTCTCGGCGCGCCGGGTCGTCATCCGCTCCCGACCCCGGCGGCGTTCGCCGCTCGACTCGGGGCCGCCGGCATCGGCGACGAGCACCTCGTCGTCGCCTACGACGACGTCGGCGGCTGGATCGCGGCTCGGCTGTGGTGGATGCTCGACGTGCTCGGTCATCGCGAGGTCGCGGTCCTCGACGGCGGACCTGGGGCATGGACCGCGACCGGCGGCACCCTCACGACCGACGTGCCGATCTTCGCGCCCGCCCAGCTCCACCTCGCGGATCGTTGGGACGCAGTGATCACCCGCCAGGAGCTGAAGGCGCGGCTCGGGTCCGTCGTGCTGCTCGATGCGCGGGCGGGCCCGCGCTATCGCGGCGAGATCGAACCGATCGACCCGGTGGCCGGTCACATCCCCACCGCCATCAACCTCCCGATCGACGCGACCCTCGACGCGCCGGGTGGTCCGTTCCGCCCGCTCGAGGAGCTGGCGGAGCTCTATCGCTCGATCGGCGCGGATGGCGCGTCCGGCCCGGTCGTGACCTCGTGCGGCTCCGGGGTTTCTGCCCTCCACCATGCCGTTGCCCTGCGGGCCGCGGGCCTGCCCGACCCGATCCTGTACGTCGGCTCGTTCAGCGACTGGTCGCGCTCGGACGAGCCGATCGCGACCGGCCCCGAGCCAGGCGCCCCGCCGGATCGCGCGTGACGAGCGTGCTGCCCACCACGCGCCGACGCGTCTACTCCAGGTAGTCCTTGAGCTTCCGCGATCGCGACGGGTGACGCAGCTTTCGGAGGGCCTTCGCCTCGATCTGGCGGATCCGCTCGCGGGTCACGTTGAACTCGCGGCCGACCTCCTCGAGCGTCCGCGCCCGGCCGTCCTCCAGCCCGAACCGGAGCTGGAGCACCCGTCGCTCGCGGCCGGTCAGCGAGTCGAGCACCGCCTCGACCTGCTCCTTGAGGAGCTGATGCGAGGCCGCCTCGGCCGGCGCCAGCGCGCCGCGATCCTCGATGAAGTCGCCGAGGTGGGAGTCCTCCTCCTCGCCGATCGGGGTCTCGAGGGACACCGGCTCCTGCGAGACCTTGATGATCTCGCGGACCTTCTCGGGCGTGACCTGGACCTCCTGGCCCTTCGACATCGCCTCCGCGATCTCCTCGACCGTCGGCTCGCGGCCCAGCTCCTGCAGCAGCTGGCGTGAGACGCGGATCAGACGGTTGATCGTCTCGACCATGTGGACGGGAATGCGGATCGTCCGGGCCTGGTCGGCGATCGCCCGGGTGATCGCCTGGCGGATCCACCACGTCGCGTAGGTCGAGAACTTGAAGCCCTTCTCGAAGTCGAACTTCTCGACCGCCCGGATCAGGCCGATGTTGCCCTCCTGGATCAGGTCCAGGAACGACATCCCGCGCCCGATGTACTTCTTCGCGATGGACACGACGAGCCGGAGGTTTGCCGACGTCAGCTGCTCGCGGGCGTCACGCCCGATCCGGACGAGCTCGCCCTTGCGATGGGCGAGCTTCGTGTTCAGCGGCACCTCGGGGTCGAAGCCCATCCGCTTGAGGAGGTCCGCGTCGTTGCCCGCGGTGACCCAGCGCTCGAGCGCCGGGAACGCCACGTCGTCCCGCGTCCAGTCGTAGATCGCCCGCAGTCCAACGTTGTCGCGCGAGTCGAGATCACCGTTGTGGACGGCGAGATACGCCCAGTCGAGGAGCGTCAGGAACGAGTCGGCGTCGAGCTTGTCGCCGTAGCCGGCGACGAGCTTCTTCGCCTCTCTCAGGAGGTCCTTCGTCCCGTCCGACTGTGCGTCGCGGCCGGCCCGGATCAGGTGGAAGTCAGGCGGGGCCACGAGCAGGTCGGCCGCCACCGACGCATGGAGCGCATCGAACACGAGCCGGTGGGCCTCGTCGCCGAGCGGCAGGCGATGCTGCGGCTTCGTCGTGCGGGTCTTCCGCTCGGTGTCGTGGAGCGTCCACTCGTGGAGCGACACGATCCCCTTCCATGGCGCCTCGACCAGCTGTTCGCCGAGCTCGATGGCCTTGGCGAGAACGACCTCTTCCTCGGCCGTCAGGAGGGCGACCTTGCCGATCTCCTTGAGGTACATCCGGACCGGGTCGTCGATCCCGATCATGTCGGCGGAGATCGCGTCGAGCTCCTCGGCGGAGGGCTCCTCGAGCTCGGCGGCGTCGAGCTTGGCGGGCGCGTCGGCCGGCAGCTTGTTGTCGACGGCCACGCCGTCCTCGCCGATCACCTCGACCCCGACGTCGCCGGTCTCGATCGCGACCGTCCCGTCGCCGCCCGGCTCGGTTCCCAGGTCGAGATCGTCGTCGTCGTCGTCCTCATCGCTCGCGACCTCGGGCAGGACGACCTTCGCCGCCCGCAAGTTGCGCGTCGCGAGACGGGCCTCTTCAACATCCGCCCTGGCCCTGCGCGGGCGGGTCAGAACGGCTTCGACCAACTGCTTGTCAAGGGGGTCTGCCACGTGTGCCTCCGTGTCTTCGCTGGGTTCAGGTCCGGACGAGGACGGTTGCTTGCTCGATTTGGCGGTCGACGGCTCGTCGAGATTCGTTGGTCTGGCGCTGGAGGTCGATGAGACGGGTCACGACGTCGCGCTCGCCACGGCTCTCTGCCGCGAGGAGCTCGGCGCCGACCCAGTCGGCGCGCTCATCGAGCCGGATCCGCTCGAGCCGAAGCAGGCACCGATCGACCGCGTACGCGATCCGCTCGGGGCTGATCCGGGCGAGATCGGGCGAGGGCCGCGCGAGGATCGCCTGGGCGAGGCCACGGATCTCGACATCGAGCCCCGCCATCAGCGCTGACATGGAGAACGCCGGATGGACGCCCTGGTCGTTGGCCGCGCGCTGGAGGACGATCGCCCGGAACAGCTCCCGCGCGGGCGTCGACGGCAGCTGGTCGGGGCCGATCTCGTCGGCGGCTCGCAGCTGCTGATCCGGGACCAGGAGAAGGAGCCGGAGCAGCTCCTCCTCGACGGGCGTGATCGCCGCGAGGATCCGATCAATCGGGAGGGCATCGGCGGCGCCGATCACCGCGTCCGCCGTGATCCGGCCCTCGATCGCGGCGGCCGCGGGCCGTTGGTGGAGGACCTCCAGGACGGTCCGCTCCTCGACGCCCGAGACGCGATGGATCGTCTGGAGGTAGGCGTCGCGCATCACCGGGTTCGGGATCGCCCGGAGCGTCGGGACGATCGCGTTCACGAAGCGGGTCTTGCCGCCGGGCGTCTTCAGGTCGAACGCCCGGGCGTGCTGGTCGATCAGGTAGTCGACGATCGGCTGGGCCGTCCGAACCTCCTCGCGCCACAGATCGGGTGTGTCGCGCAGGACCTCGTCGGGATCCTTGCCCTCCGGCAGGCGGACGACGCGGACCTCGTCGAGCTCGACGCCGGTGTCCGCCGCGGCCAGCTGGGGGATGATCGATTCGAGCGCCTTCACGCCGAACGTGCCCGCTTTCTCGCCGGCCGCGTCGACGTCGTAGGCCAGCGCGACCCGCTTGCCATAGCGCGTCACGACCGCGACCTGGCCGGGCGTCAGGGCCGTCCCGAGCGAGGCGACGACGTTGTCGAAGCCCGCCTGATGGGCCATCAGGGCGTCCGTATAGCCCTCGACGATCACCGCCTGGTTCGCCTTCCGGATCGGGCCCTTCGCCCGGTCGATGAGATAGAGGGTCCGGCTCTTGTCGAAGAGCGGGGTCGCCGGGGAGTTCAGGTACTTCGGGCCGTGGTCGCTCGTGTCATCCGGTGCGACGAGGACGCGACCGCCGAGCCCGACGGCGGCCCCATTCATGTCCCGGATCGGGAAGATCACGCGCTCGCGGAACCGGTCGTAGACGCCGCCGCGAGCCGACTGCCGAGGCTGCCCCAGCCCGACCTCGACGAGCTCGTCGGAGCGGACCTGGCGCTTCGCGGCCAGGGTCCGGGCAAGCGTGTCCCAGCCGCCGGGTGCATACCCGAGCTGGTACGTCGCGATCGTTGCGTCCGTGAACCCCCGGCCGCGGAGGTAGTCGAGGGCAGGCTGGCCGGTCTTCGAGCCGGTCAGGACCGCGTGGTAGAAGGCGATCGCGCTCTCGAGGACGTCGCGGAGGCGCGCTCGACGGGCGTCCTCCCGCGTGGTCCGCTCGTCGATCTCGACACCGGCCTTGCCCGCGAGGACCTTCAGCGCCTCGGGGAAGCTCAGACCGTCCCGCTTCATGACGAAGCTGAAGATGTCGCCACCCTCGCCGCAGCCGAAGCACTTCCAGGACTCCCGGGCCGGAGTCACCGTGAACGACGGTGTCTTCTCGCCGTGGAACGGGCAGAGCCCTTTGTACGTGGAACCGGCCTTCTTCAGCTGGACGGTCTCGCCGACGACGTCGGCGACGCTCAGCTTGTTCTTCACCTCGGCGGCGACGCCGACGGCCAAACTCGTCCTCCTGTCCGACACTCGGCCGGACCCGCTCCCCGCCTCGCCGCGGGGTGACGTCCACCGGTCTCGTGGACGCCGGACATGGCTGTGGGCTTGTCAAGTCTTGACAAGCCGCTCGGGCCGATCATAGCACTCGGTTGTCAATACCTCCGAGGGGTATTGACAGGTTCATTCCTCGCCGGGTCGGCTACGCTCCGCTTCATGGCGGCTCGATATCCCATCCGCGTCGGTCGACGCTCGGCACCCTTGCTCCGGGTCCTGTTCGGCGTCCGCGCGAACGACACCTGGATCGAGCTCGGTGACGGGCCCGACGGGACGCTGGTCGTCCAGTTCGGCTGGGCCCACTTCCGGACGACGATGGCG
Organism: Candidatus Limnocylindrales bacterium; assembly: GCA_036505555.1. Taxonomy (GTDB): domain Bacteria; phylum Chloroflexota; class Limnocylindria; order Limnocylindrales; family CSP1-4; genus CF-46. The sequence goes on along the minus strand of DASXTH010000178.1, from coordinate 1,467 downwards.
AACGTCGCGTCCTGGCGGATCGAGGGTCCATTCCTCTGGATCACGGCGATCGGCATCCGGATGAGCATCCGCCATCGAGACCTGACGTTCGGCGGCAGCCATCACGGCGGCGTCCGGATCGACTTCCGGACGCCGGTCCGCTGGGCGCTCTTCCGGGTGCCGGCGATCTACGTGCCCGCCGACGACCTCGAGCGTCTCGCCGCAGACCTGGAGCGACGGGGCATCCCCGGTATGGACGGGCGCACCCGGCGAGCCTGACGGGCTGCCTCGCCGCGCCGACCGGTCACAAGACCGCGGGCCGGCCCGCGCATCCCCGCAGCCGACGCGCGCCGACGGCTGGAGCTATCCTCGTCACGTCAAGTATTCTCCAACGAGGCCGTGCGGGCCTTGAAGGGGCGGTCGGACCGGCCCATCTTGAGCGCACGAGGAGGGCAAGCTGCCAGACCGGGCTCCGCGAGCCACGAATCGCTCGGCAGGCGCCGATGAGGATCGCCCCGCGGAGGCGGCGGTCCCGGCACGACCTGAGGCCCCGGACGCGCGCTCGGCGGACCTCGATGACCAGGAGGAGCTGCTCGTCGTCCTCCACGGCATCGGCGCGGTGATGTTCCTCACGACGCGGCGGGTCATCGTGGCCCGGGACGGGATCGAGCGCCGGCCCCGGACCGGTATCCAGACCTTCAGGCTCGAGGAGATCCGCCATCTCCGCCTCGAGCTCGGGTCCGCCCCCTCGGGTCGGATCGCGATCTGGACGAGCCACCGCCAGGAGGCGGTCAGCATGTTCTTCGAAGCGCGGTCCCTCGACCGCGCGCACACGTTGATCGACACTGCCAGGCCGCTCATCGCCCGACAGCGACGCAGCGGCCCCGGAGATCGGCCGGTCCGTCCCCCGAGCGGGCCGGCCGATTCCGGATATGACCCCTCTTGAAGCGTCCCGGGAGGCCAATCTCTTCCGAAGGTGCGACGACGGTTGATCCTCGCGCCGCGGGCTGCGGGCGTCTGTCGGTCGAAGGTGAGGTCGCGTCGACGGTTCCGTCCGGCCTCCCGAAGGTCGGAGGGGAGCCAGGGTCGCTTACCGGGGGACTGGTCCCCCGATCCCTTCGGCGAGGGCGGTGGCCACGCTCGTCAGCAGGGTTGCTGCCGCGAGGATTGCCGAAATGGTCAGGACACGGGCTCGATGGATACGCACTTGGGGTGCTCCTTCTCCGCCCGAGCCCGAGGCGCGAGGACGCACCATAATGGTAGGCCGTTTGGCCCGAAGCACAAGTATTTAGTAACTGTCGCGCTTGACTCCCGCGCTGACGCCTCTCACGACGAGTCAACTGGGGCTTGCGCCTGGCGTATGATCCGCGCGATGAGCACGAACGCCCCCGCCACGCCACGCACCCGAAACCGCCCCAGCCTCGCGAAGGAGGACCTGGATCTCGCCGTTCAGGTCGGAGCCAGGCTGAAGGCGGCACGGATCCGCGC
>DASXTH010000177.1:0-9585 GCA_036505555.1 Candidatus Limnocylindrales bacterium | reverse complement strand
AGATGTTCGCGTACCTCGGCGGGGGATTCGTCCTCGGCGCGTGGACGGCCTTTGTCTCGAAGCTCGCCGCCGACGGGAGCCTTGCTGCCACCGGGGGCGGCTATCTGGTCGCCGCAGTGGTTCTCGGAGGCCTCGGCCTGCTGCTCCGCGGGGGCAATGCGCGTCGCCAGCGCGCAGCTGGGATCGCGTTCCTCGCGGCCACCGTCTACGCGGTCGGCGGCGTAGCGGGGATCCTCGGCAGCATCAACGTCTCGGGCCCGGCGGCGCTGGTGCTCCTGGCACTCCTCGCCGTCGCGATCGCCTCCGCCTTCCGATTCATCCATGCGAGTCTGCTTACCCAGTTCGGGCTGCTCGTGAGCACGACCGCCTTCGCGGCGGCCCTCCTCGGCTGGCTCAACGACGTCGTCCGGCCCGACAACTACACCGACAAGGGCGTCCCGATCGGGGCGACCCCCGACCCGATCCTCCTGATCTTCGTCACAGCCTCGGTCTGGCTGCTCCTCGCCCTCGGCCTCGGCGTGCTCGCGATCCATGAGAGCGAGGCCCGGCGGGATTCAGTGTGGGCGCCGGGCGCCCCGGGTCGCCGCGCTTCCCTCACCCGGGCGTGGGCCGGGACGGTCGCAGTGGTCGGGCTGGCGAGCGCGCTCACGCGGTCGGACCTCCTGGCCAACGGTGACTATGGCCGGGTCGTGCCGCCGTGGATCATGGAGGTGCTCCTGCTCGGACTCGCTGGGCTGCTCGTCGAGCGGGCCTTCCGGCGGGAGTCTTCTGCGTTCCTGTTCGCCGCGGGCATCGGCCTGATCGCGGCGCTGTCCGACTTCAACTTCACCTATCTCTCGAGCTCGTCGGAGACCGGCCTGCTGATCGAAGGCGTGCTCCTGCTGGCCGTCGGCTTCGGAGCGGACCGGCTTCGGCGCCGGCTGGCTGGCCGTCCCGGTGGACCGCCGACCGCGACCGTCGCGCCGTCTGCCCCGTCGACGCCGCCGCCGCCGACGGAGCCGCTCGGCGAGCTCTCGTCGGGAGGCTAGTTCCGACGACCGGCGAAGATGCCCAGGACCTGCCGCACGTCGGGCACGTCCTGGGCGTCGGGGCGCTCGTCGAGGTAGCGGCGGAGCGCGGCGATCGCCTCCTGGAAGCGGCCCATCCGCCCGAGCAGGAGGCCCCGGTCGCGGCCGTGCTCCGGATCGGTCGGCTCGAGGATCAGGAGCAGGTCGATCGCGTCGACCGCCGCCGGCCAGTCGCGCCGGGTCAATCGGGCGGTCCGCAGGTTGCGCAGGACGCGGGCGAGGATCTCCCGTCGACCGGCCGGGCGAAGCATCCCGACGTGGAAGAGGACCCCGTCGCCGACCGCCCGCCGGATGAGCGCCTGGCAGTCGTCAGGCGTCAGCCGGGCGCCGCCACCGGTCGGGTCGAACACGAGGCCATCGGGTCCACCGACCACGAAGTGCCCGGGCAACCCGATCCCCGCGAGCTCGACGCCGAGCCGCTCGGCGACCTCGAGCTCGACGATCGCGAGGCTGATCGGCAGCCCGACCCGCCGGCCGAGCACGTCGTCGAGGTGGCTGTTCGCGGGGTCGCCGTACTCGGCGGCGGTGGGACCGCGGAACCCGAGCTCGCGGTACAGGACGTCATGGAGCCGAGCGATCACGTCGATCGGGGGGTCGCCGGCGTCGAGCCGAATCCGGACGCGCTCGGCGATCGCGTCGAGCTGGGCGAGGATCTCGTCCTCGTCGATCGGCGGCCGGCCGAGCTGGGCGATGAGGAGCGCACCGGCGGCGAGCCCGATCTCCGGCTCAGGCCGGGCGACGAGCCGCGCGAACCTGGCGCGCCCTACGGTGCGCCGGTCCTCGATCCGAGCGAGCTGCTCGTCCATCGCCGGCATTCTAGGACCGCGCGGAAGCCCGGGGCGCCGAGCGCGCCTGCAATGGGCCACGGGAGGCGCGCCCCTGGCGCCTTCGCGACCCCTGCGGTACGCTTCGCAATCCCTACAAGATCACTCGGAGATCGCGCGATTCCGATGCCTGCCGACACTTCGTCCCCGACGATCGCACCAGGTCTCGGACCGCTCCGCCCAGCGCCGGCCGGGCTCCCAGCGTCTGCGCCGAACCCGCCGGTCGTCGCCGAGAGTGGCGACCCGTTTGCGACGTTCCGGGTGATCGAGCTGCTGGCCCGGATCGAGCGCGGCCGGCCGATCCGCCTCGCCGACATCCGCGACCGCCTCAACGCAACCCACCTCGACTGGCTGTTCTCACCGTCGGTCGTCGCCGACGTCGCGGTGGCGCTCCAGTCGAATTGGATGGCCGACTACCGGAACAGCTCGGGGATCGCCGTGGGGGACAGTCCGTACGGCCCCACGATCGAGATCGAGGACAGCTCCAGGGTCGATCCCTGGATCGTCCGCCAGGCTGAGCGCGAGGCCGCCGCCTGCCGAGAGCGTCTGCTCGCATTCAGCCGGCTCGACCGGCCGACGGGGGAGGGATAGCCCGATGTGCGCGTGTCCCGAGCGGGCCCGATCCCGCTGATCGTTGCCCGCGAACCCATCGAACAGTCCATTCAAACCGTCGCGCCGAGATCGGCGCCGAGCTGAAAGGAGCCCACCAGATGACTGTCCCCGGATACGCGAACGATGTCCTCGTCGACGCCGACTGGGCGAAGGCCCACCTCGACGATCCGTCCGTCCGCTTCGTCGAGGTCGATGTCGATACGACCGCGTACGAGCAGAGCCACATCCCCGGCGCCGTCGGTTGGAACTGGACGAGCCAGCTGGCCGACGGGATCCGCCGCGACATCGCGTCGCGCGAGGAGTTCTCGAAGCTGCTGTCCGAGAGCGGCATCGGGCCCGACACAACCATCGTCCTGTACGGCGACAACAACAACTGGTTCGCGGCGTGGGCGTACTGGCAGCTGAAGCTGTTCGGCCATCGCGACGTCCGGATCATCAACGGCGGACGCAAGTTCTGGCTCGACAACGGGCTGCCGCTGTCGGTCGACGCGGCGTCGGTGAGCCCGACGGGCTACGAGCTGCCCGAGCCCGACTTCGCCCTGCGCGCATTCCGCGACGACATCCTGCCGCGCCTGGGCGCGACGGACTTCGCCCTCGTCGACGTCCGCTCGCCGGCCGAGTTCAACGGCGAGGTGATCGCGCCTCCGGGCATGACCGAGACGGCCCAGCGAGCCGGCCACATTCCCGGCGCCGCGTCGATCCCGTGGGCCCAGACGGTCCGCGAGGATGGCACGTTCAAGGGCCGCGAGGAGCTCGAGACCCTGTACGAGGCGAAAGGTGTCACGCCCGACAAGGACGTCATCGCCTACTGCCGGATCGGGGAGCGATCGAGCCACTCGTGGTTCGTCCTCCACGAGCTCCTCGGTTACCAGCGGGTCCGCAACTACGACGGCTCCTGGACGGAGTGGGGCTCGATGGTCGGCATGCCGATCGAGAAGCCGGTGCCGGCCGTCGTCTGACGGCTGACGAATGCAATTGCGTGCTTAGAGCATCCCGGGGTTCGGAATGAGGCGAGCCGGATCGACGAGATCCGGCTCGCTCGCCATGAATTGGTCGCGGTCGATGATGCGGAAGCCGGCCTCGAGCAGCGGCCGCAGGGCGGGGTGCGGCCCGAGCAGGCTGAGCAGCACCGGGCCGCCCCGGCCCGCTCGGGCCAGGGCCACGAGCGTCGTCGCCAGCGGGTCGGCGTCGGGGTGGATGAGGAGCCGATCGAGTACGCGGATCGGGGCGGCCTGGCGGACGCGGGCGTACCCGAACCCGTGGACGGTGTCGCCGTCGAGCACGACGAACGCGTCGCCCGCCGGCATCCCGCCCCAGAACGCATGGTCCAGCGCGCGGTTGGCGCCCGTCCAATCGCGCTCCAGCGCGGCCAAGCGGGAGGGCGCCGCCGTCTCGGTTCGGAGGGTCGGGACGAGCGGCACTGCGGCGCTCGGGCCCTGGACGTAGAGGCTCGCCCACAGGGGCAGCATGCCTGCTCGAATGTAGAGCGGCAGCGCGCGCGGATCCTCCGAGGCGAAGGTCGTCCGCACCGTCGCGCCCTCGAAGGTCGACGCGAGCAATGGCCGCCCGATCCCCTGGCCGAGCCGGTCGGGATGGACGAAGAGGTCCGCGAGATGGACGCTCCGGCCCGTGTCGATCGCCGCGCCGAACGCGACGATCTTGCCGTCGAGCTCGGCGACCCGCGCCCCGCCGCGGCCGATCAAGTGGGTGAGGTATGGCCCGACGATGTCGGCGATGACGACCGGCCCGTCGTTGCCGTGGGCCACGAGGATCGAGCGGATCGCGGCCAGGTCGTCGATCGTCGCAGCCCGGATCTCCGGCCGCGGCGCAGGCTCCGCGCTCACGCCGGGGTCCGCGCCGGCCTTCCGAAGCGCGCCATCGTCTCGACCAGGAGATCGTGCGGCAGGGCGTGGGCGGTGATGCCGTCCCGTCCGGTCATCGTCTCGGCGGCCACGAGGGCATTGAGGATCGCCTCCTCGGTCGCCTCGATCGTCGCGTCGAAGAGCAACCCGATCGCGAAGTCGTTGAGGACACGGACGTCCGCGGTCAGGCGCGGATCGTCGCGGAACGACGTCCGCGGGAGCGATCGATTCCCAGTCGCGAAGCAGAGGAACAGGTCGCCGCTCGAGTGGGCACCCGTGCCGCCCATCCGGGCGACCCCGAGGCCGGCTCGTTGGGCGAGCCGGTCGCACTGGTTCGAGAGAAGGGGCGCGTCGGTGGCAATGATCCCGATGATCGAGCCTGAGCCGGGCGTTGGGAGGGACGGCCGCGCCTCGTCGTCGTCGACGCCGGAGTACGGGCTGGGGATCTCGCCGACCGGGATCGCCTCCCCGACCGGAACCCCGTCGACCCGCAGCAAGTCGCGGCGGCCGTAGTTTGCCTGGACGAGGACTCCGACGGTGTACCCGCCCCAGTCGGCGTCGACGACCCGCGACGCGGTCCCGATCCCGCCCTTGAACTCGTGGCAGACCATACCGGTGCCGCCGCCGACGTTGCCCTCCGCGACCGGCCCCCCGCCGCGCGCGTCGGCAAGGGCCTCGTCGACATGGTCGGCCGTCACGTGGAAGCCGTCGATGTCGTTGAGGAGGCCGTCCCACGTCTCGCCGACGACCGGCAGGGCCCAGTAGGACGTCCCGAACGGCAGCGCCCTCGCCGCGTTCCGGATGATCCCGTCGCGGACGACGCCGACCGAGTGCGTGTTCGTGATCCCGATCGGGCCGGTCAGGTGGCCAGCCTCGCGGATCCACTCGAGGCCAGTGAGCTCGCCGTTGCCGTTGAGCCGATGACACCCCGCGTACAGGGGCTCGGTCCAGAGCTGGCCGTCGTGCGGGACGATCATCGTGACGCCCGTCCGGACCGGGCCCTGACCGACGACGAGGGGTCCGTCGCCCCGGATCTCGGTCGCGTGCCCAACGCGAACGCCGGCGACGTCCGTGATCGCGTTCGCGGGTCCCGGCCGGCCGCGGCCGATCACGATCCCGAGGTCCCGTGCTCGCACTCCGCCTCCCATCCCACGTCCCGTGTGGAGCCTGATCCGCGCGCCGTCCCTATCATCGCCCGGTGATCCACGTCGCGGGCGACCGTTCCGTCTCGCCGTCCCCGTTCGTCCGCCTCGAGCCGCTCGCGGAGATCGCGAGCGTCCGCCCGATCGACGTCGCCGAGGCGCTCCGCGACCTGCCCGGTCTCGCGCTGCTCGAGAGCGCCCGGCCGGGGCGCAATGCCCGCTGGACGTTCCTCACCGCCGATCCCGTCGCCGTCCTGACCGAGCCGGCCGTCGGCGGTGGCCCGTTCGCAGTGGCCCGGCGTCTGCTCGCGCGACTGGCCCCGGACGCGCCTGCTCGTCACGATGGCGGCCCGGACGCGCCGCCGTTTCTCGGCGGGCTGGTCGGATATCTCGGGTACGAGCTCGGTGACGTCCTCGAGCGGCTGCCGACGCCGCCGGCCGACGACCAGGGTCTGCCAACGATGCGCCTCGCGCTCCACGACTGGACGATCGCGTGGGACCGACGATCGGGCGCCGCGTGGCTCGCCGGGCGGGCGCTCGACGGCGACGCGGATCGGTTGACCCGCCGTCTGGCGGATATCCGCGACCGGATCCGGCCGAGCCGGTTGATGCGGGCGGCCGGGCTCTCGCCGGTCGAGGGCACGCCTGACGACGGAATCGTGTTCGTCTCGTCGCTGGATCGGGCCGCCTACGAGGCGGGTGTCGAAGCAATCCGGGATCGGATCGCGCGTGGCGACCTGTACCAGGCGAACCTGACGCGGCGTCTGGCGGCGCCCTTCGATGGCGATCCGTGGCCGCTGTACCGCCGGCTCCGGACCGGCGATCCGTCGCTCTTCTCGGCTTACCTCGACCTCGGCGGCGGCGCGCCGGGTCACGGCTCCGTCCTGGGAAGTGCCCCGGCGCGCCCTCGGGCGATCCTCTCCGCCTCGCCGGAGCCGTTCCTCGCGATCTCGCCGCGCGGGATCGTCTCGACCGACCCGATCAAGGGGACGCGGCCGCGCGGCCGGACCCGGACGGAGGATCGGGCGCTCGCCCGCGAGCTCCTGCTCTCGGCCAAGGACCGCGCGGAGAACGTGATGATCGTCGACGTCCTGCGCAACGACCTCGGCCGCGTCTGCGTCCCGGGGACCGTGCGCGTGCCCCGTCTCTGCCGGCTGGAGCGCACGGCCGCCGTTCAGCACCTCGTGTCGACCGTCACCGGTCGCCTCGCACCCGGCCGCGATCCGTTCGACCTGCTGGCGGCCTCGTTTCCCGGCGGCTCGATCACGGGCGCCCCGAAGATCCGGGCGATGGAGATCCTGCGTGAGCTCGAGCCCACCCGTCGCGGCCCCTACACCGGTGCGCTCGGCTGGATCTCGCCCGACGGGGCGATGGCGACCTCGATCCTCATCCGGACCTTCGTCGCGGACGGCACCCGCCTGACGCTCCACGTCGGCGGCGGGATCACCTGGCAGAGCGATCCCGCGGCCGAGTGGGATGAGACGGTCGCGAAGGCCCGCGGGCCGCTGGCGGCAATCGGCGCGTCAGAGGTCGCGAGAGCGTGACCACACCGCGCCACGTCTGGATCGACGGCCGCATCGAGCTGGCTGAGGCCCCGGTCCTGACCGCGTTCGACCGCGGCTTCCAGCTCGGCGACGGCGCCTTCGAAACGCTTCGCGCGCGCGGTGGGCACCCGACCGAGCTCGCGGCTCACTCCGCTCGAATGCGCTCGTCGGCGGCCGGTCTCGGCTTCACCCTCCCGGACGACCTGGAGACGCGGCTTGCGAAGGCGATCGCGGACCTTCTCGCGGCCGAAGATCTCGGCGGACCCGATGGCGACGCGAGCGTCCGGATCACCGTGTCGCGCGGCGCGTTCTTCGGACGTGGGCTGCTTCCCCCCGACGAGCATCCGACACCGACGATCGTCGTCCAGGCGTGGCCGGTCCCAGCGACGCCGGCTTCGCATCTCGAGCGCGGGCTCCACCTCATCCCGAGCTCCGTGCGGCGCGACCCGGAGAACCCGCTCAACGCGTTGAAGACGACGTCCCGCGCGGACTATGTCTACGCCCGGATCGAGGCGCGCACGGCCGGCGCCGACGACGCGCTCTTCCTCACGATCGACGGCTATCTCTCCGAGGCGACGTCGGCGAACCTGTTCCTCGTCCGCGAGGGCGAGCTCGCGACCCCGTCCTTGGCATGCGCGATCCTGCCGGGCACGACCCGCGACTGGATCCTCCGATGGGGCGCGGCCTCGGGGCTGAGTGTCATCGAGGGCCTGCTGACCACGCGCCACCTCCACGAGGCCGACGAGGCGTTCCTGTCGAGCTCGGTGGCCGGGATCCTCCCGGTGACGCGGTTCGCCGGGGAGCCGATCGGGACTGGCCGACCCGGCCCGTGGACGATGCGCGCCAGATCCGATCGCGAGGCGTTCATCCTGGTCGGCGATCCGTCATGACCCGCGACGAGCTCATCTCCCGCACCCGGCAGCTCGTCGAGGAGGGTGACCGGTTGCAGGCCCAGCCGACGCTGCGAGGCCTCCAGACCTGGCTTCAGCTCAGCGACGACCTGCTCGTCGCCGCATGGGGCTCGATGGATCGCTACCACCTCGCGTGGCTGATGGTCGGCAAGCCGAAGGAGATCGTCCGCGGCCGGCCGATGAGCGCGGACGAGGAGTCGGCCTACGTCCGCGAGGTGGCCGATGCGAAGACCTCCGCGCTCCGGATGAGCCTCGACGCCGTCGAGCGGCAGGGGATGCCGTTCGTCGGCGAGGAGCGCGGCATGGCGCCGGGTCAGGGGATGGGGTCGGTGCCCGGGGAGCGGCATTGAGCGAAGGCCACGCCACCACGACCGCCGTTGGCGGCCACCGGCAGGTCCCGGTCCCGGATCCGGTCGCTCGCGATTACCTCCTGCTCGCCCTCCGGCTCGATCAGCACATCCCGGGCTTCGTCGACGCCTACTTCGGTCCGGCGGACCTGAAGGCTCGCGCCGACATCGAGGAGCTCCAGCCGCCGAAGCGGCTCGTCGCCGACGCGGAGGCGCTGCTCGAGCGGATCGCGACCGACGTCGCGGCGCCGGAGCGACGCGACTGGCTGACCGCTCAGGTGGTCGCGTTCCGGACCCACGCCGAGGCGCTGGCCGGGCATGGCCTGCCGTATCTCGACCACGTCGAACGCTGCTTCGCCTGGAAGCCGATCCGACGCGACGAGTCCGTCTTCGACGAGGCAGCGGCGGCGGTCGACGCGCTGCTCCCGGGTCCGGGCTCGGTCGCCGAGCGGCTGGCCGCCTGGGACGACCGCTTCACCGTCCCAGCGGACCGCCTGACCGACGTCGTCGGCTGGCTCGTCCGGACGTTCCGGTCGCGGGCGGCTGCGCTCTTCGGCCTGCCCGACGGCGAGGACCTCCGGGTCCGGTTCGTCACGAAGCAGCCGTGGACCGGCTACAACTGGTACGACGGCGGCCGCAGTTCGCGGTTCGACCTGAATACGGACCTCCCGATCCGGTTTGCCGACCTCATCCACGTCGCCGCCCACGAGACGTACCCTGGCCACCATCTCGAGCACGTCTCGAAGGAGGCCCACGTCGTCGACGGGCTCCACCGCCTCGAGGCGAGCGTCCAGACGATCAACACGCCGGAGTGCCTGATCAGCGAGGGTCTGGCCGATCTCGGCCACCGGTTCGCCTCACCGGCGGCGACCGAGGCGGACCTCCTCGTCGAGCTGTACGAGCGGGCCGGGCTGCTGCTCGTGGCGGATCCGGTGGCCGCCCGGGCCGCCGCCGAGACCACCGTCGCGCTCATCGTGCCCCGCCAGCGGCTGGGTGAAAGCCTCGTGAACGCGGCGCTCATGCGCCATGCCGACGAGCTGTCGCACGAAGCCGTGCTCGACTGGCTCGAGCGCGTCGGACAGTTCGCCCCGCATGTCGCCGCCAAGCGCCTGGAGTTCATCGAGCATCCGTTGTGGCGGACCTACGTCTTCGTCTACCACGAGGGCGAGGCGCTGCTGCGCGCCTGGCTCGACGCCGTAGCGGAGACCCAGCGGCCGGCCAGGTTCACGCGGCTCCTGCGCGAGCAGCTGACACCGACGGCGGTGGCCGCGGAGCT
>DASXTH010000176.1:0-2119 GCA_036505555.1 Candidatus Limnocylindrales bacterium | reverse complement strand
GGGACGGAGACGGTCGCCGTCACGGAGGCGGCCGGGAACTGGGACCCCGCGGCGGAGGTCGACCGGGCAACGGCGATCCTGCTCGGCGTCGGACAGGGCATCGGCAGCTTCCTGATCCTCTTCGCGATCGTATGGCTGCCGATCCTCGTCGGGATCGGGGTCATCCTCGTGATCGGGTACGCGATCGCCCGCCGCCTCGGATTGCGGCGCGGCGGCATTCCGCCGATCGATCCGCTCGGCCCGATCGCGCCGCCGGCGCCGTCACCGGAGGGCTGAACCGGCGACCGGCGTCAACGCCGGCGCCGGGTCACCGACCGAGGGTCGCGAGGGCGTCGCGCGCGAGCTCGCGGCCGAGGTTCCAGGACGGCCATCCCGTGGCCGTCCTGTCCTCGAGGGCGTCCCGTCGGCGAATGAGCTCCCCGCGAAGCTCGAGCCGATCGCGCGGCGCGAGCGCCGGAAGAGCGCGAACGAGTGCCGGGATCGCATCGTCCCCGAGCCGCGTCGCGTACGAGACATCGAGCCCGCTCTTGCCGTCGGCCGGGACCAGGGCCGGATTCAGGACGCGCGCGACGTTCTCCTCGGCGATCAGCCGCGACGGCCCGACGACGTTCATGCCGACAAGGACGACGACCGCGGCGATCGCAAGTCCGTGGAGGAGCCAGCCCATCCGGTCGCGGGCGAGCAGGACCATCGTGATCCCGATCCCGATCGCCAGCCACACGATCGTCGCCAGGACGTAGAAGCGGAGCTCGGTCCAACCGTAGGCGTCCTGGTAGATCCGCAACCGGAGCAGGGCAGAGGCGAGGACGACCGCGGTCAGCGCCGCGAGCGTGAGCCCGGCGGCGACGAGCACGCTGGTGCGCCGGGCGGCGATTGCGTGGATGGCGACGAGCAGGCCGCCGGCGAGGAATGCGACGGCGACGAGCTCGAAGAAGCCACTCCGCGCGTACTGGGCGTACGGCAATCCGGTCGCCGCGAGCGTGTCCTGGCCGCCGAAGAGATAGGCGACCTGGAGGACGACGAAGATGGCGAAGAGGACGTCGACCGCAACGAGGATGGTGGCGGACTCGATCGCGCCGAGACGAAGCGATGGGCCGGCCGATGCTCGATCGCCGGAGTCCGGCAACCCGAGAGCCGCCGCTCCGAGGGATTGCGGTAGCGGCTCACCGGCGCGGGCCATCGGCCCCGCGTCGTCCACGACCAGGACGCCGGAGGCGACGGCCAGGAGCCCGGCGACCGCCCAGGCGACGAGGAAGGCGACCGCGAGCCGAATGGGGACCTCGCCGAGCTCGACCTGCCAGGTGAACAGGCGACCCATCAACCGGTCGAACACCGTGTCGGCGGCCGAGAAGAGACTCCCGAATACGACGAGGAGAGGGATCGCGATCAGGAGGCCGCGGCCGACGGCACCGGCCCATGGCGGGATCGCCGGAAAGAGCCGATCGCCCGCCGATGGCCCGCCCAGCCGCTTCGCGGCCGCGGTCACCCGCAACATGCCGATCCCGGCCCAGCCCAGGACGAGCAGTCCCAGCTCGACCACGCGGAGCGCGGATCGCCGGGTGACGGCCTCGCCGGCAATTGCCGCCATCGAGGCGCCGAGGAGCGCGCAGGCCGCCCCGAGGTCGAGGACGAGGAGGGTGGGATCGGCCCGGACCGCGACGGCGAGGCTGAGCGCCATCGCCGCGGCCGGCAACCACAGGTCGAGGCGGTCGATCCGCTGCCCGGCAGGCCTGGCGACGTAGGCCCCGGCCAGCAGGCAGGCGGACAGGATCGGGATGTTCACGCCGAACAGGTTGTCGAGCAACAGCGCCTGGGTGATCAGGCCGATCCCCGCGGCGAGGGCGAGGATCCGGACGGCGATGGCTCGCGTCATCGGTGCTCCCGTTGCGTGGCGCCAGGGGGCGCATCCTCGCTCGTGGTCGGGCGGCGGCCGCGGGTCACGAGCGCGTCAAGGCAGACTGCCGACCGGAGACGACTTGGGGGCGGCTCGTGTGGCGCGGTCGCGGTCGCACCCACGTCGGAGCGGCTGCAGGGCCGGTCATCGCGGCGATCCGTCCCGTGGCAGGATGGCGCCGATGACCGATCAGACGGAGCGATACGACCGCATCGCCAATGGCTA
>DASXTH010000175.1:0-5566 GCA_036505555.1 Candidatus Limnocylindrales bacterium | reverse complement strand
CCAGCAGTCGACGCCCGACGGCGAGCGCGGCCGGGTGATGTCCGTCCTCCAGGCGGCGATGTCGGCGGCGAGCATCCTGTCGATGGGCTTCGCCGGACTCGTCGGCGACGCGGTCGGGATCCGCGAGGTGTTCTTCATCGCCGCCGCGATCACGGGCGTCGGGTGCATCGTGTCGGTGGTCGGGTATCGCGGGGGCGCCGCGGACGCACCGGCCGAGCGCGTCGCGTCAGCCACTCCGGCCGTGCCGGCGCCGAACGGCTAGCCGAGGGCGGTCCCTCGGCGGTCGGCCGCTCGGGCCGTCGTCATCCGTCCAGAGGCGGACCGGTCGGACGTGCGGGCGCGTTGTCGACGCGGAGCGGCTGGAGCGGCACGGGTAGTGACCTATCGTCGCTCCTCGAAGCGATCGCCCGATCGCCGCCGCAGGACCGAAAGGAGTCGACCCGATGTCCGCCGACGCGCTTCACTTCGAACCCGATCAGCTCGGCGCCTTTCCGGCGTTCCTGCTGCTCGTCGTCTTCGTCCTCACGATGCTCGGCGTGATGGCCCATGTGGCCTTCGCCTAGCCCTCGCGAGCCCTCACGGCCCTGGCGGGTCCACGATGCGGTGGACTCGACCAGGGCCTCTGTTTGCGCGGTCGGGATCCGGGATCAGCGCCAGGTCGCGGCGGTCATCCCGAGATCGCCGATCACGGAGCGGTAGTAGCGGCCCGGCGACGACGGATCCATGATCGCGGACTTGCCAGGGGTCCGGACTGACGAGAACGTGAAATCGTACGCGCCGCTCCGTGTGGGGTCGGCCCAGAAGATCTGGCGTATCGTCCGGCTCGTCTTGAACAGGCTGTACAGGATGTACGAGGTGCTGCCGGTGCCCTCGGCGAAGACGGCGCGCGCGCCGGTCCGGAGGAAGCCTGCCCCGTAATTGTCGACGCGCTTGATCGCGGTTGCCTTCGTCGGGTTCGCGGATCCCCACTCGGAGTTGCCCGAGGCGTAGCACAGCCGGTTCAGGATCACGACGGCATTCGGCGCGAAGCTCAGGTAGCGGTCGACGTAGTACTCGCCGTAATACTTGTGCGTCGAGCTGCCGTCGTACGCATTCAGGCCCAGGCCGTCCTTCGTGTACTTGCTGAAGGCGCCGTATGGGCTGGGATAGCCGTTGCCGTGGCCGAGGTAGATGAAGATGTTCGCGCCCTGGCTGAGGCTCCGCACCCGCGACCACGTCGCGTGGGGGGTGTAGATCTCATAGACGGTCGCGCCGTACGAGCGAGCCTGCGAGGCGAGCTTCTTCGCGTTGTAGATGTAGTTCGAGGTGTTCGAGCCCGCGGGCCCGACGACGATGACGACCTTCTTGCCCGCCGCCGCGGCCACTCCCGGGTTGGCAGCCAGTCCGCCGATGGCCATGACGGAGGCCAGCGCGGCGATCGCGATCAGACGGACCGATCGAATGGTTCGATGGCCAGACGCCCTCTGGGCGCCTTGGTGGGACACGGGCAACGGTCTTGCCTCCTCTCCGCCGGAACACCGTGCATGGGGCGCGGTGACGGTGGGTCATGCCGCCGGCGACAGGAGAGCACGCAGACGCGAGCGTGCTCGCGACGCGGGGATGGGGGCGACCGGATGGAGGTCCGACCGAGACGGAGCCGACGCTGCGATCACGGGATCGCACGGCGCGCCGGGGGCGACGACAGGGTCCTGCCGTGGGGGCGGCGGTCTTCGGTTGTCGAGCCTGTCTGCCGGGGGGTGGAATTGGCCTGGGGGCCTCGCGGAAGTATGCCAGTCCGCGGAGCCCGCCGCGTCCCCCAGATGCACCATGCCGACCGGCTCGATGGGACGGGGTCCCATGCACGAACGGTGCGCCGGTGCCTCCGCGTCCGGTCCGTCAGCGCAGGCGGGCGATCGGGGCGACGCGGGCGACGGTCAGACGGACGAGATCGCCGGGAGCCAGCTCGACCTGGAGACCGCGCCGGCCGGCCGACACGAAGATCGTCGCCAGACCGAGGGCCGGGGCGTCGAGGACCGTCGGGAGCCGGCGGCGCTGGCCGAGCGGGCTGATCCCGCCCCGGACGTAGCCGGTCGCCCGTTCCGCGTCGGCCGGGTCGGCCATCGCCGCCCTGCGGCCGTCGAGCGCGGCCGCGAACGCTTTGAGATCGAGCTCGGCGCCAACGGGGACGATCGCAACCGCGAGGCGACCGTCGACGGCCGCGACGAGTGTCTTGTGGATGCGCTCGGGATCGACCCCAAGCGCCGCGACGGCGTCCTCGCCCCACGCCGGCCGCCGTCCGCGGTCCGCCGCGCTCGGCTCGTGAAGCTCGTACTCGTGGACGGTGTGCACGACGCCCGCGCGAGCGAGCTCGTCGAGCGCCCGCGTGCTGCCGGCGACCATCGGGTGATGCTATCGAAGCAACCATCGGCTATGCTCGGAGTGATCCGCGCTCGCACCGCGTCGTTTGGACGGCGTTCGAGGGAGGCGAGCGGGAGACGATCATGCCGCCCAGCCGCGCGCCCGCCCGCGCTAGGCGCGCCCAGGAGTCAGATGACCTTCGATACCCTCGGCCTGTCGGCCGACCTGCTGCGGACCGTGGCCGAAGAGGGCTACACCGAGCCCACCCCCGTCCAGGCACGCGCCATCCCCCTCATCCTCGAGGGCC
This sequence comes from Candidatus Limnocylindrales bacterium, assembly GCA_036505555.1. GTDB lineage: Bacteria > Chloroflexota > Limnocylindria > Limnocylindrales > CSP1-4 > CF-46. The sequence continues at coordinate 2,922 of DASXTH010000175.1, read as the reverse complement.
GCGACATCCTCGCTGCCGCGCAGACCGGCACTGGCAAGACCGCTGCCTTCACGCTGCCGATCCTCGACCTGCTCCGGAAGCATGCGAATACGTCGTTCTCGCCGGCGCGCCATCCGGTCCGGGTCCTGATCCTCGTCCCGACCCGCGAGCTCGCGGTCCAGGTCGACGAGAGTGTCCACACCTACGGGCGGACCGTCCCGCTCCGCTCCACCGTCGTCTACGGCGGGATGCCGATGGAGCCCCAGATCAAGGAGCTCCGCAGCGGGATCGAGATCCTCGTCGCGACCCCGGGCCGCCTGCTCGATCTGGTCGGCCAGAAGGTCGCGAACCTCGGCCAGGTCGAGATCCTCGTCCTCGACGAGGCCGACCGGATGCTCGACATGGGCTTCCTGCCCGACATCCAGCGGATCATCGCACTGCTCCCGGCGAAGCGTCAGAACCTGATGTTCTCCGCGACGTTCGCCGACGAGATCCGGCGCCTATCGAAGACGATCCTCAACAACCCCGTCGAGGTCGAAGTCGCCCCGCGCAACGCCACCGTGGACGCGATCCGCCAGCTCGTCTATCCGGTCGACCGGGATCGGAAGGAGGAGCTGCTCGCCCACCTGATCCGGAAGGACGACCTGCGCCAGCTGCTCGTCTTCACGCGCACGAAGATCGGTGCGACGCGCCTCGCGACCTGGCTCGACCGGCAGGGCCTGAACGCCGTCGCGATCCACAGCGACCGCTCGCAGCCCGAGCGGACCCGCGCTCTCGAGGAGTTCAAGAACGGCGAGATCCGGGTGCTCGTCGCGACCGATGTGGCGGCCCGTGGGCTCGACATCGAGGACCTGCCCCACGTCGTGAACTTCGAGCTGCCGTGGAACCCGCAGGACTACGTCCACCGGATCGGTCGGACCGGGCGGGCCGGCGCGACCGGCGAGGCGATCAGCCTCGTGTGCATCGACGAGGCCGACCTCCTGCGCGGGGTCCAGCGGCTGCTCCGCAAGGCGATCCCGTGGACCGTCGAGGACGGGTTCGTCCCCGACCGGAACATCGAGCCGCGGCCGTTGCGCGGCGGGGACATGGGCGGTGGTGGGCGAGGCCCGCGCCCGACCCATCATCCGCATCGCAAGCCGGTGCAGTACCGGGCCGGAGCCGGTCGAGCCTAGAACGCCGGCGGCGCGACCGGTGTCTGGTCAGCCGCCGAACCAGTCGGCTGGCCGGTTGCGCCCGCGGCGCTGCGATCGTGGCCGCCGACGAGCACCATCTCGGCTCCCGGGAAGAAGAAGCCAAGCAACATGTCGGAGGCGACGCGGTCGACCACGTAGCGGTTGACGAGGGCGGCGGGATGGGCCACGGCGGGTCCGTCGGCATCGCCGACGAGGGCGATCCGGATGTCGCGGAGGAGAACGAACTCGCCGGTCGGCCGAGCCAGGGCCCGGCCGGGGTCGAAGCCCGGCATCGTCGGCATCTGCCCGGTCACCCGGTACGGCCCGACATCGAGGCTGAGGTCGTGCCACTGCGCGTGGACGGGGATGTCCGAGACTTCCTCGCTCACAGCCAGCATGACGTCGTCATCGGCGATCCGGAGGGTCGGGCTGGGACGCGGCGGCGACCCGTCGAGCGGGTGCCAGGCCGCGCCTTCGACGAGCAGGTCGACGCCGCTCTCGAGAATCTCGCGGAGATGCCCCTCTCGCGCGACGACGCCGCTCGCCACGCCCGAGGCACCATAGATTTCGACCCGGATCGGCATGACCCCGTTCCTTCCAGGTGGGCCCGGAGTCTGCGCCGTCTGTACGAGACCCGCATGACCCATCCGTACCAGGTCCGATGGTCCAGTGGTCCGGGCGCTGCCAGGCGCCGCGCTCGATCTCGGCCGGTCAGCTCGGCATGGCGCACGATCGGCAGGCGGGTGCCATCGGCTGACGCGTGGCCTCCGCGAGGAGCGCCCGGAGGATCACGCCGGGATCCGCCCGGCTCTGGTTCGTCAGGACCGCGATCGTCAGGCCGTCGAGCGGGAAGTGGCGGGCGACCGAGCGGAAGCCGAGGAGCCGGCCGCTGTGGCCGAGGCTCGGATGGCCGTCGATCGAGACCGCCTGGACGCCGTACCCGTAGGCGACGCTCGGGAGGTAGCTCGTCGTCTTCGAGAACCCGCTCAGGAGCATCGCGGTCCCGGTCGGGCCGAGGACGTCGCCGCCGTAGAGTGCCCGCGCCCAGCGGGCGAGATCGCCGCTCGTTCCGGCGATCGAGCCGGCGCCCGCGGCCGCGGTGACCACCGAGCGAAACGGCATGATCCCGCTGCCGTCCGCGAGGTCGATCGGCTTCGCCGTCCGCTTCGTCCCGACGAATCGATAGCCGTGGGCGACCGGCGATCGGGCGGTCTCGGCGGCCTGGTACCAGGTCGCCGTGAGCCCAGCCGGCTCAAGGAGCCGCTCGCGGATCGCCGTGGCGAGCGGTCGGCCGGTCGCCCGCTCGGCGATCAGGCCGAGGAGAAGGTAGTTCGTGTTCGAGTAATGCCACGCGGCGCCCGGCGGCGACAGGCGATTCCCGACGTAGCCCAACGTCCGATCGATCGTCCAGGCGTCGCCGGGACGGCCCTGGAGCGGGCGGTCGATCTTCGGGTTGAGGAAGTAGTCGGCCAGGCCGCTCGTGTGGTCGAGGAGCATCCCGATCGTGATCCGCTGGTCGATCTTGATCCTGAGCGGCGGCAGGAGTCCGGCCGCCGAGTCCGTGAGGCGCAGCCGGCCCTCGTCGACGAGCTGGAGGATGAGTGCCGAGGTGAACGTCTTGCTGATGCTCGCGTAGGCGAATGCGGTGTCGGGGGTGACCGGTGCGCGGGCCCCGACGTCGGCCAGGCCGCTGACGCCGGTCCACGACGTCCCGTCGGGCAGGATCACCGTGACCGAGACACCCGGAATCGCGAGCCGGATGCGAAGCCGG
>DASXTH010000174.1:0-2836 GCA_036505555.1 Candidatus Limnocylindrales bacterium | reverse complement strand
CTCTACGCCCGCGAATGGACGAAGATGATGCGCGAGATCGGGCTGATCGAGCAGGACGAGCCGTTCAAACGGCTGTTCAACCAGGGCCAGATCCTGGGCCTCGACGGCGAGCGGATGTCGAAGTCGCGCGGCAACACCGTCGATCCGGACGATCTCGTCGAGCGCTACGGCGCCGACACCGTCCGGCTCTTCCTGATGTTCATGGGTCCGTGGGACCAGGGCGGGCCGTGGAGCCCGACCGGGATCGGCGGCGTCCATCGGTTCCTCAACCGGCTCTGGACGATCGCGCTCGATCCGAACGGCCGTGAACCGGGCGACCCGGACAGCGGGTCGCTTCCCGCCGGCGTCGACGCCGACGCGGCTCGCCTCCAGATCCGCCAGGCGGCCCACCGGACCCTGAAGGGCGTGACCGCCGACTACGAGGCGTTCCATTTCAACACGATGATCGCGAAGCTCATGGAGCTCGCGAACCTGCTCATGCGCTTTCGCGGCTCCGAGGTGGCGGGCTCGCCGGAGTGGGACGAGGCGGTCCGCCTCTCGCTCTTGATGCTTGCGCCGGCGGCACCGCACATCACCGAGGAGCTCTGGTCGCGGCGGCTTTCCGCCGAGGGAGTCGGCTGGTCGTCGATCCACAAGGAGATGTGGCCGGAAGTCGATGCGGCCGCCGTCTTCGAGGCTTCGCGCGAGGTCCCCATCCAGGTCAACGGCAAGCTCCGCGACAAGGTCGTCGTCCCGGCCGACATCGACGCGGCCGGGCTCGAGGCGGCCGCGCTGGGGAGCGAGCGGATCCGGGCGATCCTGGCCGGGCGGACGCCGCTGAAGGTCATCCAGGCCGGCGGCGGCCGGCTCGTCAACATCGTCGTCCGCGATGACGCCTGAGGTGGAGGATCGCACCACCCTCGAGACCGAGGTCGATCGACTGCTCGCAGAGCACCCGCCCGAGCAGCAGGCGATCGAACGGGCCCTCCGCGCGACGATCCGGCAGGCTTTTCCGGGCGCCGTCGAACAGGTCGACTTCGGCAACAAGCTGATCGCGTTCGGGCGCTCGATGAAGATCCGCGGTCTGCTCTTCGCGATCATCGCCCACAAGGTCCACGTCAACCTCCAGCTGGCGGACGGGGCGCTCCTGCCCGATCCCGGCGGGCTCGTGGAAGGAACGGGCAAGCGCATCCGCCACGTGAAGATCCGGTCGGTCGCGGACGTCTCGTCGCCGGCGGTCGTCGCGCTGATCGAGGCCCAGCTCGCGGCTCGGCCGGATGCCTGACGACTCCGGCGCGGCCAGCGCCGCGGGCGCGGGCGTCGCCGCGGTGTCGTGGGGCGAGAACCGGATCGACCGGTTCTGGGTCGGGCCCGAGCGTGACCTGCTCCACGCCACCTTCGACGGCGACCGCTGGCTCGAGACGGAGTCGCTCGGCGGCCGCATTTCATCGACGCCCGGCGTGACGGCGTGGGCCGTCGACGAGCTCCAGGTCTTCGCGGTCTTCGCCGACGGGCAACTCTGGAACCGCTACTGGGACGGGACGAGCTGGCATGCCTGGGAGTCACTCGGCGGCGAGCTCGACCCGGCGCGCGGCGCCGCCGCGTCGTCATGGGGCGCCGACCGGATCGACGTCTGGGCGATCGGCCGCGACGGCCGGACGTGGCACCGCTTCTGGGATGGCAGTCGCTGGGTGGAGTGGGAGCGGCTCGACCGCTGACGGGTTCCGGGCGCGCTAGCATTCTGTCCTCCCACCCACCCGCCCTCACGCTCTCACCCGCGTACCCCTCACGCATCCACCCGCGCACACGGAGACCCTGATGCCCGACGTCCGTCTTGGCGCGCTCTGCTGGAACCAGTACACGGACTGGCCGTCGCTCCTCGCGGCGGGCATCCGGGCGGAACAGCTCGGCTATCACAGCCTGTGGACCTGGGACCATCTCTACCCGATTGTCGGGAGCAGCCGGGGGCCGATCCACGAGGGCTGGCTGACGCTCGCGGCCTGGGCCCAGGCAACGACGCGGATCCGCGTTGGCCTGATGGTCGGGGCGAACACGTTCCGGAACCCGGCCGTCACGGCGAAGATGGCGACGACGCTCGACCACATCAGCGCCGGGCGGGCGACCCTCGGGATCGGCGGCGCCTGGTTCGAGGAGGAGCACGCCGCGTACGGCCTCGAGTTCGGTGACGGCTTCCCGGAGCGACTGCGCTGGCTCGCCGAGGCGCTCCCAGTCATGCGCGGGATGCTCCGCGGCGAAACCCCGAGCGCAAAGGGCCCGCACTACACAACCCGCGCGGTACGCAACGACCCGCCGCCGGTCCAGGACCGCTTGCCGCTGCTGATCGGGGGCGGCGGCGAGAAGGTGACCCTCAAGCTCGTCGCGAAGTACGGCGACGGGAACAATGTCGGCGGCGGCTTCGAGCGGGTGAAGGCCAAGGAGGCGATCCTCCTGGCCCACTGCGAGGCGGTCGGGCGCGACCCGGCCGAGATCGAGCGGACGAGCGGGATCGGCGTCGTCGTGATCCGCGACTCGCGCGACGAGGCCCGGCAGGTCTTCGAGGGGATCTTCGAGCACAACGGTCACGCCGAGCCGTGGACGAACCAGCCGGTCGGGACGCCCGAGGATCTCGTTGCGTTCCTCGCCCCCTATCCCGAGATCGGCTATCGCCACCTGATCGCGGGTTTCCCGAACCCCTACGACGACGAGTCGATGACGCGGCTCGCGACCGAGGTCCTGCCGAAGCTCCAGGGCTGAGCTCAGGGCTTCGTCGTCGATCCGGCGCCCGACGTTGCGGCCGGGAACGCGTAGACCCAGCCCCGCTTGCGCTCGAGGTCCTCGAGCTCGGTCGTCGTCCGGA
>DASXTH010000173.1:0-6583 GCA_036505555.1 Candidatus Limnocylindrales bacterium | reverse complement strand
GGGCAGATGGGCAACTCCGAGGTCGGCCATCTCAACCTGGGGGCCGGCCGGCCCGTGCTCCAGGACCTGCCCCGGATCGACGCGGCGATCGCCGATGGCTCGTTCTTCGAGCGGCCGGCGCTCGTCGCCGCGTGCGATCGCGTCGCGCACGACGGCGGCCGTCTCCACATCATCAGCCTCGTCGGGCCGGGCGGCGTCCACGCGAACGACCGACACCTCGTCGCGCTCGTCGAGCTCGCGGCACGTCGCCATGTCCCCGCGGTCCGGATCCACGCGCTCCTCGACGGCCGCGACACGCCGCCCCGCTCGGCGCTCGTCTTCGTCGACGACCTCGAACGACGACTCGCCGACGCTCACCCCAATGCCCGGATCGCCTCGATCGGCGGTCGCTACTACGCGATGGATCGCGATCAGCGCTGGGAGCGGACCGCCCGCGGATATGCGGCGATCGTCCATGGGGTGGGGGAGCGGGCATCCTCGGCGGCGGATGCGATCGCGGCGGCCTACGCCCGCGGCGAGAACGACGAGTTCGTCCGGCCGACCGTCATCGACGGCGTCGACGGCCGGGTCCAGGGCGGCGATGCGATCGTCCACGCGAACTTCCGGGCCGACCGCGCCCGCCAGCTGACCCACGCCCTCGCCGACGGCGACTCGTTCCAGGCGTTCGATCGTGACTCCCCCGAACCGCGGCCGCGTGACCTCCTCGTCGTCACGATGACGGGCTACGAGGAGGGCCTCCCCGTCGATGTGGCATTCGGGCCGGAAGAGGTCCGGTCGCTGGCCCATGCCGCGAGCGACGCCGGCTGGCGCCAGTTCCACGTCGCCGAGACCGAGAAGTACGCCCACGTCACGTACTTCTTCAACGGCGGTCGCGAGGCGCCGCTTCCCGGCGAGGATCGGCGCCTGGTCCCGAGCCTTAAGGTCGCGACCTACGATCTCGCGCCCGAGATGAGCGGCGCCGGCGTGACCGATGCCCTCGTCGAGGCGATCGACGGCCACGCGTACGACCTGATCGTCGCGAACTTCGCGAACCCGGACATGGTCGGCCACACCGGCGTCTGGGACGCGGCGGTGCGGGCCGTCGAAACGGTCGATGTGTGCCTCGCCCGGATCGTCGCGGCCCTCGACGGCAGCGACGCCGCGGATTCGAGCGGCCCGGGGAGCCTCCTCGCGATCACCGCCGACCATGGCAACGCCGACCAGATGCGCGACGCCGCCGGCAACCCGGTCACGGCCCACTCGCTCAACCCGGTCCCGTTCCTCCTGCGTGGCCGTGCCGTCGTCGGCAGGACCGTCCACGACGGCGTGCTCGCGGATGTGGCCCCGACCCTGCTGGAGCTGGCGGGCCTGCCCCGCTGGGACGGGATGACCGGCCGCTCCTTGCTCGACCCGCCCACGGGGAGCCCGTCCGACCCCGTGCTATCATCCGACGCCGTTCCCACCGGAGGTCGTCCCCAGTGAACAATCCTGCCCTGGCCGTCGGCCAGGTCATCGTCAGCATCGCCCTGATCGCCGCGATCCTCCTCCAGGCCCGGGGCACGGGGTTGTCCGGCACGTTCGGTGGCGACTCGGCGGTCTACCGCAGCCGACGTGGCATCGAGCGGCGGCTCTGGCAGTTCACGATCATCCTGCTCGGGCTCTTCGTCGCGTTCTCGCTCGGCTCGTATCTCGTCGAGCGGATCTGATCCGACTCGGGTCCGTCGCGGCGCCGGGGGCGCCACCCGCCACCGACCCGTCGCTCCCCCGATGAACCGCATCGACCGCGTCGTCATCGCCGGCCTCGTGCTCGTCCTCGCGATCGCGGCATTCGCGATCGGCGGGCCGGCCCTCGGTCCGAGACCATCTGGTTCGGCCCTCGTGCCGTCGAGCGGGCGGGGTGCCGCGGCCGGTGCCCCGGAGCCGTATCGCGAAGGCGTCCTCTCCCGCCCGACGAACGTCAATCCGCTCGCGGCCCGGACCCAGGCGGATCGCGATCTGGTTGCCCTCGTGTTCGAGGGCCTCGTTGCCCGCAACGCCGAGGGCCAGGCGATCCCGGCGCTCGCGCGGTCGTGGACGGCCTCTGCCAAGGGCGCGACCTGGACGTTCGAGCTCAACCCGGACCGGCATTGGCAGGACGGCGAGCCCGTGACGGCCGACGACGTCGTCTTCACGATCCAGACACTCCAGGACCCGACCTATCGCGGCCCCGGCGCCGGATCCTGGGCGGGCGTCACGGTCACGGCGGTCGGCGCGACCACCGTCCGGTTCGAGCTGGCGACACCGATCGGCGGCTTCCTCGATCTCGCCGTCCAGCCGATCGTGCCGCGGCACCTCCTCGCGGACGTGGCGCCGGCGGACATGGCGGCTGCCGACTTCGGGAAGGAGCCGACGGGATCCGGCGCATACGCGATCGTCGAGCTCGACCGTGACCACGCCGTGCTCGAGCCGGCGGCGGCCGTCTCGAGCCCGACCGATGGCGGCCGGACGCCGCCGCCCTCGGCCGACCCGCTCGCGACGGCGAAGCCGACAGTGCGGCCGACCGACCGTCCGGCGGGTCTGACCCGGCTCGAATTCCGGTTCTTCGATCGTGCCGACGACCTCACATCGGCCTTCCGGGCGGGGGAGCTGGACGCTGCGTCCGGCCTCGATCCTGCCGCCGCTGCGGCCCTCGCCCGAACGCCGTCCGTGCGGGCGATCCGCAATCCGACGACGACCCTCGCCGCCGTCGTCCTCAACCTCCGCCCGACGGAGGACGCCTTCGCCGATCCGCGCAGCCGACTCGCCCTGCTCGAGGCGATCGACCGGACGCGGATCGTCGGCGTCGTCTTCGGGGGTGCCGCCCATGAGGCCGATGGGCTGGTCCCGCCGTCGTCGTGGGCGTTCGATCCCGCGTCGACGCCGCCGGTCGGGCGCAACCTGAAGGCGGCCGCGAAGTCGCTCGTCGCCGCGGGCTGGAAGAAGGCGGCCGATGGCTGGCACCACGGCGCCGCGAAGGAGCCGCGAACGCTCGAGCTCCTCGTCCCGTCGCGGACTTCGAACCCGATTCTCTACGCGACCGGCAGCCAGGTCGCCTCGGACTGGCGGATGCTCGGGTTCGCCGTGACGGTCGTCGAGGAGGACCCGTCAGCAATCGCGACCGACCATCTCCGGACGGGTGACTTCGAAGCTGCGGTCGTCGACATCGCGATCGGGCACGACCCTGATCTCTATCCGCTCCTCGCCTCGAGCCAGGTCCGGACCGGTGGCGCGAACGTCATCGGGCTCCAGGATCCGCTCCTCGACGACCTGCTCGAGGCGGCCCGCAAACCGGCCTCCGATGCGGCCCGAATCGCCGCCTACGCCGCCCTCCAGAAGCGTCTCGCGGGCGGGACGTACGTGCTGCCGCTGGCCTGGCCGGACGACGTCGTCGTGCTCGGCGAGCGGGTCGACGGACCGGCGATTCGGGAGGTCTCGGACGGGTCGGAGCGATTCGGTGATGTGCTAACATGGCGCCTCGCTGACGACCGGTAAGTCTTCGGGCGCGCCGGTCGGCGGGTCGACGCCGAGGTGGCGAAATTGGCAGACGCGCTAGCTTCAGGAGCTAGTGCCCGCAAGGGCGTATGGGTTCAAGTCCCTTCCTCGGTACCACCTCCTCCCTCTCGACCCGCGACGAACGGCACACCTGCCCAGGTGGCGGAATTGGTATACGCGTACGTTTGAGGGGCGTATGAGGCAACTCATCCGGGTTCAAGTCCCGGCCTGGGCACCAACCTCTCAGTGATCGTCCGACCGCCGGCCCGCCGGCGGTCGCTTCTTGTCCGCTCGCGCTCGACGCGGGCGACGCGGTACGCTGCGCCGCGGGCGGTTAGCTCAGTTGGTCAGAGCATCTCGTTTACACCGAGAAGGTCACTGGTTCGAGCCCAGTACCGCCCACCACCACCAGGCTCCGTACCCGACGCCGTCGCGCGGGGTGAACGCCACGACGCGCCGATGACGGCCCCGCGCTACGGTCCGGGCGCCGGAGGGAGCGTTGGAGGGCGAGCACATGACGACGACCATTCCAGAGCGTCAGTCGCGGAGGCGGTTCATCGGCCTCGGCGCGACCGGGTTGGTGGCGTTGATCGCCCAGGCGCTCGGTCGGCCGGCGACTGTCCGCGCGGGTGTGGACGGGGACGTCATCCTCGGTCAACCCAACGCCGCGTCAGCCCCGACCGGGCTCACATCCGATGCGGCCGGTGCCGCCCTCGACGTGGCGAGCACCAACGACAGCGGCTGGGCGGTGAAAGCCGCCAGCACCGCGTATCCGACCATCTACGCCGAGAGCACGGGCAACGTGGGCGTCTACGGGGTCGGCCACGCGAGCGGCGGAGCGATCCTCGGCCAGAGCGTCGGGACCGGGCCCGGGGTCACCGGAACGGCGGGCTTGAATCATCCGACGCCGCCCAACAGCATGGGCATCTACGGATTCGGGGAGCGGGGCGTTCTCGGCCAAGGGACCTCCACCGGTTTCATCGGGGTCCAGGCCTTCACCGGCGCGTACGGGGATCCGCCTGAGCCCGTTCCGGTGACGTACACCCTGCCGACGGGCTCGTACGGCGAAGCCGATGGTGCGAACCCGACGGGCGTCTGGGGCCAGGGCGGGACCGTCACGGACGGCTTCTCGACCGGCGTGTACGGCGAAGGCGACACCGGTGTCTGGGGCTTCGGCGGCTGGGGCATGTTCGGGGCGAGTGATGCCTCCGGCACGGGTGTCTACGGGTTCTCCGGCGCGAGCGTACCGAACGCGCCGGCCCACACCGGTGTCTTCGGCTACTCGGACAGCGGATACGGCGTCTATGCGAAGGCGGCGACCGGAACCGCCCTCTACGTCAGCGGCAAGGTCCGGTTCAGCCGGGCCGGCAAGACGTATGTCAGTGGCGGCCATTCCAGCCGGGTGGTCACGCTGGCCGGCGTCACGACCTCGAGCTACGTCATCGCGACGCCGGCGACGAACCGGGCGGGCGTCTTCGTCCAGTCCGTCGTGGCGGGATCGGGCAAGTTCACGATCTACCTGAACAAGACCGTCTCGGCGACGACGTATGTCGGCTACCTGGTGATCAACTGATGGCCGGGCCGAACCCGGACCGGGTGCCGAGCGACGCCCGGCTCGCGCAGGATCCGCGGTCGGTGACGACGAAGCGGCGCCATCGGCCCGAGCACGGAGCCGGGCGCAAGGGCGACGCGGCGATCCCCCAGGCGCGACACCCCGGTCGCGGCCGCCCGGAGCTCCCAGCGCAGCGGAGGGCCCGCGGCCCCGACAGACCGGCCAACGGCTCGCGCTGACGGCCGAGCGCCCCGTCGTGTCGGGGTAGATGACCCGGCGAACCGGACAGGTCCGACTGATAGACTCCAGCCAACGGGGGCTGAGGTCGCCTTCACCTGCTCCGGAGGAGCTGCATGAACCCAGGGTTGATCATCGTCATCGCGATCGTCGTGGTCGTGGTGCTCGTCGTCGTCGGGATCTACAACGGCCTGATCGGCCGTCGCAACCGGATCGACGAGGCGCTGGCCCAGATCCAGGTCCAGCTCAAGCGTCGACACGACCTGATCCCGAACCTCGTGAACGCGGTCAAGGGCTACATGGGCTTCGAGCAGAAGGTCCTGACCGACGTCACGAACGCCCGCGCAGCCGCCGTCGCCGCCGGCGCCCAGGGTCCCGCGCAGCAGGCCCAGGCCGAGAACATGCTGACGGGGACCCTCCGTTCGCTGTTCGCCGTCGTCGAGAACTACCCCGAGCTGAAGGCGAACCAGAACGTCCTCGAGCTGCAGGAGCAGCTGACGACCACCGAGAACCAGATCGCGTTCAGCCGCCAGCACTACAACGCGAGCGTCCTCGACTACAACACCGCGATCCAGGTCTTCCCGGCGGTCCTCCTGGCCGGGATGTTCGGGTTCACGAAGCGCGAGTTCTTCGACGCGGAGCCCGAGGCGAACACGGTCCCGACCGTCGACCTGAACCTCTCCTAGGTCGACCGCCGCCGAGCCCCTCGCCCGGCGACCGGACGCACGATGGCCGAGACCTTCTACAACCAGATCGGGGAGAACAAGCGGAACTCGTTCCTGCTCGTCCTCTTCGTGATCGTCCTGTTCGGCGCGCTCGGGTTCGCCATCGGCTACGCGATCACCGGCAGCAGCAGCGGCGCGCTCGGGGTCACCGGCGTTGCGATCCTCCTCGGGACGGTGATCGCGGCCGGCTCGTACTTCGGCGGCGATTCGCTCGTCCTGTCGGTCTCCGGTGCGAAGGAGGTCGACGAGGCCTCGGCGCCGCAGCTCCTGAACGTCGTCCGCGAGATGGCGATCGCTGCCAACGTCCCGATGCCAAAGGTCTACGTGATCGACGACACGGCGCCGAACGCCTTCGCGACCGGCCGCGACCCGAAGCACGCCTCGGTCGCGATCACGACCGGGCTCCTCGAGAAGCTCGACCGCGAGGAGCTCCAGGGCGTCATGGGCCACGAGCTCTCGCACGTGCGGAACTTCGACATCCGGTTCGCCCTGATCGTCGGCGTCCTCGTCGGGTCGATCGCCCTCCTCGCGGACTTCTTCCTGCGGTTCACGTTCTGGGGCGGCGGCCGGCGCTCGTCGA
>DASXTH010000172.1:0-6021 GCA_036505555.1 Candidatus Limnocylindrales bacterium | reverse complement strand
CCGGCGAGCAGGCACAGCGCCACGACGACCGGGCCTTCGACCTCGAGCAGGTAGGTGATCGGATCGAGCACGCCGCCCTCGAACCGGCCGAAGAGCCAGATCCCGAGGAAGCCGACGACGATCGCCACGACGGCGACAACGGTGGCGCCGGCGGGTGGCGACACGAGCCGACCGGTCAGCCAGCCGAGGAACGCCGCCGCCACGATGAGGCCGCCCGTGACCAGCAGGATCGCGCCGAGGACGACGAAGGTGATGCCGCCGCCCAGAATCAGCGCCACCGCTACGAGGATCGATTCGGTGCGGGTCCGCCCGGCCGCGGCCTCGTCCGGCGCTGGGCCGTACCGGTCGCTCGGCGGACGGTCGAGGACCGGGCGCTGTTCGCCGGGCTGCGGCGTCGGGTGCGTCATGGGGGCCATCCTATCGGCTGGGCGGCCGCCGATGTCCCACGCTAGACTGCCGATCGTGGCCCATCCCTCACTCGGCCTCCCGCCGATCGATCGAACGTCCGAGCTGCCGCCCAACGCCGCGCGCGTCCGTGCCGCCCGCGAGCGCCTCGCCGCGCGGGCCCTCGAGATCGCGATCGACCACGATCCCGCGTTCCGCGACCGGTATGACGAGCTCGCCACGCGTCGGCTCCTGCGCGACGCGGGCGTCCTCGTCGACCAGGTCGTCGACGCCCTTGCCGCCGGCGACGCGACCCCGGCGCGGACGTTCGCCGAAGCGGTGCCGCCCGCCTATCGCCGCCGGAAGGTCCCGATGCAGGACCTCATCACGCTCGCGGATGGCGTCCGCGCGGCCATCGGCGCGATCCTGCCGATCGCCGAGATGGCGCAGGTGGACGCGGCCGTCGATGCGATGAACGAGCGCTTCCGCTGGCACGGCCGGATCGCCGGCGACGCCCGCAAGCGCAACCGCCTGCTCGCCGCGATCTACAAGGGCGCCTGATTCGATGACGATCAAGTGGGTCCAGGTCGACCCGCTCGTGATGAACGGCGAGCCATTCTGCTACGGCTCGCGGCTCACCGTCCGGCAGCTCCTCGAGCTGCGGAGCAACGGCTACGACCTGCCGCGGCTGATCAAGGACCATCCGGAGCTGAAGCGGGTCGGGATTGCCGCGGCGTACACGTACGCCGCCGATCACCGCGACCGCTACGCCGACTTCTTCGAGCCCGACGGCTCGCTCGCGGGTCCGGGCTACGACGCGTCGGAGGCCGACGGCCTGCCCGAGCAGTACCGCCGCCCGGGGATCGTGATCAAGTCCTCCTGACCGGGTCGAATCGAGGCCAGTGATAGGATCGGCCCGATGACCGACACGACGACCGATCCCAACGCGACGCCAGCCGCCGCCCCCGGCGTGCCCGCCGAGGCCCCGTTCGACCCGCAGCGCCGGGCGACCGAGCTCGCGATCCTGGATGCCCTGCGCGCGGTCGTCGACCCCGAGATCGGGATGAACGTCGTCGAGCTCGCGCTCATCAAGCAGATCATCCTCGGCCCCGATTCCACCGAGATCAAGATGATCCTCACGACGCCGTTCTGCCCCTACGCGGGCTCGATGATCCAGCAGGTCAAGGACCAGGCGGAATCGGTCGTCGAGCATGACGTGAAGGTGACCCTGCTGGCCGAGCGCTGGGACCCGCGCGACGCCGGCCTGATGTGGTGATCGGGCCGACCCTCGGCTGAGCCCCGGTGACCGAACCCGCCGTGCCTGAACCCGACATGCTCGAGACGCCGTTCGATTCCGCCGTGGCGACGCGCCGCGGTGACGACGGCACGACCGGGCTGCTGTTCGGCGGGGAGCGGATCGCCAAGGACGACCTGCGGACCGAGGCATACGGCACGATCGACGAGGCTGTCGCGGCGCTGGGATTGGCTCGGGCGGAGTTGGGCCGCCGCGACGATGGCCCGATCGCGATCGCGGCCGGCGACCTCGGCGGGATCCTCCTCCGCATCCAGCGTGAGCTGTTCGTGGCCGCCGCCGAGCTCGCCACCCAGCCGGCCGCGTGGGATCGGCAGGTCGAGGGCGTCAGCCGGGTGTCGGCCGCGATGGTCGACGACCTCGAATCGTTGCTGCGGGCCGTGGAGAGCGGTGTCAAGATGCCGACCGAGTTCGTCGTCCCGGGCGAAACGGTCGTCAGCGCCGCGCTCGAGGTCGCTCGGACGATCGTCCGGCGGGCCGAACGAAGGGCGGTGACGCTCGGTTCGGATGGATTGATTCCGGGTCCTCATTTGTTACCGTACCTGAACCGCCTCGCCGATCTGCTCTGGGTGCTCGCACGGGCCGCCGAGCAGGCGGAGGCGCGGTCGGCGCCACCATCACGACCGGATCGACGATCACGACCCGTCACGAGGAGCGAACGATGAACCAGCACCCGACCCTTCCGTCGCAGCTCGGGGTTCGGCCGACCACGGAGCTCGCGACGCAGTTCCTCAGCCAGGCATTCGGCTGGATGTTTGCGGGACTGCTGATGACCGCGGGCGTTGCCGCCGTCGTCCAGGGCCAGCCGGGCGTGATCCGCGCCGTGGCGCCCTTCTGGCTCCTGATCGTCTTCGGCCAGCTCGGCCTGTCGATCGGGATCCAGGCCCTGCTGCCGCGGATGACGGCGACGCTCGGGCTCGGGCTGTTCTTCCTGTTCGCGGCGACGATGGGCATCACGGTCGGCGTGATCGTCTCGCTGTACAAGGTCCAGTCGGTCATCACCGCCTTCCTCGCGGCGTCGGCCATGTTCGGGGCGGCTGCGATCTACGGCGCGACGACCAAGCGCAGCCTCACGAACCTTGGCGGGTTCCTGTTCATGGGCATGATCGGGCTGCTCGTGGCCTCGATCGTGAACATCGTGCTGGGCAGCAGCCCGCTCGGCTGGGCGATCGCCCTGATCGGCGTCGTCATCTTCACCGTCTACACGGCATATGACGTCCAGCGGATCTCGTACGGCGATTACGCGGCGGCGCTCGGCTCGGTCGAGAAGGCATCGGTCCTCGGCGCGATCCACCTGTATATCAACTTCGTGAACCTGTTCCTGTTCCTGCTGCGGCTGATGGGGTCGCGCCGCTAGTCGGTTCCGGGCTCCGGACCCCGCGCGGCTCTGCGGACTCGGCACCGGCCCGCGGCCCGGCGAACGCGGGCGCTCGGTACGCCTTCCACACGCCGCGTTCCGCACGTAGCCGCTCCGGGCGCGATATCTAGCCAAATACGCACCCCTGGACTGTTCGGCGCGTCATTGGGCGGGTTGCGCCTCGCTTTCAAGTCGACGAGGCCGGCAGTTAGCCTTCGGCGGCAAACGGAGGCTGGAATCGTGGCCGAGGAACGACTGGAGCCACGCCGAAGAGTCCTCCGGTGAATCGTTGGCCTGATGCTGTTGGGAAGGGGCGAGGGCGAAGAGGCGAAAGGGGTGAAGGGCGTTGGGCGCGCGGCACGCGCGCGGCACGGCCGCGGCCATCGGCCGAGGGGCCGCCTGGCTACGCCCCCGGCGCGATCCCGCCGGCGAGCAGTCGCTCGAGCGCCTCGGGCGGCTGCGGCCGGGCGTAGTAATCGCCCTGGCCGCGGTCGCACACGAGCTCGCGGAGCCGCTCGAGCTGCCCGACCGTCTCGATCCCCTCCGCGACGACCTCGATCCCGAGGGCGTGGGCGAGGGCGATGACCGCCCGGACGATCGGCAGGTTCGAGTTGTCGTCGTCGATGCCGGCGACGAACGAGCGGTCGATCTTGATCGTGTCGAGGGGCAGCCGGCGCAGGTATGACAGCGACGAGTAGCCCGTCCCGAAGTCGTCGAGCACGAGCCCCACGCCGAGGTCCCGGATCGCGCGCAACGCGGTCGCGCTCTCCTCGCCCTCGTCGAGCAGGACGGACTCGGTGATCTCGAGCTCGAGCCGGTCCGGCGGCAGGCCACTTGCCGCGAGGGTCGCCCGGATGTCGTCGACGAGATCCGGCTGGCCAAACTGGCGCGCCGACAGGTTCACGCTCATGACCAGCGGCGATTCGGGCATCGCGTCGAGCCAGCGGCGCGCCTGGCGGCAGGCGGTTTCCAGCACCCAGCGCCCGATCGGGACGATCAGGCCCGTCTCCTCGGCGACGGGGATGAACGACAGGGGCGGAACGAGGCCGCGCGTCGGGTGCTCCCAGCGGACGAGCGCCTCGAGGCCGACGATCCGGTCGGTGGCGAGATCGACGAGCGGCTGGTAGTGCAGGCGGAGCTCGTCGCGGTCGAGCGCCCGGCGGAGGTCGTTCTCCAGCTCCACCCGCTTGAGGGTCGCTTCGCTCATCTCCGGCTCGAAGAGGACGTAGCGCGGCCCCGGCGACGCCTTCGCCCGGACGAGCGCGACCTCGGCCTCGCGGAACGCGTCACCAGGCGTTCCGAGACCGGGCCACGCCATCGCGATCCCGAGGCTGGCGTTGACGTACCAGTCGCGGTTCCCGAGGGCGAACGGCTCGCGCAGCTCGGCGAGGATCCGATCGCCGGTCCGGCGCGCGTCGTCGACGCCGCCGATCCCGTCGAGGATGATCCCGAACTCGTCGCCGCCGAACCGGGCGACGGTGTCGCCGGGTCGCAGACAGCGCTGGAGGCGCTCGCCGACCGCGACGAGGAGCGAGTCTCCGACCGCGTGGCCGAGGCTCTCGTTGATCACCTTGAACCGGTCCAGGTCGAGCAGGATGAGCGCGATCGGCTCCTTGTCGCCATCCCGCGACCAGGCGAGCGAGTGGGCGACCCGGTCGGTGAGGAGATCGCGGTTCGGGAGGCCCGTGATCGGGTCGTAGAGCGCGCCGCGCTGCGCGGCCTCGAACAGATGGGCGTTGTCGAGGGCGATCGACGCGAGCTGGGCGAATCGGCTCAAGGCCGCGATCTCGCGGGTCCCAAACGTCCGCTCGTAGCTCCCCGAGGCGAGCCCGATGACCCCGACGACGCGCCCACCGGAGGTCAGCGGGACGCCGACGACAGCACCGAACACGAGCGTCGGCATGTCCGCGGCGCGATCCGTCCAGGCGTCGTAGTCGTCGACCGCGACGGGCCGCCCCTCGCGATAGACGAGACCTGAAAGTCCGCTGTCAACCGGCATCCGGTAGTCGAGGTAGTCGCAGAAGATCCCGATCCCGTGGCGGACCACGAGCGACGCGCCATCGGGCTCGACGAGGTAGATGAAGCCGTGCGGCGTGCCGAGGAGCGCCGCGGCACGGTTGATGATCGTCGCGAGCAGGTCCTCGGGATCGTGGCGGTTCATCAACGCGATCGCGGTCTCGTCGAGCGCCGCGAGGTACGGATCGCGGCGCGCGACCTCGGTGTCGTCCGAGCGCGATGACGGCTTCGCGAGGTACAGCGACTGGTCGGCCGCCGCGACGAGCTCGTCCTTGGTCTGGCCGTCGTCGGGATAGCAGGCGACGCCGGCGGAGACCGTGACCCGCGGACCGGTCGGGGAGGGCAGGGCGGCGACGCCGCGCCGAATCCGCTCGACGATCTCGAACGCCTCGATCCGCGTGGCGCCCGGCAGGATCACGGCGAACTCGTCGCCGCCGTAGCGGTAGAGCGCGTCGCCGGTCCGCGTTGCCGTCCGCATCGCGTCGCCGACGCCGGCGAGGAGCGCGTCGCCCGCCGGGTGGCCGCAGGTGTCGTTGAACCCCTTGAACGAGTCGAGATCGAGCATGAGGAGGGCGAATGGGGCCCCCTCGGCCGATGCGGTCGCGGCCCCGAGCTCGCGCTGGAACGAGCCGTGGTTTCGGAGCCCCGTCAGCGCGTCGTGCTCGGCGCGGACCGTCACGGCGCCGTGGACCTCGGCGTTCTCGAGGGCGAGGGACGCCTGGCCGGCGAACAGCTGGACGAGCTCGAACTCGGTCTGGCTGAAGTGCGCCTCCTCGCCGCCCATCCGGGCGACGTTCAGCGTTCCGACCACCTCGCCGCCGACGCGCACCGGGACCACGATCATCGCCTCGGGCTCGGGCGGCGTGCCCGGGATCTGGACCGCGCGGGGGTCGGTCAGCGCGTCGTTGGCGAGGACGCCCTCACCGTTCGCGACCACCCAGCCGGTCAGGCC
>DASXTH010000171.1:0-9386 GCA_036505555.1 Candidatus Limnocylindrales bacterium | reverse complement strand
ACGAGCAGCTCCTCGAGCCGGTCGATCTCGATCGACGTCATCGACCGCAGGTGCTGGACCGTCGCGACGCCCTCCTCGAGCTCGATCCCACGCTCCAGGGCGCCAACCTGCTCCCAGGTGAGCTCCCCGCGCACCGCCAGCGCATATTCGCGCTCGACCCCGAACCGCGGGTGAAGCATCTTCTCGGACCATGCGCCGTCGTTCGTGAGGATCAGGAGGCCCTCGCTGTCCTGGTCGAGCCGCCCGACCGGATACAGCCGCGTGTGATCCGGCACGAGCGCGGTCGGGACGAGGTCGAGGACGGTCGTGGCCGCGTGGCGGTCCTGGGTCGTCGAGGTCACCCCGGCGGGCTTGTGGAGGAGCAGGTACGTCGTCCGCGCCGCGTTGCCGATCGGGAACCCGTCGACCTCGATCTTCACCTTGTCGGGATCGACGACCTGGCCGATCGTCGCACGGCGGCCGTCGACCTTGACCCGGCCGGCCGCGATCAGCCCCTCGCTCGCTCGGCGGGACGCGACGCCGGCCGCCGCCAGGACCTTTTGGAGCCGCTCCTCGGGCATCAGGCGCCCGGCTCGGACGCAGGCGCGGCCATCTCATCGACGCGCTCGATCTCGACGTCGACCGGCGGCCCCAACGCAGCATTCCGATCGGCGATCTCTTCGTCCGCGATCAGACGGGCGGCGATGTCGACCTCGAGCGGCGGTAGCTCGTCGAGGCTCGTCAGCCCGAAACGCTCGAGGAACTCGAAGCTGGTGCCGTACAGGAACGGCCGGCCGGGCGCCTCCGAGCGGCCGAGCTCGACGACGAGCCGCCGATGGAGCAGCGTCCGGATCGTGTAATCCGAGTCGACGCCGCGGATCCGCTCCACGGCCGACTTCGTGACGGGCTGGCGGTAGGCGACGATCGCGAGGGTCTCGAGAGAGGCCGGGGAAAGCCGGATCGCGTCGGCGCCGACGTAGCGGGCGATCAGGGCACCCGCGTCCGGCGCGGTGACGAGCTCGACCCGGTCGCCCGACAGGACGAGTCGGATCCCGCGATCGACGAGCGAGACCTCCAGGTCGCCGAGGCGGACGTCGACGGTCGCCCGGTCGACGCCGGCGATCGTCCCGATCTCGCGCCGGGTCAGCGGGCGCTCGGCGACGAAGAGGAGGGCCTCGAGCTGGGCCTCGGTCAGTTCCGGCGGAGCGGCGGGCTCGGGCGACGCGGGCTCGCGCGCCGCAGGCTCGGGCGAACCGGGCTCGGCCGCGACGGCTGCTTCCTGCTCCTCGATCACGCGAAGGACTCCAGGGTCTCATCGAGGGGCTCGTCAGCCGCGGCGCCGTCCGCGACGCCCGCCACGCCCCGCTCCTCGGCCGTCGTCGCTCGGGCGACGATCGGACCCCACGGCTCGTCCTGCGTGACGATGATCTCCCGCCGCTTCATCAGCTCGAGCATGGCGAGGAACGTGACAGCGACGACGACCCGATCCCGGACGCCGGCAAGCAGCTCCTGCAGAACGACCGCCCCGGCGCCGCGGATCGCGGCGCGGATGATCTCGGCCCGCTCCGTCAGCGTGATCGTCCGGGCGACGGCTTCGGGGATCGCGTCGGGCGGCGGCGCGATCTGCGACAGGCGATCGAGGGCTCGGATGAGCTCGACGGGGTCGAGCGGCGGGCCTTCGGGCGGATGCGCGCCGGCGTGGCCGGAGGCCCGCGCGACGGCCGGCTCGCGCCGGAACAGCCCGACCCGGAGGATCGCCTCGTCCTGGAGTCGCCGGCCCGCGTCGCGGTGGGCGCGGTAGAGGAGCAACCGGGCGCGGAGCTCTGCCTCGGGATCGGACTCCTCCTCGGGCAGAGCGCCCGGCGCCTCGACGACGCGCCGCGGCAGGATCGCTCGGCTCTTGATGAGGATGAGCTGGCTCGCGACCACGACGAAGGCGCTGATGTTTCCCAGCCGGTCGGTCTCCAGGTCCGCGAGCGCATCCAGGTACGCACCGGCGAGCGCGCCGAGGGGCACGGTGACGACGTCGAGCTGGCGCGCCTCGATCAGCGCGAGCAGGAGCGCGAGCGGGCCGTCGAAGGACTCGATCCGGACCTGGGTGGCGGACTCGGGCCGGCGACCCTCGCCGAACACGACGGCGGGGGCCGAAGGACGTCCATCAACCAGAGAACCGGAACCGACCTCGATCACAGGATGTGGCGAGTGCGGGCCGCGTCAGCCGACGAGGACGTCATAGACCACGTCCACGATCGGGCTCAGCAATTTTGCGACGACCGACTCGCCCGCGATCGGAAAGATCAACAGAATGAGGATGAAGAGGCCGTATTGCGCGAGGAACGGCCGCACTTGCCACGCGATTCGCGGCGGCAGCAGCGAGAGGAGCACCGCGCCACCGTCCAGCGGCGGGACCGGGATCAGGTTGAACAGGCCGAGCAGGATGCTGTACTGAACGATCAGCTTCAGGACCAGCTCGGGCTCGGTCACGTAGATGGTCTGGTCGCCCGCGGTGAGCGGAAACAGGAGCCGGAGTGGGATGGCGACGGCCGCCGCCATGAGCAGATTCGACAGCGGTCCTGCCAAGGACACGATCACGTCGCCGTACCGGCCTCGCAGGTTCCGCGGGTTGACGGGCGTCTGGGCAAATCCGAAGGGGAAGCCTGCGACGAGGACCGAGATGACGAGCATCGTCCCGCCGATTCGGTCGAAGTGGGCGATCGGGTCGAGCGTCAGCTTCCCGAACAACTTCGCCGTCGAATCGCCAAGGCGGTACGCCGCGAGGGCGTGCGCGAACTCGTGAATCGGAAAGGCGAAGAGCAGGAAGAACGTAAGCAGGGCGAGCGCTTCGACAGGATGTCGCTGAACGAACAAGGCTCGATCCCTTCGCGGTGCCGCCGAACGCGCGGCCGACGCCGCTGGCGGAATGCTACAGGCGGCGGAGCAGGTCGGCCTTCTTCGCCTCGTACTCCTCGGGGCTGATCGCGCCCCGGTCGCGCAGATCGGCGAGGCTCGACAGGGTTCGCGTGACGTCGTCGGCCGAGACCGCGGCGCTGGGAGCCGCCGACGGAGCGGGCGCGGGCGCCGCGGCTGTCGGACCCGCCGTCCGGATCGCGGGGCCCGGCATCGGCCGCGCGCCCGAGAGCTCCAGCTCGAGCTCGTGCTTCGCGTCGAGCATCGCCCGCTTGAAGTCGTCGGCCTGACGAAGCATCCGGAGGCGCGAGATCCCCGACTCGGACGCCGTGAGGATCTCGAGGTCCCCGAAGCCGAAGATCCGGGCGAAGATCGACTCGCGCAGGATCGCGTCGTTGATCTTCTCCAGCGAGCTGTCAATCAGCTGCTTGTCGAACACGCCCTCGGTCTGGAGGACGCGCCGAGTCGTGACCGCGAATTCCTCGTTCTGCCAGCGCAGGATCTGCCAGCCCAGATAGAGAAGCCCGCCGACGACGAGGATCACGACGAGCCAGCCGGCGATCGAGCGCAGGGCATCCGGAAGCGAGCCGGACACGATGAGCAGGGCGATCGCGGCGATCCAGGCGAAGATCGCGTAGCGCGCGTCCGCGACGACCACGAACCAGTGCTGGTGCTCGCGACGCAGGAGTTGCTCGCCAGAGGCGAGACGGTTGTCGAGGTAGCCCATCGGCGGTTCGCTCTCCCTCTCAGGCCCGGGGATGGGCCCTGGCATAGACCTCGCGGACCCGCTCGCCGGTCACGTGCGTATAGAGCTGGGTCGTGGAGATACTCGCATGACCGAGCAACTCTTGGACGATCCGCAGGTCGGCCCCGCCCTCGAGCAGGTGCGTGGCGAACGAGTGGCGGAGCGTGTGCGGGCTGACCGCCTCCGGAAGCCCGGCCGTGTGGGCCGTGGACTTCACGATCGCGAACGCCTGCTGGCGGGCGAGTCGGCCACCGCGGTCGCCGAGGAACAGGGGTCCGCCGCGGACCGGCTCGACGTGGGCGAGCCCCAGCAGCGCCGGCCGCGCTTCGGCGAGCCAGCGCGCCAGCCAGTCGAGCGCGATGTCGCCGACCGGCACGAGCCGCTCCTTGTCGCCCTTGCCGATGACGCGGACGAAGCCGCCGTCGGTGGAGAGGTCCTCGCGGTCCAGCCCGAGCGCCTCGCTCACCCGCAGACCGGCGGCGTAGAGGAGCTCGAGGAGCGCCCGAGCCCGCAGATCCGGCGCAGCCTCGAGGAGGGCCTCGACTTCCGCGACCGTGAGGGTCTCGGGCAGGAGGCGCGGCTGCCGCGGCAGGTCCAGATGCGCGGCGACGTCCTTGCCGATCAGGCCGTCGCCGTACGCGAACCGGTAGAAGCCGCGGATGCTCGCGGCGCGGCGGCGGAGTGAGGTGGGAGCAAGACCGGGGTCACGCGGTGGCTTCGTCCCGCGGCGGGTCCGCGCGGCGAGATGGCGCCGCGCCGGCTCGGGACCCGCGCCCCACTCGGCGGCAACCCCCTCCCCCGCGGCGAAGTCGAGCAGGTCGGCACGGTAGGCACGGATCGTCGCGGGCGCGAGCCCGCGCTCGACGCGAAGGTAGGTCAGGTAATCCTCGATCGCCCGGTCGAGTGGCGGAGCGCCGCTCACCTCAGTCGGTCGCGCCCAGGCGCGATCGCCACGCGTCGGCGCGGTCGAGGAGCTCGCGGGCGGACGAACGAGCGGCCGACGCCGCGGGGGCCTCGCCACCGTCGCTTCCGCCGAGCATCTCGCCCAGCTCCGCCACCCGCGCCTCGCCATCGAGGAGCGCCACCTCGGTGACGGTCCGGCCGTCGCGCTCGCGTTTCGCGATCCGGAAGTGGGCGTCGGCGTGCGCGGCGATCTGCGGCAGGTGGGTCACGCAGAGGACCTGGTGCCGGCGACCCAGCAGCCACAGGCTCCGCCCGACCGGATCGGCGCTCCGCCCGCCGATCCCGGTGTCGATCTCGTCGAACACGAGTGTCGGCGTGTCGTCGACCTCCGCGAGGACTTCCTTGATCGCGAGGGCGACGCGACTCAGCTCACCACCCGAGGCGATCTTCGCGAGGGCACGCGCCGGCTCGCCCGCGTTCGGGGCGATCCGGAAGACGACCTGGTCGATCCCTGACGCGTCGAACGCGACGGCGTCCCCGTCCACCTCGACCGCGGGCTCGTCGCGACCGGCCGGCCGCCGCCCGAGCCCGACCTCGAACACATCCAGCGCGAAGCCGAGGCCTGCCAGGACGCGGCCGACGTCCGAGCCGAGAGAGCGCGCGGCCGTCGCGCGCGCCGCCGACAGGTCCGAGGCGGCCGCCGCCACGCGTTCGAGGAGCCGGGCGTCGTCGGCCTGACGGGCGGCCCGCTCGTCGTCGATCCCCCGGAGGCGCTCGGCCTCTGCCGCGGCGCGCTCGCCGTGGGCGATGACGGCCTCCTCGTCGTCCCCGAACCGGCGCTCCAGACCGTAGATCGTCGAGAGGCGCTCGGCCAGCCGGGCGAGCGCGGCGGGATCGTGGTCGACCGTTTCGGCCAGCTCGCGCACCGTGGACGCGAGATCGTCCAGCTCCGCCTCGACGCCGCCGAGCCGCTCGGCGATCTCGCCGAACCGCGGATCCAGGCGCGCCAGCGTGCGGGCTTCGTGGAGGGCGGCCGCGGCCACGTCGCGTGCGCCGCGTTCCTCGCCGGCGAGCGCATCGACGAGCGTCGCGCTGCCGCGGGCGATCGCCTCGCCGTGTTGCGCCGCATCGAGCCGCATCTTGATCTCCTCAGCTTCGCCCGGCTGGAGGTCGGCGCCGGCGATCTCGACGGACTCGTGTTCGGCGAGCTCCAGCCGCCGGGTCAGCTCCCGCGGGTCGAGCTCGAGGGCGGCGAGCAGCGTCCGGTTCTCCCGCCAGCGATCGACGGCTGCCGCGATGGCGGCTCGCATGGTCTCGTGACCGCCGAACGCGTCGAGCAGGTCGCGCTGCCAGCGCTCGTCGAGAAGGCGCTGCTGGTCGTGCTGGCCGTGGATCTCGACGACGGCACCGGTGACGTCGGCGAGCCTGGCGGCGGTGACCGGCTCGTCGTCGAGCCGGGCGGTGGACCGGCCGCCGACCGAGACCTCGCGAGCCGCGATCAACGGCTCCGGGAGCCGGTCGAAGAGCGCGGTGACGCGCGCGGCCTCGGCTCCGTGCCGGACGAGGGTCGTGTCCGCGCGCGCGCCGATCGCCAGGCCCAGCGCGTCGATCAGGAGGCTCTTTCCTGCCCCGGTCTCCCCGGTGAACACGTTCAATCCCGGGGCGAGCTCGAGCCGGAGGCGCTCGATCAGCGCGAGGTCGATGACCGTCAGCTCGAGGAGACGTCCGATGCCCGGTTCCCGGCCGTCCGCAGAGGGCTCCCCGGGAGCCGCGGCGGTCGGCCGCTCGCGCTCATCGATCATCGCCACGCGATCGCCCCGCTCACGATGGAAGGAGCTCGACCTTGCGGCGGAACAGGTCCCAGAAGGGCTGCGCCCCGGACGGTGCGACGAGCCGGATCGGCCGGGCGAGGGCGCGCACCTCCACGACATCGCCGATCGCGACCGCGACGTCCTCGCGACCGTCGATCGAGACGATCGCCTCGACCGCGTCGACGATCCTGCAGCGGATCACCTGGTCCGGCCCGACCACGACGGAGCGGACCGCCGAGAGATACGCGGCGATCGGGGTCACGATCAGGTTCCGGCTGTCGGGCGCGACGATCGGGCCGCCCGCGCTGAACGAGTAGCCCGTCGAGCCGGTGGGGCTCGAGACCACGAGGCCGTCGGCGATGAACGTGGCGACGTGGGTCGGGCCGATCGCGACGTCGAGCCGGGTGACCCGGGCGAGGGCACCGCGGGCCACGACGATGTCGTTCAGCGCGTGATGGACGACCGCCTCCTCCTCCCGCCCGCCGGGCAGGAGCCGCCCCTCGAGCGCCATCCGGGCGTCGATCGTGAACTCTCCGGCGACGAGCTTTGCGAGCACCGCTTCCAGCTCGATCGCTTCGACCTTCGAGAGGAAGCCGATCTTCCCGAGGTTCACGCCGAGCAGGGGCACATCGACGTCGATCACCGCCCGCGCCGCGCGGAGGAGCGTCCCATCCCCGCCGAGGACGACGAGGACGTCGCTCGACGGCAGCTCGGCGACGAGCCCGTCATAGTCCTGCGCCTGGGCCGCCCAGTGCTCGATCCCGTGCATCCGGCACCAGCCGGCGGCGCGCTCGCGCAGCTCGACGGCGGCGTCGCTCGTGGGGTTGTAGGCGAACCCGATCCGGCGAACCGTCATGGCGGGCTGCCTCGGAGCGCGTCGTCGATGGCCTCGTCGATCGCGGCGCAGCTCGGCCCCGCCTGGAGGTGGATGAGGAACTCGCGGTTGCCCTCCGGTCCGAGGATCGGCGAGGCGATCACCGCGCGCGTGCCCAGTCGAAGGGCCGCGCCGGCGGCGACGATCCGTTGCAACACGGCCCGATGCGCCTCGGGGTCGCGGACGACCCCGTGATCGGTCCCGCCCTTGCCGATCTCGAACTGGGGCTTCACGAGCGCGACGATCGGCGCGCCGCGTGGTCGGAGGGTGGAGACGATCGGGCCGAGGACGAGCTCGAGCGAGATGAACGACACGTCGACCACCGCGAGGTCGATCGGCTCGCCGAGGGTCTTGGCGGTCAGCGTCCGCGCGTTGAGGCGGTCGTGGACGACGACCCTCGGATCGCGCGCGACCCGGTCGGCGAGCTGGCCGCGTCCCACATCGACGGCATGGACGCGCGCCGCCCCGCGCTGGAGGAGGACGTCGCTGAACCCGCCGGTCGACGCCCCCGCGTCGAGGCAGACGAGGCCGGTCGGATCGATCGCGAACGCATCTAGCGCGGCAGCGAGCTTGTGGCCGCCGCGGCTGACGTACGGCTCGGCCGCGACGAGCTCGACCGCGAGGTCCGCGTCGACGAGGTCGCCGGCCTTCCGATCGAGACGCGCCGAATCGCCGGAGCCGGTCCGGACCTTGCCGGCCAGGATCAGCGCCTGGGCCCGGGCACGGCTGTCCGCCAGCCCTCGCTCGACCACGAGCTGGTCGAGGCGCTGCCGGGCGCGTTTGACGGTCGCGTTGCTCACCGACCTATCGTGGCACAGCCGCCTTTGCGCCGACTCACCACGGCGGAGGCGCGCGGTTACGATGGCGGCATGGTCGGCCGTCCCCTGACGCTCATCTACGCCGCCGGCCTCCTGTTCCTGATCGGCGCATCGGGGATGGCCGCCGGCGGGACGTTGATCGGCGCCGCCGGGAATGACGGCGGTTCGCTTGCGCAGGACGTTCGTGCGGCCGGCGGCGGGATTGGAACGGTGATCGCGGCCTACGGGTTTTTCGCCGTCTTCGCCGCTGCCGGGCTCCTTCTCCTCAAGCGCTGGGGCTGGCGGCTCGGCCTCGGGTTGAGTGTCGTCGGGCTCGTGATCCTCGGCGGCATCGTCGTCGGGCTGGGCTGGGACCCGATCATCGGCTTCGGCCTGATCCTCTGGGGGATCACGTTCGCGTGCCTCGTTCTCCCGAGCACCCGCGAGGCACTCCGCTAGCCGAGCTCAGGCGATCGGCGCCGCCTCGTGCGGGGTCGTGTCGAGCGGTGCGATCCCGAGCGACGCCACCGTCTCTCGGACCTGAGCGGCCAGCCCGTCGGCATCGAGTCGGAGCACCCGTCGCAGATCCGCGACAGCACCGTGGTCGACGAACGCGTTGCCGGGAATGCCCAGGATCCGCACCGGCACGTCGCGCAACGCCGGATCGCTGAAGCGCGCTTCCTCGACCGCCTCGAGGACCCCACTGCCGAACCCGCCGGTGACGACGCTCTCCTCGAACGTGACGATCAGGCGCTTGCCGCGCGCCTCGGTGAGGATCAGCTCCCGATCGAGCGGCCTCGCGAAGCGGGCGTTGATCACGGCCGTCGACCAGCCCTCGCCGGCCAGCTGTTCGGCCGCCTCGAGGGCCCGGGCGACGATCGGGCCGAAGCCGACGAAGAGGAGGTCGTGACCTTGCCGGAGGACCTCACCACGCCCGACTTCGAGCGCGGTCGGCTCGACCGGCGGGAGCCCGAACCCGGGATCGCGTGGGTAGTGCAGCGCGAACGGCCGATCCTGTCCCAGCGCCGTCACGAGGAGCGACCGCAGCTCCTGCTCGTCCTTCGGGCTTGCGATCACGAGGTTCGGGAGCTGTCGTTGCGCCGGCAGCGTGAACATTCCCTGGTGGCTCGTCCCGTCCTCACCGACGAGCCCGGCCCGATCGACCGCGATCAGCACCGGCTGGTCGTTCTGGCAGACGTCGTGGACGGTCTGGTCGAAGGCGCGCTGAAGGAACGTGGAATAGAGCGCGACCACCGGGCGCATCCCGCCCATCGCCAGACCGGTAGCAAGGGCGACGGAGTGCTGCTCGGCGATCCCGACGTCGATGAACCGGTCCGGATGGACGGCCTGGAACGTGGAGAGCCCCGTCC
>DASXTH010000170.1:0-7519 GCA_036505555.1 Candidatus Limnocylindrales bacterium | reverse complement strand
CGCCTGACGGCAGGCCTCGCGCAGGATCCAGCGACCGATCGGAACGATGTCGCCGCTCTCCTCGGCGAGGTCGATCCAGTCCGACGGCATCAGAACGGGCCCGTCGGGCGGCTGCCAGCGGACGAGCGCCTCGAGGCCCTCGATCTTGTTTGTCGTGAGATCGACGATCGGCTGGTAATCGAGCCGCAACTCGCCGCGCTCCTCGACGCCGCGGAGCCGGCGCGCACGCTCCGCCCGCTCGGCGGCGCCGTCGCGGAGCGCGGGGCGGAAGATCTCGGCGCCGCCGCGCGACGAGCCCTTCGCCGCGTACATCGCCACGTCGGCGTTCCGGAGCAGGTCGTCGGCCGTGGCCTCGCCGCCGCCCAGCGCCACGCCGACGCTCGCCGCGGTCCGGATCTCGATTTGCCCGAGTGGAATCGGCTGGCGGAGCGCATCGGCGATCCGTGTCGCGACGGCGAGCGCGTCGGTCTCGTCGACGATGTCCTCGACCAGGACCGCGAACTCGTCGCCGCCCTGGCGGGCCGCCGTGTCGGACGGCCGCAGTGCCGCCACGACGCGATCCGCCGCGATCGCGAGGACCTCGTCGCCGCGGGCGTGGCCGTGGGTGTCGTTGAGGATCTTGAAGTCGTCGAGGTCGATGAAGAGGACCGCGACCTGGCTGCCGGTCCGCTGACTGCGGGCCACGGCGTGCTCGACGCGGTCGCGGAACAGGACCCGGTTCGCGAGGCCGGTCAGGCCGTCGTGGAGCGCCTGGTGCCGGATCTGGTCGTACAGGCGGGCGTTCTCGAGGGCCATCGCGGCCTCGCCGGCGAGCATCGTCGCGAGCTCGACCGAGCGCTGGTCGAAGGCCGCCTTCCGGGACGAGGTCACCTCGATCACGCCGACGGTCCGCCCGACCGCGACGAGCGGGATCATCGCCATCGAGCGGTGGCCGATCGACGCCAGGTAGCTGACCTCGTCCGGGTCCGCCGCGGGATCGTCGATATCGATGAGGATCGGGCGCTGCTCGGCAAGAACCCGGCGCGTCGCCGGATAGTCGTCGAGGGAGTAGCTCTCGTTCAGGGCGGAGCGACGCTCAGGCGGCTCATAGCCGAGGGTGACGACCCGGTCGCGCGGCTCGTCCCAGTAGCTCAGCGCGCAGTCGTCTGCACCGACGGCACGGGCGATGTGGACGGCGATCCGGTCGCCGACGAGCCGCGGGTCGAGCGTCTCGGCCAGGTCCGCCGACATCGTGACGACGCTCTGGAGATCGTCCGCGGCATCCTTCAACCGCCGGCTCACCTCCCAGAGGAAGATGATCAGGAACGCGTACGCGAGGACCAGCGTGATGAAGGCGATCGCGGTCTGGGCCTCGAGGGGCAGCCGTGCGCTGGGCGGGACGATCGCCGCGGCGATCACGCTCCACGCACCCGTGACGCCGCTGAGGATCAGCAGTCGGAGGACGATCCGGCTCGACACGATCGGCGTGACGATGACCGCGGGGAGGAGCGAGGCGATCGCCATCGCCACCGCGATCGTTGGCTGCAGGAGCGAGGCAAGCCCGATCAAGGCCAGCGTCGTCGTGGCGATCCGGGTGATCGTCGCCTCGCGGCGGGGACCGCCCAGGCCACCCACGCGACTCGCGACCCACAGCCCGTAGACGGCGGCGGTCGCGCCGAGGACGATCGCGCGCGGCTCGGCTGAGGCGACGCCGAGGGTCGTCTCGGCGGCCCCGATGGCGATCGCCACGACGGCGATCAGGCGAACGAGGGCGACGAGGACGGCGACGCCCGCGACGGGACGGTCGCGCCGATCTCCGCGCGCGACGGTGCCCGGGGGGAGCGTTGACGCGGGTGTCTGGTCGCCGGTCGTGCGCGGGGATCCCGGCTGGGGCCGCTCGTCGGTCATGTCGGCACAGGCTTGCATCACCAGTCATGTGTCGTCATCCCCCGAATGACGCACCCACCGTCGCCGATCGGGTGCCTCAGGCGGATCGTCCCGGGGTCCGGCGCCGCAGTTCGTCTCCGGCCGGCATCGGCCCTACACTCGCGCCGATGATCGCGGCCCCTCGCGCCCCCCGATGAAGATCGCCCACGTCCGCGAGCGGCATTCGCCTGCCGGAGCGCCGTGGCGACTCGCCGGTGCGCCGGCGCGGGCGCCCGGCTCGCCCGACCCCGTCGCCTGGATCGATCTCGAGATCGCCCGTCGCCGTGCGGTCGCCGCCGATCGCAACCTCGCCCACGATCGGGTGCTCCATCGGCAACCCGTCACGACCCTCGACGACCATCTGGCCCGAGGCCTTCGCGTGGAGGCCCTGACGGAGCTGGTCGAGGGCTTCGCCGCTCAGGGCGAGCCGACCGACGATGAGGCGCTCCTCGACCCGGCCGATCTCGTCTTCGGGCCGCCGATCCTCCGGCCGCCGAGCTTCCGCGACTTCTACGCGTTCGAGGTCCACGTCCGGACGATGTGGGAGCGCCGCGGCGGCGAGGTGCCCGAGGCCTGGTACCGGATCCCGGTCTTCTACTTCAGCAACGTGTCCGAGATCCGCGGCCCGGACGAGCCGGTCTGGCGCCCGGCGGCTTCCTCGGAGCTGGACTATGAGCTGGAGGTGGCCGCTCTCGTCGACACGCCCGCGGTGGACCTGCCGGCGGAGCGCGGCGAGGAGGCGATCGGCGGGTACACGATCCTCAACGACTGGTCGGCGCGCGATCTCCAGCGCGAGGAGACCGCGGTCCGTCTCGGCCCCGCGAAAGGCAAGGACTTCGCGTCGACGATCGGGCCATGGCTCGTGACGCCCGAGGAGCTGGAGCCGGCGCGGACGGCCGGCACGACCGCGCCCGCCCTGACGATGACGGCGACCGTCAACGGCACCGAGACATCGCGAGGCCGCTGGTCGGACGCCCAGTTCTCGTTCGGCGAGATGATCGCCCGGGCGTCGGCCGATGTGCGGCTCCGGCCGGGCGACCTCCTCGGCTCGGGGACCGTCGGAACCGGCTGCCTGCTCGAGGTCCGCGACGCGACCCTCGGTCGCTATCTCGAGCCGGGCGACGAGGTCGTCCTCCGGGTTGAGGGGATCGGATCGTTGCGGACGCCGGTCGTGGCCCACCCCTGATGAGCCTGCACCGAAACGCGCCTCGTGGCGGGACCGCCGCCGACGACGAGCACCGCCACGGACGGCTCTCGGCGACGAACCGCGTCGAGGCGTTCAGCGACGGGGTCATGGCGATCGCGATCACGCTCCTCGTCCTCGAGCTGAAGGTCCCCGGCGCGGACGCCGAAGGCGGCCGCCTCCTCGACGCCCTCCTCGCGCAGTGGCCGTCATACGTCGCCTATCTCGCCGCGTTCCTTACGATTGGCATCGTCTGGCTGAACCACCACACGATGCTCGCGAAAATCGCCCGGTTCGACGGGCGCTTGCACTGGCTCAATCTGGCGCTACTTCTCGGCGTGGCGACCCTGCCGTTCCCGACGGCGCTCCTCGCGGACTACGTGGCGGAGCCGGGCCCGAACGCGAACGTCGCGGCCGCGGCCTACGGTCTGACGGCGACGTTCATGGCGCTGCCCTGGGGCTTCTTCTGGCGCCACCTCCGCGACCACCCGGAGCTCCTCGAGACGGGCTACGACGCCGCCCACGCCCAAGTCGAGTTCAAGCGGGGAACCCTCGGACTGCCGATCTACGCGGCCGCGACAGCGGTCTCCCTCGTCCAGCCGCTGCTCGCGCTCGCCCTCTACGCCGGGATCGCGGCGATGTACGCGATCACGAGCCAGGGCTGGACCGATCCGCGACCAGGCGACGACGGGAGCCCCGAGGCGTGACGGTCGACGCCACCGCCGGTCCGGCGCTGACCTTCCCGGCGCTGCCGCCCGGGCTCGACACGCCGCGCCTCGTCGTCGACCTGGCCCGGCTCGCGGCGAACATCGAGCGCCTCCAGACCGAGATGGACCGGCGGGGGATCGCGCTTCGGCCGCATGCCAAGACGCACAAGAGCGTCGCCGTGGCGCGGATGCAGCTCGAGGCCGGCGCCCGCGGGATCACGGTCGGAACGCTCGGCGAGGCCGAGGTCTTCGTCGCCGCCGGGATCGACGACGTCTTCCTGGCGTACCCGATCTGGGCCGACGGCCCGAAGGCGGCCCGGCTCCGAGCGTTACACGAGGCGTCCGCCCGGTTCGGGGTCGGGATCGAGTCGGCCGAGGGCGCCGCACGTCTCGCGGCGGCCGTCGCCGGCAGCAGCCGCCCGCTGACCGTCGTGGTCGAGGTCGATCCTGGTCTGCATCGGACCGGCGTTGCGACGCCGGACGCCGCTGTCGAGGTCGCCCGCGCCGCGCGGGAGGCCGGTCTGGAGGTCGCCGGCATCTTCAGTCACGGCGGCCACGGTTATCGGATGGGTGGTGC
This sequence comes from Candidatus Limnocylindrales bacterium, assembly GCA_036505555.1. Taxonomy (GTDB): domain Bacteria; phylum Chloroflexota; class Limnocylindria; order Limnocylindrales; family CSP1-4; genus CF-46. The sequence goes on along the minus strand of DASXTH010000170.1, from coordinate 3,147 downwards.
GGCGGACGCCGGCGCCGACGAGGTCCGGACGCTCGCTGCGGCCGCGCTGGCGCTTCGCGAGGCGGGTTTCGCCGTCGAGGTGATCAGCGCCGGCTCGACGCCGACGATGCTGAGTGCCGCCACCGGCGAGGTCACCGAGATCCGCGCCGGGACCTACGTCTACGGCGACCGCCAGCAGTGGGCGCTCGGCGTGATGCCCGCCCACGGCTGCGCGGTCGCGGTCGCGAGCACCGTCGTCTCGGTCCACGACGACCGCGTCGTCCTGGACGCGGGAGCGAAGGCGCTGACCAAGGACCGGGCGGACTGGTTGATCGGGTTCGGGGCGATCGTCGGCTACCCGGGGCTCGTGATCGACCGGTTGAACGACTACCACGGCGTCGTGCCGGCCCCGGCGGGTGCGGCGCGGCCGCGCCTCGGTGAGGTCATCGCGGTGGTCCCCAACCACGTCTGCCCGGTCGTCGACCTGTTCGATGACGTCGTGGCCGTGCGCCCGGACGGATCGATCGAACGGTGGCCGGTCGACGCGCGTGGCCGGAGCGGCTGACGTGACGGCCGAACTGTCGGGGTCGAACCCGATCGCGATCGAGCCGATGACCGACGCCGACGGTTCGGCCGTGCTCGAGATCTACGCTCAGGGGATCGCGAACGGGACCGCGACGTTCGAGACGACGACGCCCGAATGGCGAGCCTGGACCGCCTCGCACCGGCGCGATTGCCGGTTCGTCGCCCGCCTCGAGGGTCGCGTCGTCGGCTGGACCGCGGTCGCCCGCTACTCGTCGCGCGATGTGTATGCGGGCGTCGCCTGGGAGAGCGTGTATGTCGACGCGGCCGCGCGCGGGCGCGGCGTCGGCAGCGCCCTCCTCGAAACCCTGATCCCGGCGGCCGAGGCAAGCGGCATCTGGACGCTGATCGCCGGCGTCCAGGCGAACAATCTCGCCAGCCTCGCGCTCCACGAGAAGGCCGGCTTCCGCCGGATCGGCGTCCAACAAAGGGTCGGCCGCGATCGCGACGGGATCTGGCGCGACGTCGTCCTGTTGGAGTGGCGGAGCCAGACGATCGGCGACTGAACGTTTCGCGCCTGAGGGCCCGTCATGATGGGAGATCGCGGCCAGATGGTTGCGACGCCACCTGAGGGGACTGGGTGGACCGAGACCTCGTCGAGCGGGCCCGCCGCGGCGATCGGGAGGCATTCACCGTCCTGGTGCACCAGGTCAGTGACGTCCTCTACGCCGTTGCGTACCGGATCCTGCGCGACACGGGCCTCGTGGCGACTCGCCAACTAGACTGGCCTCCTCATCCCGAGGAGGCCAGTCGCTCCATGTACTACGTCCAGCGCGGCAGCGTCCCCCGCCAGCGCCACACCCAGCACCGCGCGCCCGACGGCAGCCTCTATGCCGAGGAGCTGTTCGGGGTCGAGGGGTTTACCGGGCGCAGCTCGCTCTTGTACCACGTGACACCGCCGACGCGAACGCACAGGATCGAGGCGGGTCCCCGGATCCGGCTCGAGGCCGCCGACGACGGCCTCCATCGCCATCGGCTGACGAAGACGGGCTCGATCGAGCCGAAGGGCGACGTCGTGACGGGCCGGATCCCGCTCTACTTCAACCATGACGTCGTTTTCGGGATCGTCCGGCCGGCGGCGGCGCAGCCGGAGGGCCGGTTCTACCGCAACGGGATCGCCGACGAGATGCTGTTCGTCCACGAAGGGGCCGGGGTCTGCCGGACGATCTTCGGCGACCTGCGCTATGGCCCCGGCGACTACCTCGTCCTGCCGATCGGGACGACATGGCGCCTCGACCCCGACGAGGGCTCGGCCCAGCGGATCCTCTACCTCGAGGCGCCGTCGGAGATCGAGCCGCCCAAGCGCTATCGGAACGACTACGGCCAGCTCCTCGAGCATTCGCCGTACAGCCAGCGCGACCTCCACGCGCCCGAGCTCGCGGCGCCGCGGACCGACGAGGGCGACTACGTCATCGACGTCCGCTCGAGCGACCGGATCACGGCCTACCACTACCGCCATCACCCGTTCGACGTGGTCGGCTGGGATGGCTATCTCTGGCCATTCCGCTTCGACATCGCCGACTTCCAACCGATCACGGGCCGCGTCCACCAGCCGCCGCCGGTGCACCAGACGTTCCAGGCGCGGAACTTCGTCGTGTGCTCGTTCGTGCCGCGCAAGTTCGACTACCACCCCCTCGCCATCCCCGCGCCGTACAACCACTCGAACATCAACTCCGATGAGGTCATCTATTACGTGGCCGGCAATTTCATGAGCCGGCGCGGGGTCGAGATCGCTTCGTTCACGCTGCATCCCGCCGGGATCCCCCACGGCCCGCACCCGGGCACGGTCGAGGCGTCGATCGGCAAGGAGGCGACGGAGGAGCTCGCAGTCATGGTCGACACCTTTCATCCCCTGCGCGTCACGCAGGCGGCGATGGACCTCGATGACGGCAAGTACCCGTATAGCTGGCTGCCATCGGACGACCACGCGAAGGAGGCCTCCGAGCTCGCTGAGCGAGGCCCGGAGGCGTTCCCCGACTGAGATAGCCACATCGACTGACGACGGCGAAGCGAGGCCGCAAGGCGATACGGCAACGCTCCGCGGATCCGACGACCCGCGGAGCGTCATCAGGAACGAGGTCAGCTGGGCTGGTCGTATCTATAGACCAGGAGGGCCGAACCGTCCGGCATCCACGACACCGGGTTGATGTCGCTCGGTACACGCGGACCGACCTCCCTGACAGCGCCGCTTCCGACGTCGACGACGATCACCTTCAGGAGTGGTAGATCAGCCGGGAGGTTGAGGCTCGCCTCGAACGTCGCTCGTTGGCTCGGGTCGTACTGCAGCAGTGCCAGTCGTCGGCCGTCCGGTGACCAGCGAGGGTTGAACCCAACGTCGACGGGCACCTTCTTCAGTTGATGCTGGTTGCTGCCGTCGCTGTCCATCGCGAAGATAACGCCTTCACGCCAGAACGCGACGGTGCCGTTAGCGGCGATATCTGCTTGGGTGTCCGCAAACTCGTTGTTGGTCAGGCGTACTGGCGTGCCACCCGAGGCTGAGACGCTCCAGATCTCCTGCGTTGGCGAGAAGCCTGAGTCGTCGAGCGGCGTCGCCCCTCCGTTGTCGTAGAGGATCGTGGCTCCGTC
>DASXTH010000169.1:0-21216 GCA_036505555.1 Candidatus Limnocylindrales bacterium | reverse complement strand
CGACGAACCGGCGGGCGTCACGCGCCGTGGCGACGAAGGCGGCGATCACGACCGCGGGCAGGGCGAGGACGATGGCGACGGGCTCGACCGGGATGCGGTTGAGGGTGATCAGCGGCGTATCACCGATCTGCGTCTGAACGAACCAGCTTGCGCCGATCGCGACGAGCGCCGTCAAGCCGAGCAACGCCAGCGTGACCGTCGAGTCGCCGATCGAGCGGTCGCCGATCACGACCTCGCGTTCGCTCGCCGCGCTGTCGTCGCCGAGTCGCCCGAACAGCCGGATGACCACCAGCACCGAGATGCCGACGATCGCCGCCAGCGCCGCCGTCTGGGTCGTCAGGAGGAACTGCGGGATGATCGGTGGGCACGCCTGCGAGTTCGGATTCGCCTTCTCGACGTTCACGAAGCCGCACAGCGGCCGGTCGAGGACCCAGAGGATCGCCGGGCCGAGGACCGCGACCGCGGCCGCGAGACGGGCGAGCAGCCAGGTCCGCCACGACGCCCCATGCCAGAGCTCCGCGAGGAAGTAGGCGAGGGCGAGCATCAGGAACGGCAGGCTCGTGTAGTAGTGGTACTGGAATGCCGCCCGGTCGATCCGCGCCCAGGCGACCCACTGGAACGCGAACCCGATCGTGATCAACGCGAGGGGCACGCTCCGCCGGGCGTACGCCTGCCACGCGGCGAAGCCGAGCGCCGGCAAACCGAGCCACCAGATGACGATGTTGCCCGCGTCGTAGATCGAGGCGGTCGTGTTCCCGGCCAGGCCCTCCTGATAGAACCAGACCGGCTTGAGATCGAAGAGCCACGCCCACCACGGTGACGAGGCCGCATGCGGCGTCCCCAGGTCGTTGTGGTAGGCGTACATCGCGCCGGTCAGGTCCGTGAGGGACTGGCCGGTGTGGCCCGCCGGCCAGCCCAGGATCAGCACGTGGTTGTCGAGGACGGCCCACGGGATGTACGAGACGACGTAGATCACGATGGGCAGGACCAGCAGGCACGCCGCCATCCACGCCACCGGAAGCCCGAGCAGCGCACCGGGCCGGAGCCAGGCCATCGCCGGTGGCGGCGCCGGCGGCGGCAGGAGCGCCGCCGGCTCGTCGGCGGCCGGCGCCGGGGCGAACGGCCCGAAGCCGAGCCTGGCGGCACCGGCGAACGCGACCCACGCGACGATCCCCAGCGCCGCGATCGTCGACGCGATCTCGATCGGCGTGATCGTCAACGACGCGACCCTCAGGCCCACCCCGGCCTTGTTGAGCCCGATCGCGCCGAGCGCGATGAGGCCGCCCAGCACCACCGGGCCGCCGATCGCGAAGCGGATCTCGTCGAGCGACCAGCGGAGCGGGTGGAGGATGTTGATCACGACCGCGGCGACGGTCAGACCGACCATGATCGCCACGAACGGCAGGTTGCCGAAGCCGGTGCCGGCGGGAACGTTGATCGCCAGATATCCGAGGACCGCCGTCATCACGACCAGCGCGACGATCGCGAGGAGCCGGCCGAGCGCGCTCCGGACGAGCACGAGGAAGCCCATTCCCAGGATCGCGTAGAGGGCGACCCACTTGGCCGCGAGGGCGAGCCCCAGGAACACCCCGATCAGGGGCATTCCGATCCAGAACGCCCCGCGCCGCTGCCAGGCGCCCGTCCAGAGTGCCGCGAAGATCGTGTAGGCCGCGACGATCCCGAGACCGACGTAGGCGTCGTTCATCCCGATCCGCGACTGGACGAAGAACATCCCGTCGACGGCGCAGAGGACGGCCACGAACACGGCGACCGACCGTCGCCGGAAGAGGATCCGGGCCAGGAGATACAGGAAGGCGGCCATCGCCGTGCCCGCGAGGACGCCCGGCAACCGCCAGGCGAACTCGTGCTTGCCGACGTCGACGCTCGCGATGTGGCCATCCGCGCTGAAGGCGAGGATCTGCTGGCGATCCTCGGTCGGGTACGGCCGGTTGACGTCGATCGCCCAGGCCGCGGGCTCGAACGGGAGCCGCGCGTCCGCGTACACGGACTTCGCGTGCGGCTCGATCACGTAGATCGTCGAAGCGCTGCCGTCCGGCGTCTGGCCGAGGACGTGGACCATCTCGGTCGCGCCGTCGTACGCGACCCGGCGAACGACGCCGGGCATCGTGATCGTCCGGACGAGCGTCGGGCCGCTCTTCGCCTCGTCGCCGCCGACGGCGACGATCGCGATCCGACCATGGACCTCGTCGGTCGGATCGGGATCGACGGCCACGTACAGCTTCGCGCCTTCGACCGTCGTCAGGGCCAGGCCGCGGGCGGCGCCGCCGAGATCGACCGTGTCGGTCCGCTCGCCGGTCGCCGGGTCCAGGACGTCGAGTCCAGCCGCGTCGGCAACCGCGATCCGGGGCAGGCTCTCGATCGTCAGCCCCTCCAGACGTCCGTCGCTGATCGCCTTGTCGAGCTTGGTCCGCACGTCCGAGTCCGCGATCTCGGAGATCTGGAGCCGATCGCTCGTCCCCTGGAGTCGCTCTTCGTAGGTCGCCGCCGACCCGCCCAGGATCGTTGCGAGCGTTGCGGCAACCGCGTGTGGGTTGAGGACCGAGCCGGGCGTGGCCGTGAGGACGGGCGCCGTCCCGGCCGGCCCGATGTCCTCGACGCGATTGAGCTGGACCGTGCCGCGGACCTCGGCCGTGGCCGGATCGAGTGTCCGGACCTGGTCGTCGCTCGTGACGACGATCACAGCGGACCCGTCATCCGGGACGTACAGCCGCTTGATCGAGCCGTCGACCTCGCCGAAGGCGACCGGCTCGGCGGTGAGCTCCGGCGAGCCGGCGGCACGCAACGCGTCGAGCGCGCCGATGTCGAACGTCCAGATCGATCCGTCTTCGCCGCCGATGAACAGCTGGTTGCCGCTCTCGTCGAGGGCGAGCGCAGAGGCCTCCGGGAGCGGGATCGTCGCGATGAGGCGCCGGGTCGAGAGGTCATACGAGCGGAGCTCCGACCCGGTGACGATGTCGATCCGATCGCCGAGGCGGGCTCTCGGCGGATCCGGATCGTCCGTTCGAACCTCGATGAGAGAGTCGCGGACGGGGACGCCGAGATCGGCGGTCGCGGTCACTCGGTCGTCGCCCCACGCGACGATGCCGGCTGCCATCGCGTATTTGGCCAGATGGGGGTGGGTCCACTCGTAGATGTCGTGGTCGATGCCGTAGCGCCAGCCCTGGAGGTATTCGGTCGCGGTCCGGGCGTGGTAGACCTCGTCGAAGTGCATCTGGTACGGCTCGGACAGCCGGAACATCCGGATGCCGAGGATCGCAGCGACCAGGACGACGAGGATCCAGAGATCGAGCCGGTCGACCCGCCCCGGCGGCTCGTCCTCGAGCCCCCGCGAACGGTCGGCACGCACGGGCCGCTGCCCGAGACGCGATCGGAACCAGCCGATCGGACCCAGCTCTGCGAAGGACGCCGGCTCGGTCCAGATCGGGTAGCGGGCCTGGCGCGACGCAGGCTCGGCCGCCATCGCGCGCGGCCGGACATCGGTCGATGCTCGGCGCTCGGCCGCGACGGCCCACCCCGGGTCCCAGCGGTCCGTCCGTGGTTCGTGCGGCCCACCCACGACCCGTTCGTCCGCCCACGCCGCCTCGTCGTCTTCGTCGTACTCGTCGGCCGACCGGGCGAGCTCCGCCTCCAGCGTCCGGTCGGCGCCCGTTCGAAGCTGTGCGAACGCCCAGAGGGCCGCCGCCAGACCGGTCAGGGCGATCAGCGTGACGCCCGTGCCGCTCCGAAGGCCATTGGCGAGATGGAGGAAGTCCGTGACGTTCGGGTTGCGGTAGAACGACCAGGTCAGGATGGCGTACAGGTTCAGGAACATGGCGATCGAGAAGACCACGTACGTGATCCGCCAGCGCAGCGAGACCGCCGCCAGGACCGCGCCGAGGGCCATGAACGGGAACAGGTATCGCTCGTGGACCCGCGTCGGCAGGACGAAGAACGCGATGGCGAGGATCGTCACCCCGGTCAGGATCGTCATCGGCGTCGGCCGCCAGGCGACGACCAGGGCGACCACGATGAACGCCGCCGCGAGGAGGAGCGCGCCGACGAAGACCGCCGGGAACGGCCCCACCATGACCGCCTCCGGGCAGCGGACGAAGCCCTGGGGCGGGTTGAGGATGACCGTGTCGCAGACCCAGGTCGAGTTGGCGGCGATTCCGTTGCCGTCGATCGAGGCCAGCGCCCACGGGTTGTAAGCGTTGACGCTCGCGTAGGGATAGCCGGCAGCGGCCTTGAAGATCTGACCCACCAGACCGGACGACACGAACTGGCCCTTCGTCCCGAATTCGACCACCGACAGCCCGAACGGGAAGCAGAGCGCGACCGCCGTCAGAAACCCGGCAACCCCGGTGGTCACGATCCGTACTGGTCGATCGGTTCGCTGCTCCCAGTCGCGCAGCCGATCGAGGAGGCCCGGCGATTGGTCGGACGCGGCGGCTCCGCCCTCCGCGTCCCATGACGGCTCGGCCGGCCAGAGCGCTCGACGAATCGTCACGAGGGCGACGATCGGGACGAGGATTGCCAGCTGCGGCTTGATCAGCGCGGCGACGACGGTCAGGACCGCGGACCGCTCGGGCTGATCGCGCCAGAGCGCCCGGACGCCGAGGAGGAGGAACACCACCCCCACCGAATCGACCTGGGCCCAGATCACCGAGTCGTACCAGGTCACCGGATTGACGACGAAGATCGCCGCGCCGAGGAGAGCGACCCGGCTCCCGCCTCCGAGCTCGCGCACCATCGACCAGACGAGCCAGCCGATCGCGATGTCGGCGAGGATCGCCGGGATCTTGATGAGATCGCCGATCCCCCCCATCGCCTGACCCACGAGCCCGACGACGTACAGGACGTAGAGATATCCAGGCGTGTAGTCGATGAATCCGGAGCGGGCGTAGAAGCCGCCGAGGCCGTTCTTCGCGAGATCCCCCGCCCAGCCCTGGAATGACGCCCGGTCGGTCCCGAACCCCGAGCCGAGATTGAGCTGTGCGATGATGAGACGGAAGGCGAGGCCGAGCGCGAGGACGGCGACGATCGCGCCGATGCCATCCCGCGTCCAGGAGGTCCGCGTCGGCGCGTCCGCGTCCCGACTCGGTCCGCCCGACACGCGGCCGGACGTCACCGGTTGGATCTCCCCGAACGAGCGTTGAGGTGGACCGCAGGGTAGCACAGGGTCGGTCGCAGCTTGCCCGGGGCGCCTCGACGTCCCTCGTGGTCTCGGTGGCCGTGGGCGGCGCCCTCGTCGCGATCGCCCTGTTCGTCTACACGCTCAGTCATCCGTACCGCTTCTACAACCACTTCGAGTGGCAGGCCCTGGCGTTCCTCGAGGGCCACGCGGCGATCCGCTTCCCCGTGCAGGCGGACGCCACATCGCCTGGCAACGCCTTCTTCCAGGATGTCCTGCCGGTGCCCACCGGCAGCGACGGCATCCAGCGCGGCCTGGTTCCGTTCCCGCCGCTGCCGGCGGTCGTCCTGATGCCATTCGTCTGGCTGTGGGGTCTCGCCGCCGACGGCCAGCTGATCTACGCGATCATCGGTGCGCTCGATGTCGGGCTCGCCTGGTGGGTGCTCGGGAAGCTCCCGATCCGAACCTGGGTGCGAATCGCCGCGACCGTGTTCCTCGGGTTCGGGACGGTGCTCTGGTATGCCGCCCAGATCGGGACGACGTGGTATCAGGCGCACGTCCTCGCGGTCGGGCTCGCGCTCGCCGCGATCGGTGTCGCGCTCGACGGCGATCGGGCGTCGGCGCTCCTCGAGGACGACGTCGAGGAGCCGGGTGATGGCGATGCGGAGGAGCGCCGGCGCGGCGGGAACGCCCTCGGACGGCTCGTTCCCGATCGACGGCAGTTCCTTGCGGGGGTCCTGTTCGGTCTCGCCTGCACGTCACGGCTGACCGTCGTCTTCGCCGCGCCGTTCTTCCTCCTCGTCGGCCCGGGCGGGTCGTGGTTCCGGCGCGGCTGGTCGGCCGCGCTCGGCGCAGCCATCCCGATCGGCCTGCTCGTGGCCTACAACCTCGTCACGAGCGGCCACCTGCTCCACCCCGGCTACCAGTACCTCTATGAGCTCGAGGCCGGCTTCTACACGCCGCTGAACTACCACCTCGACTGGCAGATCGAGGATCTCCGGTACCTTCCCCAGAATGTCGCGATCATGTTCCTGAACACGCCGGTCTGGCAGCCGGACGTCGTGCCGTCCGCGCTGGGGCTCGGCGGGCCACTGTGTACCGACCCGGGCGCTGTCCGCGGCCTCTTCAACCCGGACTGTCCACTCGTCCTGCCGAAGGACACGGGGATGAGCATCCTCCTGACGAGTCCGGCCTTCCTGCTGGCATTTCCGGCGATCCGATGGGGATTCGGGCTCAGCCGCCTCGTCACGGGCGCCGCATTCGCGGTTCTGATCGTCGCCCTCGTGAACCTCATGCACTTCAGCCAGGGCTGGGTCCAGTTCGGCTACCGGTTCGCCCTCGACTTCACCCCGTGGGCCCTCCTCCTCGTCGCGATCGGGCTCGAGCGGATCGCGCGGCGAACAGATCGCCGGAGCGACGTCGATGAAGCTGTGCCGGTGGCTGCGAGCCGGGACGGTCGCGCGGCGGCCGGTGTCACGACAGGCGTCGGCGCGTGGGCGATCGTGACGATCGCGCTCGTCCTCGTCGGGATCTCGGTCTTCGTGAACCTCTGGGGGGTCGTGTGGGGCGACGTGCTCGGATGGTGAGCAGCTGGCCGGCGCGGATTCCGTGGGCGGCGATCGGAGCAATGACGGTAGGGCTCGCCGCGTTCGGGATCTCCATCTGGCGTCTGATGCCCGGCGTCGGCTTCTGGGACACGGCGGAATTCCAGATGGTCCTGCCGGTCATGGGGACGGCCCACCCGACGGGCTACCCGACGTACGTCCTGCTCGGCTGGCTCGCCTCTGTCCTCCTCACGCCGATCGGTGAGCCGGCGCTCCGCGTCAACGTCCTGTCGGCGATCCTCGTCGGGGTCGGGGCCGGGTTCACGGCCGACCTCGCGCGACGGCTCAGCCGCTCCGTCGTGCTCGGCGTGGTCGCCGGCATCGGGACCGCGACGGCACCGATCGTGTGGGCCATCGGCACGCATGCCGACCCGCACGCGCTCCACTTCGCCTTCATCGCGGTCATCCTGTGGCTGCTCGTCCGCTGGGAGCAGGCGCGCCGCGGCGATCCGCTTGATCCGAGCGTCAAGGCAGCGCCGCAGCGCGCGGACCGATTCCTCCTCGCGGCCGCGGTCGTCACCGGGCTGTCCGTCGGGAACCATTCGCTGACCCTCCTCCTGGGGCCGCCGATCATCCTGTTCGTCAGGGCCGTCGAGCCGGGAATCCTGGCTCGGCGCCGGTTCATCGTCGCGAACATCGCCGCCTTTGCGATCCCGACGATCCTTGTCCGGTTCGAGATGATCCTGCGGGCTGGCTGGTTCCGCGCTCCGTTCGTCTACGCCGACCCGAGCACCTGGACGGGCTTCTGGTACGTCACGCTCGGTGCCCAGTTCCACGGCTGGCTGACCGACCCGTTCAGCGACGCCGGGCGTCGGTTCGGGGACCTGATCACGATGGCAACCCGCCAGTTCGGGCCGCTCGCCGCAGTGATCGTCGTGGCGTTTGTCGTGACCGCCCTGCGCAGGCCGCGTTACGCGCTGCTGTCCGGCGCGACGATGGCCCTGACGTGCTTCTTCAACTCGGTCTACCCGGACGGCGCGATCGACCGCTACTACATCGGGCCGGTCCTCATCGCCTGGACGTGGCTCGCCGTGCTCGGCGCCACCGTGGTCGACGCCGTCGTTGCCCCTGACGCGCCGTGGCTCCCCATGCTCCGCACGGGCCGGGGTGTCACAGCGGCGCTGCGCCCGGCGGCGCTGCGCCCGGCGGCGCTCGTCCTCGCGGCGGTCGTCCTGATCGGCCCGACGATCCGAGCGCTCCCGGCCCGGGCCGGCTCGGACGCCATCGACCAGACCGGCAACCGGGCGGCGCAGGCCTGGACCGACGACCTGCTCTCGGCGCTCGAGCCGAACGCGGTTGTCGTGTCCTGGTGGAGCTACTCGACGACCCTCTGGTATGCCACGATCGTCGAGGGTCGCCGGCCCGATATCCTGATCATCGACGACCGCAACCGCGTCGACCTGAACCTCTTGGAGCTCAGCCAGGTGATCGACATCTACCTCGCCTCCCGACCGGTCTACCTGATCCGGAACGGGACGAGCGAGCTCGACGCCCTCGAGGGCCGCTACCGGATCGAGCCCGTCGGCGCGCCCGTCGCGACGAACGTCCTGCGCGTCCTGCCGATCGCGACCGCGGGCCGTTGAGCGCCCGTCTGGCCGCGCTCTCGTACTTCTTCCCGGCGCACAACGAGGAGGCAAACCTGGAGGGCCTGGTCGCCGAGGCCCTTGAGACCCTGCCCCGTCTTGCCGACACGTTCGAGATCGTGATCGTCAACGATGGGTCGCGCGACGCGACCGGGCGGATCGCCGACGAGTTGGCCGCCGGCAACCCGGGGGTCGTTCGGGCGGTCCATCACCCGACCAACCGTGGCTACGGGGCGGCGCTGCTGTCCGGGTTCCAGGCGGCCCGCCACGACCACGTCGCCTTCACGGACGGCGATCGCCAGTTCCGGGTCGCGGACGTCGGACGGCTGATCGACCGGATGGACGAATCCGACCACCCCGACATCGTCGTCGGGTTCCGGATCAAGCGGGCCGACCCACTCGTGCGGACGCTCTACGCCCGGGCCTACCGGCTCGCCAACCGGATCTTCTTCGGGCTGACCATCCGCGACGTCGACTGCGCGTGCAAGCTCTTCCGGCGCTCGGCCCTCGCTGACGTCGCGGTCGAGTCCGGCGGAGCGTTCTTCTCGGCGGAGCTGCTGATCAAGCTCCGCGCCGCCGGGCGGTCCGTCGCCGAGGTCGGGGTCCCGCACTACCCGCGAACCGCGGGTTCGGCGACCGGCGCGAAGCCGTCGGTCGTGCTCCGTGCCGTGCGTGACTTCTGGCGCCTCCGCCTCCAGATGTGGGCGAACCGACCCAACGCCCTCCGGCGCGGGCAACCCGTCATCGAGCCGTGACCGGTCGGTGACATTCGTCCATCCCCACGGATGGGGGCGGGCTCGAGACTTGCGCCATGCGGCCGGACAACCCCCCGGCTGATCCAGACCTGAACGAACATCGAGGATCCCCCCATCCATGTCCGCTCTTCGAACGATCGCCGTCGCCGTCGCCGTTGTCGGCATCGTCGCTGCCTGCCAGTCGTCGGCGACGCCGGGCCCGGCCGCGCCGTCCTCGCCGAGCTCCGCCGCACCGAGCGCGGCCGCGCCGAGTCCGTCCGTCTCGGGCGCGCCATCGACCCCGCCCGCGACGCCGACGCCGAGCCCCGTCGCGACGCCGACGCCGGCTCCGTCGCTCAGCACCGCGGATCTCGCGCTTGTGGCCTTCCTCCGAGCGGATGTCCGCGTCGGCTGCGTTCCGCGCCGGACCGATCTTCCGCCAAGGGCGACGCTCGGCGTCGAGTGCCATCCGGCGGATCCGCTGGTCGCCGCCGTCGGCATCTACTCGTTCGGGTCCGGCCTCGACCCCGAGCCCGCTCGGGACACGTATCTCGAGCGGCTGGCCGCGGCGTCCGTCAAGCCGGCAAGCGGCGATTGCGCCAAGGGGACCCCGGGCGACCACGCCTGGCCGGCGAACCTGGAGGACCAGGGCGATGACGGCGGGCTGAGCCCGCTCCGGTCGGGCTGCTTCCTCGACGTGAACGGGATCGCCAACGTCCGCGCGACGTGCTACGGCGACCTGTACGTCGGCGTCCTCGGCAACACGAAGGAGCTTGCCAACCTCTACGCCTGGACCTGGAAGGTCGCGCAGGGCGAGGATACCCATCGCGACCCGCCCGGCATTTGCGCGGCCCCGGACTGACGGCTGTCGACCGCAGACGCGTGTCTTAGGACTCGCTCCCGCGGGTTCGGCCTTCGCCGGTCTCTGGGTCGACGTCGAGGGAGTTGACGAAGTCGCGGAAGACGTCCAGGCGCGCGTCGACCACCTTCTCACCGGTCGACTCGAAGGGCGACCCCGCGCCGACCTCGGTCTCGCCGGTGGCCTCGTCGACGGACGCGCTGTCGCCGCCGAGCGCCGCCTGCTCGAGGACGGCCTCGCTGGCGAAGATCCGCCCGCCGGTTCGGACGGCGAGCGCCAGTGCGTCGGACGGACGCGAATCGATCTCGAACGTTGCCCCATCACGCTCGAGGTAGAGCCGGGCGTGGTACGTCTCCTCGTTCAAGCTCGAGATCACCACCCGTTCGACCCGCACGCCGAGATTCTCGAGGGCGGTTGCGAAGAGATCGTGTGTCAACGGGCGATCGGCGGTCAGGCCCTGGAGCTTCATCGCGATCGCACTGGCCTCCCACGGGCCGATCCAGATCGGGAGATAGCGGTCCTGCTCGGACTCCTTGAGGATCACCACGTGACGGCTCGAGAGCATGTGGACCCGGACGCTCTCGACCACCATCTCGACGAGTCCAGGGGCAGTCGGCTCCTCGCTGGCCATGGCCGGATTATCCCACGCCGAACCTGTCGGTCGGGCGGATGAGGCGAGGACCGTCGTCTCCGCGATCGCCCGCGCCACGCACCACGAGGCCGACGAGGACGCCCCCACCGAACCCGCCGATGTGGGCGAAGAGGGCGACGCCGCCGCTCGCGGCCGGGTCGCCGAAGGAGACCACCGCGCTCATGACCTGGAGGATGAACCAGAAGCCGAGAATGACGACCGCCGGGATCTGGATCAGCTGGTAGAAGAAGCCGAGGTAGACGAGCGTCTGGACTCGGGCCCGCGGGTACAGGACGAGATAGGCCCCGAGAACCGCGGCGATCGCCCCGGACGCGCCGATGACCGGCACCGCCGAGTCCGGCGCGATCGCGACCTGGGCAAGGGCGGCCAGGACGCCTCCGGCCAGATAGAACACGAGGTACAACGGTCGCCCGAGACGGTCCTCGACGTTGTTGCCGAAGATCCACAGGTAGAGCATGTTGCCGCCGATGTGGAGGAGGTCGGCGTGCAGGAACATGCTGCTGAAGATCGTCAGCAACGCCGGCGGACCGCCGATTGCGTCACCCCCGCCCTGACCCGTGAGGCGGGCCGGCACGAGCCCCCAATCGCCGATCAGGCGCTCGAAGCCATCCTGGCCCGACGTCGCCTGGACGAACACCTCGAGGAGATAGACCGCGATGCAGATCGCGATGAGGCCGATCGTGACGAGCGCGCGACGGCGGGTCGGGTTCGCGTCCCGCAGCGGGATCACGGAGCGCGCGACGCCTTGCCCGACGGCGCGGGCGAGGCCGAGGCTGCGGCCGATCCGGAGGGCGCCAGGCCGCCGGATGCCGAGGGGCCCGTCGCAGGCTCGGGAGCAGCCTCGAGCACGGCCGACAACACCGAATCCTTGGTGGCCCAGATCAGGGTCGCCGGCTCGTCCGCGGCGGGCCCCGGGATGATGTACATGCCGCGGATGTCGCCGAACGCCGGGCTGCCGCCAACGAGCCGGTACTGCGCAACGAAGGTGCCCTTCGCCTTGTCGAACGCGACGACGCGCCCGCTCGCGTCATCCCAGCCGTAGATGAGCCCGGTCCGCTTGTCGCTCGGCGACGCGATGAGCGCGTAGTGCGGCGCGGGCCGGAGCAGGGTATCGCCGTTCGGCGCGAAGCTCGCCGTGCCGGGTGCCTGGATCGACCAGCCCTCGCTCTTGCCGTTGACGAAGCGGGTGATCACACCGTCGTTCGTGGCGAAGATGTCGCCGTCGATCACGAGGTCGGTGATCTTGGAGACGTCGCGGGCAACCGCGAGGATCTGCTGGGCGCTCGAGTGGAACCCGCCGCCGTCGCTGTCGGGCGAGTAGCGGAGGAGGTTCTCCTCGGACGGGTCGACGACATAGAGGTTGTAGAGGCCCTCGCTCGCCTTCTTCACGAATGTTCCGACGGCGACGACATCGTCACCCCAGCCGGCCGACCCGGTCACGGTCATGACCGTCGTCGTCCCGTGGCCGAGCTCGTCGGATGGCCGCCACCGCCAGACGACGTTCTTGTTGTCGACGATCACGAGATCGCGCAAGGCCGTCGTCATCAGCTTCGGGACGCCCTTGATCCTGCCCTTGGCCTGCTCCTTCCAGCGGAAGACGAGGGTGGCCTTCTTCGTCCGCAGGTCGACCCGGTAGACGGACGCGGTGGCCTTGTCGAGGATGAACGGCACGCCCTGCGGGCCGAGGATCATCTGCTGGATGTCGAGCGGCGTCTTCGCCTTCGCGGTCGACAGGATCGTCGTGCCCGCGACGGGGACCATGCCGTAGAGCCGGTTGAGGCCGGCCAGGGTCTTCGCCTTCAGCGGCTCGAGCGTGGCGGCCGGGACGTTCGACTTCTCGGCGGTCGCGATCTGGTCCCAGGCACGCGTCAAGAGCTCGTAGGCCTTCCGCGGGTCGTCGCGGACGAGATCGATGCCCGGTCCGAAGACCTCGTCGAGGCTGTCGTTGATCGTCCGGACCGCTTGCTCGCCGGCGGCCATCGAGCTGAGGACGTGCGTGTTCGGGCCGCCGCCGCCGAACGCAAACAGCGCGGTCCCAAGGGTGACCATGACGACGACGAAGGCGAGAATCGCCATCGCCGCCCGCCGCTGGGTCTCGCGCTTGGCGGCCGCCGGCGTCACGCGCCGGTACCCCTGGCGGCGATGCGGCAGCAGGTCCTGGAAGCGCTGGACGATCCGCGTCAGGACACCGCCGGCCGCATCGCGCGCGCGCCCGGCCGAGGCCTGGACGGCGGCGACACCGCCGGTGACGTTGTCCGCGAGCGGTATCGGCGAGCGATCGGGAGCGCCGGCCAGCGGCTCCGCAGGCCGCACTGGCACGAGCGTCCGGGAGCGATGAGTCGACGCGACCTCGGTCGCCTCGAACGCGATCATCGCGTCGCTGCCGGCGCCGTCGGCGGCGATGAAGCGGTGGTGGAGGTGCTCCATCGCGGGCTGCGGATGGAGCGTCACCATGGCGTCTTTCAGCTCGTCCGGGCCGAGCCGGCGCAAGACGTTCGGGGAGACGAGGACGAGCGAGTCTCCGACCGAGATCTCGCCGCGCCAGACGTCCGGCTCCAGGTCACCGGTCGGCAGCCCGCGCTCGCGGTGCGGGTCGGGGAGCGTCGAGAGCCGCGCCTGACGGATCAGGTAGGCCTCGGCCGGGCCGATCGTGGCGACGTAGAGCTCGTTGCCCCGAACGACCGCGATGCCGATTCCGATCGGGCCGTCGCTCGTGGTCCCATGCAGCCCGAGCCGCTCTTTCTGGTGGTTGAGCCGCTTGTTCGCCGACGCGATCGCCTTCTCGATGCAGACCCGGATCCCGGCCGATTCGTCGTAGTAGTACTCGCCCCGGATCGTCTCGGCGGCGAGCTGGGTCGCCTCCTGCGTCCGCGAGGACGCGACGGTCGACGTCACGATCAGGTAGAGATGACCCTTCGAGCGGGCAATCGCCCCGATCGTAGGCTCGACGACGACGACCGTATCCGGCGAGTTCGGCGATCGGTCCGGCTCGGCGATCACGCCAAGCTTCATCTGCAATCGGACGGCCAAGTCAGGGTCTCTCGTGGCTGTGGGCGCCGGATGGTCGATGGACGGCGCGGAACGCCGAGACGGAGCCCGGTTTCGTTCGGGACGCGCGCCCCGAGATTGGCTGGCAGGTCCGCGAAGTATACGCGGCGGGTTCGCCCACGGAGGTGTGCGTCACTCCCGCCGCGGAGCCCAGCGGACGATCACGCGGAGCTCACGTGCCCCGCCGCCGGCCGGGCTCGCGGCGAACGCGGCGAGCAGCTCCGGGCCGCGCAGGCGAAGCTCCTGGGCGACGATCGGGGCGTCGGCCTCGACGACGATGGCGAAGCCGTCGATCCGGATCACTCGGCAGGCCCCGAGCGCCGCGGGCACGCGCTCGGCGACGAGCTGCTCGAAGGTCGCCATCGCCCGCGACAGACGCAGCTCTTCCTCGAGGCCGAGGCCGCGGGCGGCGTCGGGCAGGAGGTCGCCGATCCGGATCATCGGCCGGCGCCGGCCGCTCATCGCTCGCCCGATCGGCCGAGGGCCGCTGTCGGGGCGGGCGGGTCGGCCGGGGCGGCCGCGGATCGCGGGTCGGCCGGACGCAAGGCGGCGCCGGCCCCGGCATCGGGCTCGATCGCCCAGGCGGTCGCCGCCAGGACGAGGGCCGGGTCGAGATCGTCCAGGGTGGTCGTCGTCACGAAGGCCTGGGGTAGCTCCGCGATCCGGCGCACGAGGTGCGACCGGCGCTCCGGATCCAGCTCCGAGAAGACGTCGTCGAGGAGGAGCAACGGCGGTCGGCCGTCCTGCGCCGTCAGGAGGTCCAGCTCTGCGAGCTTGAACGCGAGGATCGCCGTCCGCTGCTGGCCGCGCGACGCGAACCCCGACATGTCCCGGCCGCTGAGCTCGAACACGACGTCGTCCCGGTGCGGGCCGACAAGCGTGGATCCGTTCCAGACCTCCTTGTCGGCCGTGTCGGCGAGCCGCCGGGCGAGCGCGTCCCGTGGCGGCTCCCCGGGGAGTGCCGGCGCGTTCGTCACGTAGGAGAGCGTCAGCCGCGCCGCGCCGGCCTCCTCGGGCGCGATCTCCGCGTGGGCCCGCGCCAGCGGCTCCGCCAGGTCCGCCAGGAGGCGCAACCGCTCCGCGACGATCGCGCCGCCGGCGTCGAGGAACGACGTGTCCCAGAACCGCAGCTCGTCGCGGCTCGCCTGCTCCTCGCGGATCGCCCGGAGCAGGCTGTTCCGCTGCTGGAGCGTCCGTCCGTAGGCCGTCAGGTCCCGCCCGTAGGCCGCCGAGCGCTGGGTGGCGAGCTGGTCAAGCGCCGCGCGGCGGAGACCCGGCGATCCAACGACGAGGAGCATCTCCTCGGGCGCGAAGACGACGGTCCGGAGGAGTCCCATCAGCCCGGTCGCTCGCCGCGCGACCCCGTTCACGCGGATCCGCTTCCGCGCGCCGGTGGCACCGGGCGGGCGAACCAGGGCCACCTCGATCGTCTCGCCGCCGGCGATCCCCTCGACCCTGGCGAGCTCGCTCCCCCAGCGGACGAGCTCACCCTCGGCCGACGTTCGGTGGGACCTTCCCCAGGCGAGCAGCACGATGGCCTCGAGGAGCGTGGTCTTGCCAGCGGCATTCGGCCCGACGATCAGCTGCGGCCCGCCGCCGAACGCCGCGTCGAGGGAGGTGTACGAGCGGAGGCCCTGGATCGAGATGGACCGGACGGTCGCCTCTGGGGTCACGGCAGCCGGCGACCCGCGTCGCCTCCTACGAGGTCGTCCGGAGCGGCATCACGACGTGGACGTAGCGGTCGTCGCCGACCGGCTTGAACACGCCGGGCGACAGCGGCCCGTTGAGCTCGAGCGCGAACTGGTCGGCGTCGACCTTTTCCAGCACGTCCGCGAGGAACCGGGCGTTGAACGCGATGGTGGTGCCGTCACCCTCGATCGCCGCCTCCACCCGGCCGATGTGGTCGCCGACCTCGGCGTTGGCGCTGACCGTGATCGCGCCGTCCCCGTCGAGCCCGACACCGAGCTTCACGATGTTCGCGGACTCATGGGCGATCAGGGCGGCCGGGCGGACCGCCCGGAGGAGCTCCTCGCGATCGAGGACGGCCCGAGTCGCGTGGCTCGCCGGCAGGACCGACTGGTAGTTCGGGTACTGGCCGTCGATCAGGCGGGTGACCAGGTCGACTCCCTCGAGGTGGAAGAGGAGCTGGTTCCGCGAGTGGGCCAGCACGATCGAGACCGGATCGTCGGTGTCGGCGAGGATCCGCGACAGCTCGTTGAGGGCGCGGGCAGGGATCACGACGCTTGTCTCTTCCACCGGATCGAGGACCGTGATCGTCTTGACCGCGATCCGGTAGTTGTCGGCCGCGGCCAGGGTCAACTGGTCGCCCTCGAAACGGGCGAGGACGCCGGTGAGGATCGGCCGGGCCTCATCGCTCGCGGCCGCGAAGGCGGTCTCGTCGAGCGCCTGGCGGAGAATCTTCTGGGCGACCCGAGTGATCGGCCGCTCACCGGCGGTCTGGACGGTCGGGAAATCCTCGGCGGGGATCCCCTTGATGTTCGACTCGAACCGCCCGGCCCGGATGTGGAGGGTCTCGCCTTCGGCGAGCTCGAGCTGGATCGGCTCGCCACCCGGCAGCGAGTTCACGAGGTCGGTGAGGAGGCGCGCCGGCACGGACGTGGCGCCGTCGACCTCGATCTTGCCCGGCACCCAGTAGGTAATTCCGATCTCGAGGTTCGTCGCGGTCAGCTTCAGGCCGCCGTCCTCGGTCTTCAGGAGGACATTCGTCAGGACCGGAAGCGAGCGGTTCGAGACGGCCCGGCTCACGACCGACAGACCGCGAGCGAGGTTCTCCTGCATGACCGAGAGCTTCACGTCGGGTTCACTCCAAGGAGGTGACAGGCCGGGCCGGCTTGCGGGTCGAGATCGGGACCGCGTGCCCAGGTTGATCGTTCGTGGGTATCTCTCCCTTATCTTAGTCCCGTCATCACCGTCATCATGGTGTGGACGCGGTGGACGGGGCCGCGTGGCCGATCGGGCGGGCGCGGTGGACGATCGCCGCCACGTGGTGGATGGCCGAGCTCGCACCGTGGCCGCCGTGGTGGACCGCCGGCGGACAAGTCGACTCGGGCGATCCCGTGTCGATCCGCCGTGCCGGATCCGTCCACTTGCGGGGTCGGGTCATCGACGCGCCGGACGCGGATCTGTCCACAACCCATACCCGTTGTCCACCGAATCAGGCCGGTTCTCCACACTATCGGCGACGAAAACCGGTTCAGGCGTGCGCCAGTGCGAACTCGCGGCTGGCGCCCGATCCTGTCAGATGCCCGCCCAACGGGCCGGCCCGGAGCGCGCCACCATCTCCGGCCAGCCCGCACCAGGACCCACCCTGACAGGAGCCCGACCTGCGAGCCGGTGCCGGCCCACCGGGTGGCACCGGCTCGCGCGCGCGGCCTCAGTCATGGTTGCGCGCGGTCCCCCGGAGCGGCTCGTGATGTCGGCCGGCTCTGGCCCGCGAGCGCGGACCACCTTGGGGCTCCACAAGCAGGCATCTGTCATGACCACCGGCGCCGCGGCCGCCGGTGTCGGCTCGGAGCCTAATCGGCGTAGATCAGCTCGCGCACTGCGGCAATCTCCCGCCGGAGTTCGTCATTGACGGCGGACTCGCGGGTGATCTTGTCGCACGCGTGGAGGACGGTCGAGTGGTCGCGTCCGCCGAGCTCGGCCCCGATCCGGAGGAGCGACACGTCGGTCTCCTCGCGCATGAGGAACATCGCGACCTGGCGCGGCGTGACGATCGCCTTGTCCCGCTTCTGGCCGCGGAGCTGGTCCATCTGGACGCCGTAGTACTCGGAGACCGCCTTGGCGATCCGCTCGGGGGTCACCTGGCGCTTCTTCGGGTTGTACAGGACGTTCGACAGCACGGCCTGGGCGAGCTCGATCGAGATCGGCATCGCCCCCATCGAGGCGTAGGCCACGATCCGGTTGAGCGCGCCTTCGAGCTCGCGGATGTTGCTGACGACCTTGCGTGCAACGAACTCCATCACGTCCGAGGTGATCGGGACGGCGCCCTCCTCGGCCTTCGCGCGGAGGATCGCGATCCGGGTCTCGAGGTCCGGCGCCGTGAGATCCGCGATCAGGCCCCACTCGAATCGCGACCGGAGCCGCTCCTCGAGGGTCAGGATTGCCTTCGGCGGGCGATCGGACGACAGGACGATCTGTTTGCCGTCTTCGTGGATCGCGTTGAACGTGTGGAAGAACTCTTCCTGCGTCCGCTCCTTGTCCGCGATGAACTGGATGTCATCGATGAGGAGCAGGTCGATCCGTCGGTAGCGGGCCCGGAACTCGTCGATCTTGCCCTGCTGGATCGAGGTGATGAATTCGTTCGTGAACTTCTCGCTCGTCGCGTAGACGATCCGCTTGCGAGGGAACTTCGCCGCCACCTGGCTGCCGATCGCGTGCATCAGGTGGGTCTTGCCGAGTCCGACCCCGCCGTACAGGAAGAGCGGGTTGTAGGCGTGGCCCGGACGCTCGGCGACAGACAGGCTCGCAGCGTGGGCGAGGCGGTTGGCCGAGCCGACGATGAAGTTCGCGAACGTGTAACGCGGGTTCAGGTTGGCGGTCGTGCCCTCGCCGCCGACGCGACCCGGCTCGAGCCGGACTTGCGGGGATGGGGCCGCTGGGCCGGCGGCGACGCCGTCCGTCGGCGCGGGATCCATCGCCGCGATCGCGAACTCGACCTGGACGCTGTAGCCGACGATCCGCGCCAGCGTCTGGCTGATCAGCGACCGGTAGCGGTTCTCGAGCCAGTCCTTGGCGAAGCCGTTCGGGACGGCGATCCGGAACCGCTGTTCGTCCACGTCGAGGAGCTGCGTGTCGCGCAGCCATGTCTCGAAGTTCGCGGGCGACAACGACACTTGCAGCTCGCCGAGCGCGGCGCGCCAGACCTGCTTGGCATCCATTCGATCGATGGTGTCCCGATCCGTGATGGTTGACGAGAGTTCGGTGCCCCACGCCGGGAATGCCGAAGCCTGGATCGCCGAGGATGGAGCGGACGGGCTCCGAACGGGTCGTCGGCACAGCCGGACGACGCTCCAGGGTCCATCCCGCACGGGTGAATGGGGCTGACCCGCGAGCGTCCCGGCGCCGAGGGCCCGGTGAGGATAGCACCGGCCGGAGGGCCGTCGCAAGGCGATTCCGGCATACTCCCGGGGGGTATCGCAACGAGGGCCATCCACAACCGTGCCGGCGCGGCCATCGCCGGGTCAGGAGGGGCTCGCGCGAGCTCGTGTCACGTTTGACACTCGCGAAGAGCCCGTCATATCATCCGCCGGACGACGAACGCGCCGACGCGCTCCTGTGGCGCTGGCGCGTTCGTGTGCCTTACTCGGGGTCGGATGTCGACCCGGGGCCCAGCGGAGAGGATCGCGCACAGTCCCGATGAAGCAGACCTTTCAGCCCAAGAAGCGGCATCGCGCGAAGGA
The DNA here is from genome assembly GCA_036505555.1 of Candidatus Limnocylindrales bacterium. GTDB lineage: Bacteria > Chloroflexota > Limnocylindria > Limnocylindrales > CSP1-4 > CF-46. Next base: position 2,182 of record DASXTH010000169.1, on the reverse strand, counting down.
ACATGGCTTTCGCGCGCGGATGAGGACGCCCGGTGGGCGCCGCATCGTTGCCGCGCGGCGGGCCCGAGGTCGGAAGCGGCTGACGGCCTGACGAGCGAGCGCGGCCCGCATCCGCCGCGGCTCGTGATGCTCTCCCGTCCGCAGGAGTTCGCGGCGCTGCAGGCCGGGACCATCCGGTCCCACCCCCTCCTCACCGCCCGGTTCCTTCGAACGGACCTCGAGACGACCCGGTTCGGTCTGGCGACAGGCCGCAAGCTGGGCGGTGCCGTGGTCCGCAACCGCGTCCGGCGCCGGCTCCGTGAGGGTCTCAGGGCGATGGCGCCCTCGTTCCAGCCCGGCTGGGACGTCCTGATCATCGCCCGCCCGGCGATCGTCGAGACCGACTACCGGACATTGGTCGAGACGTTGCGGCGAGTCCTCCAGCGAGGAGGCGTGGTGGGAGGTCAGGCGAGCTCGTGAAGCGGATCGGGATCGGTGCCATCCGGCTCTACCGGATTCTCTTTGCGTGGCTTCCGTCGAGCTGTCGCTACGAGCCATCCTGCTCGCGCTACACCGAGCAGGCGATCGACAAGTACGGCTTGATCCGCGGCAGCTGGATGGGCATGCGGCGCATCGCCCGCTGCCATCCGGGCCATCCCGGTGGCTACGATCCGGTCCGGTGACGGGACCCCAGACGAGGACCTTGTGAGACTGTCGCGCCTCCGCTCCGGCCTCGTCCGGCTCCTCCCGCTCTTCGCGCTCGTCGCGATCGCCCTCGTGGTGGCCGCCTGCGGCGGCGCGCCGACCGGCTCGCCGGGCGCCAGCGGCGGCCCATCGCCGACGCCGAACGCGGCGGCGATCCCGCTCCAGCCGGTCCACCCGACCGAGCCGTTCAGCCTGCTCGCCTGGCTGTTCACGCCGATCTTCCAGGCGTTCTTCATCCTCCTCGTCGTCCTCGACAAGGTGACGGGCAACATCGCAATCGCGATCGTCCTGATGACGATCATCATCCGGATCATCCTGATCCCGGTCTTCCGCCGCCAGACCGTGTCGACGCGGCGGACCCAGATGCTGGCGCCGGAGGTCAAGGAGATCCAGCGTCGCTTCAAGGGCGACCGGATGAAGCAGCAGGAGGCCCAACGCCAGCTCTACGCCGAGCGCGGGATCAACCCGGCCGCGGGCTGCCTGCCCGCGATCCTCCAGATCTTCCTGCTGATCCCGATGTACTCGGTGTTCAGCCAGGGCCTGACGAACTTCGACCCCCAGGCGATGCTCGACGTTTTCGGCATCCGGATCATCGACCTCCAGTGCGGCGTGTCGCCGGTCTACAACGCCGCCGGCCACGTCGTCGCGTGCCTCGATTCGCACGCCTTCGGGGTCGATTGGGGCCAGCCGGAGGTCATCATCGGGACCACTGGCTCGATGCTCTCCGGCCTGAGCTTGCTGGCCGTGATCTCGTCGCTGTTCCAGCTCGTCCAATCCCGGATGGCGCTGCCGCCGCACGACCCGGCGATGGCCGACGACCCGCAGTACAAGATCCAGCGCCAGATGGCCTACATCTTCCCGTTCATCTCGCTGATCTACGGCAGCTTCCTGCCGGCGGGCCTCTTCCTGTACTGGATCACCTCGACGATCTTCTCGATCATCCAGCAGTACCTGATCATCGGCTGGGGCGGGACCTTCCCCCTCTTCGGGTGGACCCCCGGCTTCGCCCACGGCCACGCGCCCCGCTTCCCGGTCACCATGCCCCCACCGGTCGATCCGAAGACCCGGCCCGCGACGTCGCCGCTGGGTGGCGGCGCCGGGCGTGCGGCCCAGGCCGACCGAACCATTCGCCACAAGGAGCGCGGCCGCCAGGGCCGCCGAGGGAGACGACGCTGATGAGTGCGTATCGTGAGTTCACCGGCAAGAGCGTCGAGGAAGCGCTCCGGGCCGCCCGCGAGGAGTTCGGCGTCGAGCTGAACGACCTCGATTTCGAGATTCTGACGGCGGGCAGCCGCGGGGTCCTGGGCATGGGTGCGGAGCCGGCCCGGATCGTCGCCGCTCCGCGCTCGGCGCTGGGTGGCGCCGCCCCGAAGCGCGACGCCGCGGCCACGACGCCGCTTCCGACACCGCCGTCCCGTGGCGAAGCAGGACCCGGCTACGGCGACCGGGATCGCGACCGCGGCCCGCGCCGCGACGATCGCGGAGGGTTCCGTGGCGG
>DASXTH010000168.1:0-14515 GCA_036505555.1 Candidatus Limnocylindrales bacterium | reverse complement strand
TTCGTCCTATTGGCAAGAACTGTGAGATTGGTAGGCTGCGGCCGTCGACTTGACATTTCCTCCCACGAGTGACCGGTGCCGAGCGCGCTTCCTACCCGTCCGATCGACGCCACCCTGTCGGTGACGAAGGCTGCCCGGCTGCTCGGTGTCCACCCGAATACGGTCCGTGCGTGGAGTGACGCAGGGCGCCTGCGCTACTACCGGATCAACCCGCGCGGCGACCGCCGCTACCGGTTGGGAGACCTCCAGCGCTTCCTCGCCGCCGCCGAGAACACGCCCGACAATGCCCCCGGCGTGTCGCCCGCCCATGGCGGGTTCGGCCGGCGCGGAGCTCACGATCGCTCCGCCGAGCCGACGCCGCTCGCAACGGACCGCGACCGTCTTCGCCACGCCGCCGATCTCGCGACGATCTCCGCCCTCGGCCGGATCGCCTCCGACCCCGAGCACCTCGACGAGGTCCTGCGCGAGGCGGCCCTGATCATCCGCCAGCGCGGCAGCTTCCGATCGGCCGTCATCTACGAGCTCCGCGACGACCGCTTCGTCGCCCGAGCAGCGACTCCCGCCGCCCGTCTTCCCGACCTCCCCCGTTCCTACGGCGCACTCGGTGCCGCCGTGGACCGCGCGGCCGGGGCCGAGCCGGGCCCGGTCGACGGGGTCGGGTTCGCCGGATACGGGCCCACGCCGTCCGGTCACGAGCTCGCGATCGCGATCCCCGCAGCCGCGGGCACCTGGGGCGTCCTCGTCATCGTCTCCGACCCCAGCGGCGACCGATCGGCGACGCACACGGAGCTCCTGATCGAGATTGCGGCCGCGATCGGCTCGATCGTCGATGCCGCCCGACGGGCCGACGAGAACGCCCACCGTCTGCACCGCGCCGACGCGCTGCGACGGGTCGCCTCGGACATCGGCAGCCGGCTCGATCTCGACCGGATCCTCGCCGGGCTCGTCGAGCACGCGATGGTCCTGTTCAATGGCGACCGGGCGGCGGTGTTCCTGCGCGGACTGGATGGCCGGGCGACCGCCGAGGTCAGCCGCGGCCTGTCGCAGAGCTATCTCCAGTCGGTCGCCGACTTCCCCAGCCGATCACTGCCGAGCGTGGCCGCGGCGGCGCGCCGCCCGATGTTCTCGACCCGCTACCGCGACGACCCGCGGGCCGGCGACGTCCGTGCGGCGGTCGTCCAGGAAGGGTTCGACACGCTGTGCACGGCACCGCTCTTCGATGGCGACGAGCTGGTCGGGCTGCTCAACGTCTACCACGACGTCCCGTACGAGTGGAGCGCCGACGAGCTCGACACGATGGCGGCGCTCGCGGAGCAGGCGGCGATCGCGATCAAGAACGCCCAGAACTTCGCGAAGATGGCGACCTGGGCCGCCCAGCTCCAGTCGATCCAGCAGCTCGGCGCCCGTCTGTCGCGCCTCGGCGACGAGCGCGAGATCGGGCTCGCGATCGCGACGGAGCTGCGCCAGCTCATCGACTACCACAACGCCCGCGTCTACCGCCTCCGCGGCGAGGATCTCGTCCCGGTGGCGATGAAGGGCCAGGTCGGCGAATACATCGACGAGACGCCGGAGCAGCTCGCCGTGAAGTTCGGCGACGGGATCACGGGCTGGGTCGCCAAGCACCAGCTCGAGCAGAACCTGCCGGACGCCGGGGCGGACCCACGGGCGAACACGATCCCCGGGACCGACGACGAGCTCGACGAGTCGATGCTCCTCGCCCCGATGCTCTACGAGGATCAGGTCCTCGGGGTGCTCGTCCTCTCGAAGCTGGGCCTCAACCAGTTCCGCGACGACGACCTGCGACTCCTCGTCATCTACGCGAGCTTCGCCGCCCAGGCGTTCGCGAACGCCGACGCGACCAGCCTCCTCCGCGACCAGTCCGACGCGCTCGCGCGGCAGCTCGCGAACCAGCGCGCGCTGCTCGCGATCACCGAGTCGATCCTGACCACGCTGGAGCCGCGGGCCGTGCTGGACCAGGTCGCCGACCGCCTGTCCGACCTCGTCGGCTACGACAACCTCTCGATCGAGCTCCTCGATCGCGCCAGCGGCCTCCTGAAGCCCCTGACCGCGAAAGGCCTCCACGCGGCCCAGTACCTCGAGCCCTGGCTGCCGGGCGAGGAGGGCCTCGCAACCTGGGTGGTGGCTCACAACGAGCCGGCCCTCGTCCTCGACGAGCGGAGGGACGCGCGCGTCCTCCAGTTCCGCGACGCCGGGCCGATGGACGGCAGCCTGATCTGCGTTCCCCTCCGCGGCCGGGACGGCGCGACGGGTGTCCTCACCCTCGAGCGCCTCGGGGCCGAGGCCATGTACAGCGAGGAGGAGTTCGAGCTCGTCAAGCTCTTCGCGGCACAGGTCTCGATCGCGCTCCAGAACGCCGAGATCCATCGCGCGGTCGAGATCCGCGCCCAGACCGACGACCTCACGCGGCTCCTCAACCACGGGACGTTCCAGGAGTGGCTGAGCCGGAGCGTCGTCGCCCACGAGCCGTTCAGCCTGATCATGCTGGACCTCGACGACTTCAAGAACGTGAACGACGACCTCGGCCACCAGGCCGGGGACCGGCTGCTCGCCGAGATCTCGCGAGCGATCGAGGAGACCGTCGGACGCGACAACGACCGGGTGTTCCGCTACGGCGGGGACGAGTTCGCCGTGCTGATCGGACCCGACCCGGTGAACCTCGGCTCGCACGAGCGGCGCGCCGCCTCGGCGCTCGCGGTCGCCGAGCGCGTTCGAGCCGCCGTCCACGCCCTGGGCACGAGCGGGACGAGCTGGTCCAACGCCGGGGTCCAGGTCAGCGTCTCGATCGGCGTCGCCACCTATCCGCGTGATGGCATGACGACCGAGGAGATCCTGCTCGCGGCCGATCGCGCGTGCTTCGTCGCAAAGCGGACCGGGCACGGGCTCATCGCCACTGCCGACGAGGGTCTCGCAATTGCGCGCGACTTCGCGTTCAAGGCGCCGACGCCGATCGACACGCTGGGGCCGACCGACGACGAGCTCCACGACGACATGGTCAGCCTGAGCCGCGGCGAACCGATGTCGGCGCCGCCGGCGACCGAGCCGGCGCCGCAGGCCGATGCGAGCTCCGGGCGGCGGAAGCCGCGAACCTCGGCCGGCGACCCCTCGCCGGTCTCGTAACGGCCCATCCGTCCGGTCCGTCCCACGCGACACATGACCCGCCGAAGCCGCCTCCACGCCACCGATCTCGGGTGGTTCATCGTCGCCGCCCTGGTCGCGGCGGTCGCGATCGGATGCCTGCCGAGCGGCGGTCGCGGCGCCCGGTCGGAGCCCGCGGCCGGCGTCGCCACAGCGGCGCCGATCACGCCCTCCCCCACGCCGTCCGGGCCGACACCGGTCCCGTCGTTCGTCCCGCCGACCCCAACGCCCTACCCGACGTTCATGGTCTACGTCGTCGCCCGTGGCGACAGCCTGAACACGATCGCCCACAAGTTCAGCACGACCGCGCGGAGCCTCGCCTTCTGGAACCGCTCGACTTATCCGACGCTCGACCCGGAGAGCCCGAAGTACCGCCCGAGCCTGCTCCAGGTCGGCTGGACGCTGTTCCTCGTCCCGAACCTCGTCGTCAACGAGGACGAGCTCCCGGCCGACTCGCCGTCCGCGGACGTCTCGGAGCCCTGACCAGCGCCGCCTACAGGCGGCCGGCGGCGATCACCCGATCGAGGAACTGCCGCGTCCGCTCCTCGCGCGGCGCACTGAACATCTCCGACGGTGGCGCGGTCTCCAGGATCTGACCGGCATCGAGGAAGCAGACCCGGTTCGCGATCTCGCGCGCGAAGGTCATCTCGTGGGTCGCGATCAGCATCGTCATCCCGTTGTCGGCGAGCTCGCGGATGAGGTTGAGGACCTCCGCCACGAGCTCCGGGTCGAGCGCGCTCGTGATCTCGTCGAGGAGCAGAAGATCCGGCTGCATCGCGAGCGCCCGCACGATCGCCACCCGCTGTTGCTGACCGCCGGACAGCCGATCGGGAAATTGGCGGACCTTGTCCGCGAGGCCGATCCGGCCGAGGAGTTCGATCGCGCGGGCGTCGGCGTCGGCTCGGGCGAGGCCCAGCACCTTCCGCGGCGCAAGCGTCACGTTGTCGAGCACGCTCATGTGCGGGAACAGGTTGAACGCCTGGAACACGATCCCGATCCGCCGCCGGATCCGGTTGACGTCGACGCCCCTCGCGGTGATCTCGTCGCCCTCGACGACGATCCTCCCGGCATCGATCGGCTCGAGGAGGTTGACGCAGCGCAGGAGCGTCGACTTGCCGCTCCCCGACGACCCGATGAGGCACACGACCTCGTGCTCGCCGAGCTCCAGGTCGATCCCCTTCAGGACCTCGAGGTCGCCGAACGACTTGTGGAGGCCCTCGATCCGGAGGGCCGGGGTCGTGGCGATCATCGCTGGCTCAGCTGGCTCGCCCGATCGCGGGCGATGAGCCAGTCCGTGAGCCGGGCCAGCGGGATCGTGATCACGACGAACACGAGCGCCACGGCCAGATACGGGGTGAAGTTGAACTTCGCGGCCTTGATGATCGACGACTCCCGGAAGATCTCGACGACGCCGAGGGTCGACACGAGGACCGTGTCCTTCTGCAGGCCGATGAAGTCGTTGAGCAGTGGCGGGATCACCCGGCGGATGGCCTGCGGGACGATCACGTGGCGCAGCGTCTGGAGGCGGCTGAGGCCGAGCGAACGAGCCGCGGCTTCCTGGCTCCAGTGGACCGACTCGATCCCCGCCCGGTACACCTCCGACACGTAGGCCGAATACACGAGGGTCAGCGCGATCACCGCCCAGAAGAACACGTCATTCGGGACGCCGGGAAGGTCCAGCGCGGGGATGCCGAACCCGAGCAGCGCAATGATCAGGAGGCCCGGGACGGCCCGGAAGAAGTCGACGTACACGGTCGCGATCAGGCGAAGCGGGAAGAACACCGGGCCCGGCAGGCCGCGCAGGACGGCAAGCATGAGCCCGACAACCAAGGTCAGGACCTCGGCGATCAGGAAGAGCGCGATGTTCGTCCCGAACGCCTCGAGGACCTTCGGGAGCGACTCGGCGAAGATCGCGCCGTCGAAGAACGCGTGCTGGACGTCCGACCAGTTCGGCGAGCTCGTGATCGCGATCCCGAGGAGCCCGAACACGACGACCGTGCTGGCGAGCGCGACCAGGGTCGAGCGGACCGCCTCGCCGGGCGGCAACCGCCGCCGCGAACGACGAGGCCCGCCGCGACTCTCGAGACCAATGAGGTCCGAGGTGTCGAGCGGGCCTCCGCTGAGCGTCACGGTTCAGGCCGCGGCGCGGCCGGAGCCTACGGCTGGAGCACCGGAGCGTTGGCCTTGTCGGCCAGCCACTCCTTGGTGATCGCGTCGAGCGAGCCATCGCTCTTCATCGTCGCGATTGCCGCGTTCACGCAGGGCGTGAGAGCGCTGCCCTTCGCGAGGACGACGCTGAAGTGGTCGGTCGTCGCGCCGGTCGGGGCCGCGAACTGGCCGACGATCGACGACTTCTCGACCTGGACGGCCGTCACGAAGAAGGCGGTCGGCAGGTCGACGATCAGGCCGTCGATCTGTTTGGCCTTCAGGCCCGCGATCGCTTCGTCGTTCGTCGTGTAGACCTTCGCCGGGGTGGTCGGCGCGATGACCGTGTTGATCGTGTCGAGGCTCGTCGTCCCGATCTGCGCGCCGAATTTGAAGCCCTTCATCGCGGCGATCGAGGTGACCTTCGCAAGCGGGTTCGCGGTCAGCGCGACGACCGACTGATTGAGCGAGTAGTAGCCGTCGGACAGGTCGACGGCGCTGGCTCGGTCGGCGGAATACGACACCTGGTTGATGTCGAGATCGAACTTCTTCGTGCCGGGCGCGAACGAGTTGTCGAACGGGACGACGATCCACACGACGTCGGCCTTGTCGAAGCCGAGCTTCGCGGCGAGGGCGTAGGCGAAGGCGCTCTCGAAGCCCTTGCCGTCGGTCGGGTCGCCGAGCTCCCATGGCTTCGGCGCACCGGCGTCGGGGATGTCGAAGTACGGCGGGTAGGCCGGATTGTCGGTCCCGATCGTCAGCTTGCCGGCGGTCGTCAGCTTCAGGGCATCCTTCGCGCAGGAGTCGGCGGACGGGGCGACGCTCGGCGCCACGCTCGCAGCGGTCGACGGCGCCACGGAAGCCGCAGCTGAAGGCGGAGCGCCGGATGGCGAGGAGCCGCTGCCGCTCGTGCACGCGCCGAGCGCGAGGCTGGCGAGCAGCAGGGCGGTGATCGGAAGCGCACGACGCATGGGTGTCATCCTCGTGAACGGAGAAACGCCCGCGGAGTGTAGTCGATCTCCGAGAAGATCAGTGGGAATTCGGTCGGACGGCGGCAACGGCGTTGGGGAGCGCGGTCCGGGTGTCGAACTCGGCCGGGTCAGGCCCGCCGGATGTCGATCGTCACGTCCTCCACGATGCCGTGCTTCGCGGCGGCATCGGCCTGGCTCGCGGCGAGGCAGATCCGGCGGTACGAGTCCTCGTACAGGAGCGTCTCGCCAACCTCAACCTCGCCGAACGTGGACTGCCAGGAGGTCTCGATCGCTCGATCTCGGTCGATCGTGAGCACGAGTCGATCGCCCGGCCTGACCGGCCCGATCGCGGTCTCGAGGTCCGCCCGGAGCCCCGCGAGCTTCAGGTTGCCGAAGGTGTCGACGTAGACGACGCTCGAGTGGAGCTCGCCGGCGCCGATCTCGGGCTCGCGGATCGGCGAGGCGACGAGCGTGGCGGGATCGAGCGCGCGCCCGAGGGCCTCGATCGGGACGCCGTTGGCCAGATGCGCCGCCACGGGCGCGAAGAGATCGCGGCCGTGGAAGCTCGTGCTGACGACGGGCAGGCGGTATGCATCGTTCTCGAGCACGTGGACGGCCCGGATGCCGCCGAGCTTCGCCGCCGCAGCTGGCAGGAGTCCGTTGTCCGGCCCGACGAGCACGTCGCCGCGGGCCGTGGCGATCGCGACCGGCAGCCGCGCCGTCCCGACACCCGGGTCGACGACCGCGAGATGGAACCCGACCGGCAGGTACGGCAGCGCGCACCAGAGCAGGAGCGCTCCGTCACGGATCGCGAACTTGCGGACCTCGTGGCTGATGTCGAGGACCCGGGCGTCGGGCGCGATCCCGAGGATGACGCCGCGCATGATCGCGGCGCTCGGGTCGCGCAGCCCGAAGTCGGACAGGAGTGAGATCAGGGGGCCGGTCATGCCCGGCGATCCTACGGCAGGCGTCGGCCCACGGTTCGCGTCAGGAATCCCGAAGCGGCGTCTGGAGGAGGGAAGACGCCGCTTCGGGTGGAAAGCCACGATGACGGGAGGAGGCTCGTCATCGCAGCGATGTATTCGGTTGTGAAGGCCCCAGGCCCCGGTTCAGTGGACCCGGTCGACCGCCTCGGTGAAGTGGCCGGACCGGTTCATCTGGCGGAGGAAAAGAAGCTGGTTGATCTGGCGGAGCGTCCAGTGCGACCCGCTCACGCCGATCCCGGCGAGATAGGCCGTCAGGTTCGCGGCCTCGTCAGGCGCCAGACCCCGGATGATCAGATTGCGGTAGGTCGTTCGGGTGGGCAGCTCCGGTGTCGAGTCCCGGCTGGAGACCGGACTCGTGGTGACGGTGTCCGACCCAGACGCGCCCACGGAGGCCGCCGCGAGCACCGGCCACGAGGCGGCGCGTGACGATCGATGACCCGTTGTTCCGCGCCGCGCCCGACCTGCCATGGTGCACCGTTCCGTCCTTGCCTTCTGTGTGATTTCCGTCTGTTGACGTTGGCGATGACGCTGGTGGTACGTTCCCGCCCCGCCTGCCGGACCATCGCCGCTGATGTCCATACGGTCTGGAGTGGTACTGGGATGTTCGGCCGGTCCACCTGTCGCAACGATGACCCGTCGGTCCCATGTCAACCCGTACTTGCGGCGACGGCCTGCGGCGATCGACGTCCGGGCCCCGAGTAGACTCCCGGCCGTGCGGGTGCGAACCTTCGAGCTGCGGCTGATCGCGCTCACCCTGGCCGGCTGCTGGGTGGTCGCCGCGGCGCTTGTCCTGATCGGCTACCGGCCCGGCGGGCCGATCGATGTGGCCGTCGGCGTGGCCGCGATCCTGCCCGCGCTCATCGCCCTCGCGGGCGTGCGCTGGCCGCCCGTCGCCCGCGGACAGCGCGCGTTCGCGGCGATGCTCTGGCTGGCCGCCGGCTCGCTGCTGGTCCTCGTCCCGTCGATCGCCGACGTCACGAGCCAACTCGGAGCGCGGGGCGTCCAGACGCTCCTGCCGTCGGTCGAGACCGCCTATCCGTGGGTGCTCGCGCTCCTCGGGACGTGCCTGTTCACCGGCTTCGGGATGGCCCGCCGCCGGCTCGGCGAGGCGGCGATGCGCCGGCGCCGGCTCGTTCGCGGGCTCGTGTTCGCGACGCTCCTCGCCGCCGGGACGGCGATGGTCTTCGCGGCGGTGGCGTTGGGCAACGAGCTCGCCCTGCGTGACCGGGTCGCGTCGTCGTCGCGGTTCGGCCCGACGGACATCGGTCGCGAGTTGCCGACCTGCGATGGGCCGATGGGGATCGGGCGGACGGCGCAGGTCGCGATCTCCCTCGAGGGGACGCTCGACGGTCGCTCGATGGGCTCGCTCGAGCTCACCGGCGAGCGCTCGGTGGCCGACGTTCGATGGCTGGCCTATGTCGCGACCAGCCGGGAGCTGGGGCTCCACGGAGCCGCCTCGATCGGCCGGAACGCGTGGATCCGTCAACCGAATGCGGCGGGGTGGCGGCGCTCGACCCCCGACGAGATCGGCGACGCAGCCCTCGACCTGACGGTGTTTCGGGAGGCGCTCTCGGCGGGCGCGCGCGCGGCGGCCGGATCCCAGGGGGTCGCGGTCATCGAGGGCGCGCGCGCGATCCAGTGCCGGATCCTCGTCGATGGCAAGACCTTCCGGGCCGCGTTCCCGCAGGTCGCGTGGCTCGTTGGTGACGCAAACCTCGCCCACTGGCGCGGCCAGCTCGACTACTGGATCTTCATCGACGGGGAGCTTGGGCGGATCTCCGGGAGCGTCAACGGCGACGCGGCCGACATCCAGCTCGGCGCGATCCAGTCGACGGTGCGGTTCGAGCTGACCGCGGTCGACCGGGGCAGTGCGATCGCCATCGTCCCGCCGGGCCCGTAGTCAGTCAGCGGCTCGGCACGGCGCCATGCTGCTCTGTCGGCTCCGCATCAGGCCAGCCATCTCGCGCCGACGAGTCCGGCGGCGAATATCTGGCGGGATCGGGCGCGAACGGCGCCGACCCGACGAACCCCGAACCGGCGATGATGGCGCCGATGGACGACGAGCCCCGATCCGGCAAGCGCGACCGCCTCGCGCGGATGACCCGGATCCTCGCCCTGCTGAACGCGCACCCAGACGGGATGAAGCCGGCCGAGATCGGGCGCCGCGTCGACTCCTCGGTGCGGACGGTCTACCGCGACCTCCGCTCGATCGAAGGTGAGCTCGGGATGCCGCTCTGGTCCGAGGGCGGCCGGTGGGGCGTGGAGGCCGATGCCTTCCTCCCGCCCTTGAAGCTCACGCGGAGCGAGGCGATGGCGGTCGTCCTTTCGGCCCGGTTGATGGTCCGTTACGCGGACAAGTACGACCCCGACCTCGCGTCGGCGTTCGAGAAGCTCGCCGCCGTCCTGCCGCCCGCGCTCCGCGAGCACGTCGACCGGACGCTCGACGACCTCTCGCGCCGCCCGACCGACGAGACCTTCAGTCACCACGTCCGGCTGCTCACCCAGGGCTGGGCGGAGCGCCGCGTCGTGGCCCTCGAGTACGCGCCGGCCCCCTACGCGCCGGAGGCGGCGCCCCGCTCGGCCCGCGTGCGGCCCTATCTCATCGAGCCTTCGCTGCAGACCCACGCGCTCTACCTGATCGGCTGGGACGAGACGCGGAACGGGATGCGCACGTTCAAGATCGAGCGAATCCGTGACGTCTCCCTGACGCCCGACGGGTTCGACCCGCCCGACGCCGAGGTCGACGGGATGTTCGAGAAGGCCTGGGACATCATCGCGGACCAGGAGCCGGTCGAGGTCGTCCTCCGCTTCGCGGCGAAGGTCGCGAGCCGGGTCCGCGAGGCGCGCTGGCACCCGACCGAGCACGTCGCCGAGGAGCCGGATGGCTCGCTGACATGGCGGGCGACCGTGGCCGGCCCGATCGAGATCCGGCTCTGGATCCTGTCGTGGGGCGACGACGTCGAAGTCCTCGGGCCCGCCGCACTCCGCGATGACGTCGCCGCGACGCACGCGCGGGCCGCGGCACGCTACGGAGCCGTCGGTGCGGCCGGCGCGGCGACCGGGGCGCAGGCCTGATGCCGCGCCACCCGTTCAGCGCGGTCAACCTGATCAGCGACCCGATCCACGGCTACGTCGAAATGACGAAACGGCTCACGGCGGCGGAGTCCGATGCCGCCGGGCTTCCCGCCGAGGAGGCCGCCGAGGAGGACCTCCTGGACACCGCCTGGCTCCAGCGGCTCCGTCGGATCAGCCAGCTCCAGAGCGCGCGCTGGGTCTTCCCGACCGCCGAGCACTCGCGGTTCACCCACGGACTCGGCGTGATGCACGAAGCCGGGCTCTGGGCGCGCCAGCTCTACCCGTCGCTCCGGACGGCCCTCGTCATCCGCGGCGAGCCAGCGCCGAGTGAAGGCATCGTCGTCGAGACGCTCCGGATCGCCGGGCTCCTCCATGACGTCGGTCACGGGCCGTTCGCCCACTTCTTCGACGATCACGTTCTCGCAGCCTTCCCCGCCCCGCCCGACCCGCGCCGCCCCGCCGGCAAGCCTCTTACCCACGAAGACCTCTCGCAGGTGATCATCGAGCGGGAGCTGGGCACGCTGATCCGGGCGCTGCGGCGGGCGCCAGGCGCCCATGCGGAGCGCGACGCCTTCGCCGACGGCGAGTCGATCGACCCGCGCTGGGTTTCGTTCATCGTCTCGAAGCCAGCCCTCGCCGATCCGGCGATGCCGACGTGGGTGCGCTGGCTACAGCCGCTCCTGTCGGGCGTGTTCACCGTCGACAACCTCGACTACGTCCGGCGCGACGCGTGGATGACCGGCGTGGCGGTCGACGTCGACGTCGAGCGGCTGCGCCGGTACGCGTTCATCGGCGAGCGCGGACTGACGCTGTACGAGCCGGGCCTCGGGGCGCTCGAGATGTTCCTGACGTCGCGCCTCTTCCTCTATCAGCAGGTGTACTTCCACCGGACCGTGCGGGCGATCGACCTCGACCTGGCCGAGGTGTTCGGGCCGTCGATCCGGGCGATCTTCGGCGACGGGTCACCGGCCGACGCGCTCGACGCCTACGCCGACCTCGACGAGTACGCCCTCCTCCACCGGGCGGCGCTCTGGTCGCGTGGCGAGGAGGTCGCGGCCGCGCCCGAGCCCGGCGACGGACACGTCACGCCCGAGGTCGCGGAGGCCTGGCGGGCCGTGTTGCTGCGGCGGCCGCGCTGGCGATCCGAGGCGGAGCTCCGGGTCGAGTACGAAGCGGGCCGGCGGCCCGATGCCGAGATCGATGCGGCGCTCGGGGCGGCCGAGGCGGGGTCGGTCGCGATCGACCTGGCCGTCGTGGACGCGCGCCCCGCCGAGGCGACCACGACCGATTCGCTTCTGGCGGTCGAGGGCCGCGACGGGTCGTCGTTGTCCCTGGCGCGGTCGCTCGGACGGTTGCCGGCGTACGCGCTGATCGCCCGCCGCTACCGGCGGCAGACCGGTCGGTAGGTCGCGGATCCGGCAGCGGATCGCGGAACAGCCGTGGAGCCCAGCCGAGCAGGCCATTCGGCAACGTAGCCGTCACCTCGCGACTGCTACGGAGCGAGCGCGGCCTCCGCAACCCTCGCCGCCGCGATCGCCTTCGCGATCTGGCGCGTCTTCAGCGCGACGTCGCCGCCCGGCAGGACCAGGAGCGGGTCGATCCGGGCGATTTCGTAGCGCGGCAGCTTCAGCCGCTTCAGGAGATCGGCCCGGACGCCGAAGGTCCGCGTCTCGAGTGGGCTGAACAGCCCGTAGTGGACGTGGCAGCCCGATGCGTGGCCGGTCGCGCCCTCATGGCCGATCAGCTGGCCCGCCTTCACGTGCTGGCCAACCCGTACCGACACGTCGCGGAAGTGGGCATAGATCGAGCGGTACCCGTTGCCGTCGTCGATGACCACGACGTTCGGCAGGTCCTTCCACAAGTGCCGTGTGTTCAGCACGCGGTAGTACGGCCGCAGGTCGCCGATCCAGCCGACGGCGCCGTCGAAATGGCGGCCCGCCGCCAGCACGACGCCGTCGTGCGCCGCCCCGACGCCGGCGCCGCAGAACGACGCCATGTCGACCCCGTCGTGCATGAGCTTCCCGTCGCGGATCCGGGTGCCGCCGGGGATGTCCTTGAAGGGCAGTGAGATCCGGCCCTGCCGGATCGGCCAGACGTAGCCCGTCAGCCACGCGACCGGTGGCGCGAGGAGATCCCGGCCGAGCGCCGGACCCTCCGCATCGGTCGCCCGGACGGCCACCAGGCGAGCGTCGACGAGGGGCCCCCTCGGCCCAGGCGACGTCGGGTCGGACGGCACAGCCGGCGGCTGCGTCGCCGATACCGCGCCGGCGACCCCGCCGCCGAGCGGCGCGACGGGCGCGCCGCTCGAGCGAAGGACCGCGAACGCAATCGGGACCACGACGGCGACGCTCAGCCCGACGGCGACGACAGCCACGGCGAGGCGCCGCATCCGGCTGGGCCGGTCCCGATCCGCGATCGGTTGCGGCGGCAGGAACGTCGACGGGTCGGGGAGGGCGCGCAGGGGCCGGGCGTGACGGCGGTGGGGCACCGCGAATCTGTATCACCGCGCCTCGGGTCTCGCAACTGCGATCTCGGGCTCAGGCCTCCATCCGGAGCTCTTCGAGGTCGAGCTCGCGCTCGATCAAGCGGAGCGTCTGGTCGTTGATCTCGCGTCGATTGCGGAGCTCGATGACGGCGGCGCGCTGGGCGGCGATCACGCCTCGCTGGATCTGCTCGTGCTCGATGCGCTCCTGACGCCGCTCGGCCGTCTCATCGGGGTCCTCGGTGGCGAGGTGCTCGGTCCGGTCGCGAAGCCCGGACTCGAGCCGGTCGAACAGGGGCTGATGCCCCGGCCAATCGGGCCGGGCGCGAACGATCTCGTCGAGACCGGCGCGGTAGGCCGCCGCCCGGGCGAGCTCGAGCTCATCGCCGTCGAACTCGACGCCGTCCCACCGGGCCCAGCGCAGGACCGCGGGCAGCGTCAGGCCCTGGCCGACGAGCGTGACCACGATCACGGCGAGCGTCAGCAGAAGGATCAGGTTCCGGTCGGGGAAGTCCGGCTTGAGCGCGAGGGCGGCCGCGAGCGAGACGGCGCCGCGCAGCCCGGCCCAGCCCACGACGAACGTCAGGCGCCTCGCCAGGCGCGGGTCGCGGGCGGCGATCTGGCGCCGCGGCGAGTTCGGCAGGAGGCTCGAGAGGTACACCCACACGATCCGCCCGACGACGACGACTCCGCAGATCGCGGCGGCCGCCAGGGCGATCTCGCCGACCGTCCGGCCGCCGATGTCGCCCACGATGTCAGGCAGCTGGACGCCGATCAGGACGAAGACGAAGCCGTTCAGGACGAAGTCGACCATCTTCCAGCTCGTCAGCCAGAGGACGCGGCTGCTCGGCGAGAGGATCGTTCCGAGGCGGCTCCCGATGAGAAGCCCCGCGGTGACCGCGGCAAGGACGCCGGACAGCCCGAGGCGATCGGCCGGCAGATAGGCGGCGAACGGGATCACGAGCGAGATGACGACCTCGACCGGCGGGTCATCGAGCCGCCGGACGATCTCCGCGGACAGCCACCCGACGCCGAGCCCGATCGCGATCCCGCCGACCGCGGCGACGACGAACGCGCCGAGCGAGGTCGAGAGCACGAATACCCCGCTGAGAGCGGCCGCGACCGCGAACCGATACGCGACGAGCGCCGTGGCGTCGTTGAAGAGCGCCTCGCCCTCGACGAGCGTCACGATCACTCGTGGGGCGCCAAGGCGGCGGAACACCGACGTGGCGGCCAGGGCGTCGGTCGGGGCGACGATCGCGCCGAGCGTGAACGCGGTCGCCCAGCCGAGCCCCGGGATCACCGCCTGGGCGACGACCGCGACGACGACCATCGTGAACACGACGAGCCCGACCGACAGCCGGAGGAGCGGCGCGATGTTTCGGTGGAGGTCCCGGGTTGGGGTGTTGACCGCCGCAGCGAAGAGGAGCGGCGGCAGGAAGACGATCAAGACGAGCTCGGGCTCCAGCGCGAGCCGCGGAACGCCAGGCACGAACGCCAGCCCGAGGCCACCCAGCACGAACAGGGTGGGGTACGGGACGCCGATCCGCCGGGCGATCTCGAACAGGATCGCGATCGCGACGAGGACCGCGAGAACGGCAACGAGCGTTTCCATGCGACGCCGGCATCATCGGGCACCAAGCCGACGGCGTCACGATCGGTCCGGCGGGGCGCAGTCGGCGACGCGGTATCATCCGGCC
>DASXTH010000167.1:0-11419 GCA_036505555.1 Candidatus Limnocylindrales bacterium | reverse complement strand
CAGATGGGCGCCGATGCACGACGAGAAACGCGAGCTGATCGCGAGACAGCAGTTCGATGCCGGAGACCCCCGCGGTCCTCTTGCCCAAGTCCCAACGTACCCGAGCCATCGGACTGTGTGACCATTCCCGACTCCACCCCGTTTGAGAGGAGCCGGCCTCGATGGCTGACCAGCCGGTCGTGTCCGGGACGGCGCGGGCTCGCGCCGGAGCGATCGCGTCACCGATCGCGATCGCATCCGCGATCGTGTTCGCGGTCGCGTACGCCGTCTACCTGAAGACGCTTCTGCCCGGCGTGAGCGTCGGCGACTGGGCGGAGATGCAGCGGATCCCCGCCCAGCTGGGGATCCCCCACCCGACCGGCTACCCGCTCTACGTCCTCCTCGGCTGGGCGTTCAGCCTGATCCCGATCGGGTCGCTCGGGTTCCGCGCCGAGCTCCTCTCGGCTGTGGCCGCCGCCGGCTCCGCGGCGACCGCCGTGCTGATCGCGGGCCGCCTCGGGGTGCGGCCCGTCATCGCGGCCGCGGCGGGCCTCGCCCTGGCGTTCAGCGGCCAGCTCTGGCTCGAGGCGACGTTCTCCGAGATGAACGGCCTCCACCTGCTCCTCGTCAGCCTCCTCATCCACCGGGCGCTCGTGTGGCGAGCGGAACGCCGCGACCGCGATCTCCGACTCGGGGCGCTGCTCGCCGGCCTCGCCCTCTCCAACCACCTGCTCGCGATCACGGTCGTCCCGATCGTGATCGTCTTCGTCCTGTTCGACGCCCGCGCACGCCTTCTCGAGCGGCCGGTCCTCCTCGTCCAGGCGGCGGGCCTGTTCGCCCTCGGGCTCACGCCGTACCTGTTCATTCCGATCCGTGGTCTGTTCGGCCCGGCCGCGCTCTACGCGAAGTTCGCGACGTGGGATGGCGTGACGGGCCTCGTGAGCGGGGCCGAGCTGCGCGGCCAGATGCACTTCGGGTCGGCCGACAGCTTCGCCAAGGCGGCCGGGGACGTCGTCCCGGTGCTCGCCCAGCTCGGTGCCCGATCCGACATGGTCTTCGTCGCGCTCGGGATCCTCGGCGCAGCGATCCAGCTCGTCCGGGACCGCTGGCTGGCGCTGATGCTGGCGGTGATCGTCGCCGTGAACATCTACTTCTTCGCGAACTACGTCGGCGACCTCGATCACTATCTGCTGGTCACGTGGCTCGCCTTCACGATCTGGCTGGCCATCGCGATCGAGTCGATCGCGCGCTGGCTGGAGCTCCAGGCGCCGGCCCTCCGACGCGTGC
The DNA here is from genome assembly GCA_036505555.1 of Candidatus Limnocylindrales bacterium. GTDB lineage: Bacteria > Chloroflexota > Limnocylindria > Limnocylindrales > CSP1-4 > CF-46. The sequence goes on along the minus strand of DASXTH010000167.1, from coordinate 10,153 downwards.
CGGTTCCCGCCGCCCTCGCCCTCGTCCTGCCGATCGTGATTGCGGCCGGTAACGTCACGGCGAACGACGCGAGCGGGAACCGCGACGGCGAGCGCTTCGCGCAGTCCGTGTTCGACAACCTGCCCCCGAACGCCGTCCTCCTCTCGTACTGGGACGCGCTGACGACGCTGGCCTACGAGCACTGCGTCGAAGGCGTCCGACCGGACGTCGCCATGCGATCCCTGGACGTCACGGCTCGGGTCGTCTGCGATCCGGTGACCGAGTCGCTCGAGGACGTGGCCCGCGAGCGGCCGCTATATGCGCTCTTCGTCGCTACCGGCGAGCTCCAGCCGCTTCGGGCGACGTTCGACTTCGTGCCGGGGCCGCGTCTGGCGGCGCCGTATGGCAAGCGCGGGCTCGACTATTCCGCGACGCTCTACCAGCTCGTCCCGCGGGGCTGAGCCCAGCGGCCCGCCTGCTTCGGCGCCTCAGGCGATCTCGATCAGCTGTCCCGTCGCGACGTCAAAGATCAGGCCGTGGATCGGCACCGGGCGGATCCAGGGATGCGTGCGGAGCCGCTCCACCTGGGCCTGGACACTCGACTCGAGATCCGGGAACGAGCCGAAGACGAGATCGAGCTGCTGACCGGTCCGCTCGATGAGGCGAGCACGCATCTCGTCCTCGTCGGCTCCCTCCAGGCCGCAGGCCGTGTGGCCGATGACGAGGATCTCGGTGGTCCCGAGACGCTCCTGACTCACGATCAGGGAGCGGATCGCGTCGTAGGTCGCGAGACCACCCGCATTCCGGATGATGTGCGCATCGCCGGTCCGCAGGCCGAGGGTCTCTTCCACGTCGAGCCGCGCATCCATGCAGGTGAGGATCGCCAGGCCTGATAACGGGGCAGCCGTCAGCAAGGACCGGTCGAACGCCTCGACGTAACGGCTGTTCTCATCGAGGATCCGCTGGTACTCGCCGACGCCGTGACCGCGCCGCTCCAGGTCGACCACTCGTGCTCAGGCGTTCGCCGCTGGACCGCCTCGCCCGAAGCGATCCACGATCTCGCCGATCGTCATCTGGCCGTAGCGGTCGCTCAGCTCCCCGCGGGCGATCCGCCACATGAGCCGGAGCGGCCGCGGTCCCGATCGATCGAGCTCCGCGAGCCGGATCGCCCCGAACCGCTCGATGCCGGGGACGGCCGCGAGGTCGCGGGCGAGGCGCTGCGCGGCGACGTTGATCGTCGTGTCGCGGCCGATGCCCGCGGCTGCCGGGGCCGCCTGAACCGCGTCCTCGGTTCCCGCCGGTGCCGACCGGAGGGCCGACCCGACGCTTGCTCCCGCCCGGCGGACCGATTCGTCGACCCGGGCCATGGCGGCGGCCGTTGCCGCTTCGCCAGCCTCGACGGCGGCACGGGCATCCGCCGCCTCCTGCGCCACGAGCTCGCTCCCGGTCGCGGCCGTCCGCGCGGCCACCGCGCCGACGGCGCGCAGGTCGGCGGCCGTCCCGCGGCCGGCTGCCTCCAGCCGTTCCGTCGAACCCGGAGCGGCAGCACCTGCCGCGCCGGCGGGCGCGGGGCTCGGGGCCGGCCCCGATGGGCGTGGCGATCGGCGTCGGCCGGTTCCGCCCGAGCCACCCTCGCCACCGGTCCCACCGGCCCCGCCGGGGCCACCTGATCCACCTGACCCGGAGCCACCGCCGCCGCGGATCGCGCTGCTGATGAGATCCGGCACGTCGAGCCCGGTCAGACCCTTCACGACGGTGCTCGCTTCGGTGACGGTCCGCGTCGCGTTCTTCACGACATCCGAGGCGCCCTCGCTCGAGAGCACGGTCAGCGACCCGATCGAGCTCATCGGCTCGGCGGCAGCCCGGACGATCTCCGGCAGCATCGACAGGACGGTCTGGATGATCGCCGCCTCGTTGAAGTGGCGGTATGCCTCGGCCCGCAGCTCGAGCGCCTTCGCCTCGGCCTCGCCCTTCGTGAAGACGATCCCGGCCTCCGCGCTGCCCTCGAGCTTCGTCTTCTCGGCCGTTGACTGGGCGTTCACGAGGATGACCCGGGCATTCGCCTCGCCCTTCGTCACGTTGACCGCTGCCTCCGCCTGGCCCGCGAGCTTGACCCGCTCGGCGTCCGCCTGGGCTGCAGCGATCCGGGCGAGCTTGTCGCCCTCGGCGCGCTTCACGGCGGCATCGGCTTCGGCCTCGGCCGGCCGGACCGTCGATGTCAGGAGCTCCTTCTGCTTGCGCGCCGCCTCGAGCTCGGCCAGCTCGGTCTGCTTCCGGGTGACCTCCTGCTGGGCCTCGGCTTGAGCCAGCGGACCGGACTGCGCGGCGCGCGCCTCGGCGGCAGCGATCTGCGTCTCCGTCTCGGCGCGGCGGAGGGCCACGTCCCGCTCGGCATTGATCTTGATCTGGTTCGCCTCGGCCTCGCGGACGGCGGCCTCCTGGTCGGCGGTCGCCTTCGCCATGCGGGCATCGCGCTCACGGCGGGCGGTCTCCTGCTGACCGATCAGGTCCATGTACCCGGATTCGTCGCGGATCGCCTGGATCGTGAACGAGTCGATCTGGAGCCCGGATGTCGCGAGGTCACCCTTGGCCGCCTCCTGGACCGCCTGCTGGAACTTCTGCCGGTCGAGGTTCAGCTCCTCGATCGTGAGCGTGCCGACGATCGAGCGGAGCGAGCCCTCGAGGACGTTCTTCACGATCGAGTCGACCTGGTCCTCGGGCGCCTCGAGAAAGCGCTCCGCGGCGTTCCTGATCGACTCGTCGTCGGCCCCGATCTTGAACGTGGCGACACCCTGGACGGCGACCTTGATGCCCTGGTGCGAGACGGCGTCGGCGAGGTTCACGTTGATCTGGCGGGCGGTCAGCTTGAGCTTCCCGATCTTGTGGAAGAGGGGCAGGACGACGATGCCTTGCCCGCGGACAACCTTCAGCCCGGCTTCGCCGCCGCCGAGCGGGGTCGCGCGACCGGATCGGATCAGGGCCTCGTTCGCCCCGGCGACCTTGTAGCGGCTCCCGAGATACGCGAAAAGGAGCGCGACGATGATGATCGCGACGAAGACGACGACCACGCTCGTGTCGAACTTCAGGAAATCGAGCACCGATGGTCCCTCCGGGTCCGGCCGGGCCGGACGTACAAACCGGCGTCGCGCCGGGGATCGACTAGGCCGAGACGTCACCGCCAGGTGGCGGCGACGGCGGTGAGACGGCGCCGGGCGGCGCCGGTGGGACGGGCGCGGCGAGCGGCGCGACGACGAGCCCCGTGCCGGCGGTTCCGGTCACGGTCACCGCGGTCCCGGCCGGGATGTCCACCGAGGCGGTCGCGCTGAACTCGTGCGTCTGGCCCTCGGCCTTGACGAGGACGCTGCCGAAGCGGCCGGCGGGGATCGAGACCGCGACCGATGCCGGACGGCCGACGAGGGTCGAGGTCGAGAATGGGTTCGAACCCTCCGACCGCCGGAGCAGGGTGAACATCACGAACACGATCCCGAACCCGAGGACGCCTCCGATCGTCCCGACGACGGCAGCTGACCCGGCGTGGAGGTTCAGCACCTGGGTCGCGAACAGGCCTCCGACGCCGAACATCGACACGAAGCCGAGGAGCAGCGGCATGAGCGAGACGCCGCCGATGTCGAAGCCGATGTGGAGCGCGTCGAGGACGCCACCAAGAATGTCGTCGACGAGGACCGTGACGAGGAGCAGTCCGCCGCCGATCAGCGTGCAGACGACGAAGATCAGATCCTCGATCGGGACGACCATCCCACTCCTCCACCCCGACGCCCGACCGGGCGTCCCTGGGAGAAGGATACGACGGTGCATCGACCGCGCGGCGGGTGTCGCAGCCCGCGGGGTCGGCCTCGATCAGGCGCTGGTCAGTCGCGGATCAGGCGCCGGGGCCGAAGAGCAGGGAGAGCCACGACTCGAGCGGAGTCTGACGATCGTCGCGAGCGCCGAGTCGGGCCGACGCCGACCCGGGCGCGCCGTCGACGGGGGCCGCGACCGACGGCGAGAGCGTGAACGGGATCTCGTGCGGATCGCCGAGCTCGTGGGCGTGAGCGGCGATCGAGACGTACTCGGGCCGGACGACGAGGTCGACCTCGTGCTGAAGCGACTGGACCTCGGCCGCGAGCGCGGTGTTGTCCTTCGCGAGCTGCGCGGCCCGGGCCGACGCGGCCGAGGCATCGCCTGCCTGGCGGGCGAACACGACGACGATCCATGCCGCCACGACGCCCGCAGCAGCCCAACCGACGCGGCGGCGGGTGAACCCGGCGATCGACAGACTCGAGAGATCGACCGAGCGGCGGGCCTCGCCCGCATCCGTCTCGTCACCGTCGGGCGCGGTCGTCGGACCGTCCTCGGGGATGACGGGATCGCTGGCGGCGGACCGATCGGGGTGACGGACCGAGTCGGTCGAAGCGGCGCGACGGGTCTTCACGTTCGAGGGAGGGTAGCTGCCCGCAGCTGACATGTCAACTCGGATGGCCTCGTGACAGCCAACCTGTCACGAGCGTGGACCACCGTGCTGCTAGACTGCGGTCGTTTCGCACGGATGTTCGATTTCGAGGTGGCTTCATGAGGACCTACGCCCCGGCCCAGACCGAGGCCGTCCTCCGGACGATCCTCGAGGACGAGCCGTCGCTTGCGCGCGGGGTCACTCATCACGCGGTCATCCCGGCCCGCGACGCGGAGTGGCGCGAGCTCCCGGAGTGGCTCGATCCGCGGATCCGGTCGGGACTGGCGGCGCGCGGGATCGAGCGGCTGTACGCCCATCAGGCCGAGGCGATCGAGGCGGTGCGGGCCGGACGGGACGTCGTCGTTGTCACGCCGACCGCGTCGGGCAAGACCCTGTGCTACGCGCTGCCGGCCCTCCAGGCGATCGCCGAGGACCCGGCGGCCCGGGCCCTGTTCCTGTTCCCGACGAAGGCCCTCGGTCAGGACCAGACCGCCGAGATCGCCGAGCTATCGGTCGCGGCCGCGCTCGCGATCTCCGCGGCGACGTACGACGGGGACACGCCGGCGCCGATCCGATCGGCGATCCGCAGCGCCGGGCAGATCGTCGTGTCGAACCCGGACATGCTCCACTCGGCGATCCTCCCCCACCACACGAAGTGGTTCCAGCTGTTCGAGCAGCTCCGGGTGATCGTGATCGACGAGCTCCACACGTACCGCGGCGTGTTCGGGAGTCACGTCGCGAACGTGATCCGGCGCCTGCTCCGGCTGTGCGCCCATTACGGCAGCAAGCCGATCATCGTCTGCTGCTCGGCGACGATCGCGAACCCGCTCGAGCTCGCGACCATGCTCACGGGTCGTGACCCGATCCTCGTCGACCGGAACGGGGCGCCGGCCGGCGAGCGTCACGTCCTGCTCGTCGAGCCGCCGCTCACCCACGCCGCGACCGGCGCCCGCGGGTCGAACCTGACGCTCGCCCATCGCTGGGCGATGCCATTCCTCCGGGCGGGCCGCCAGACCGTGATCTTCGGGCGCTCCCGGGTCGCGGTCGAGATCATGCTGTCGACGCTCCGCGAGGCGCTCCGCCAGGATCTGGGGCCGCGCTCCCGGGTCCGCGGCTATCGCGGCGGCTATCTGCCGACCGAGCGACGGTCGATCGAGAAGGGCCTGCGCGAGGGCGAGATCCTCGGCGTCGTCGCGACGAACGCGCTGGAGCTGGGCGTGGACATCGGGCGGCTCGATGTCTCGGTCCTCGCCGGCTATCCGGGCTCGGTCGCCGCCACCTGGCAGCAGATCGGGCGGGCGGGTCGGCGCGGCGGTACGAGCGTTGCCGTGCTCGTGGCGTCGGCCGCGCCGGTCGATCGCTACGTCGTCCATCACCCCGAATTCCTCCTCGGCGGTCAGGCCGAGGAGGCGCGTCTCGATCCGGACAACCTCCACGTCCTGATCGCCCACCTGCGCTGCGCCACGTTCGAGCTGCCGTTCGAGCCGGGCGAGGTGTTCGGGCCGGCCGTCGCCGACGACCTCCTCGCCTTCATCGCCGAGTCGGGCCACATCCGCCAGGCCGAGGACGGGCGCTGGTACTGGAGCTCCGAGAACTTCCCGGCGTCGGAGGTCTCGCTCCGGACGGCCGCACCGGAGAACGTCGTGATCATCGACACGACGCCGGATCGGCCGCGGGTCCTCGGCGAGGTCGATCTCTTCTCGGCCCAGGTCCTCGTCCACGAGCGGGCGATCTACATGCACGAGTCGGTCCAGTACTACGTCGACCGGCTCGAGTGGCACGAGCGGAAGGCCTATGTCCATCGCGTCGACGTCGACCACTACACGTACGCGAACCGGGCCGTGACGCTGAAGCCGCTGGACGTGTTCGCCGAGTCGCCGGCGCCGGGCGGGCGGCGGGTCCACGGCGAGGTGATGGTCGCGAGCCTCGTCACGCTCTTCAAGAAGCTGAAGTTCGGGACCGACGAGAACGTCGGCTGGGGGCCGATCGATCTGCCGGAGCTCGAGCTCCAGACGACGGCGTACTGGCTGACGGCCGAGCGGCTCGCCGGGGCATGGCGGCGGAACGATCTCGACGTCGCCCTCATGGGCGCCGGACGCGCGATCCAGACGGTGGCGTCGGTGCTGCTCATGGGCGATCCGCACGACCTCGGCCTCGTCACTCAGGTGCGCTCACCGCACCATGAGGCGCCCACGATCTACCTGTACGAGGCGACGCCCGGCGGAATCGGTCTGAGCTCGCGGCTGTGGGATCGGCACGTCGAGCTGATCGAGGCCGCGACCGCGTTGATCCGGGACTGCGGCTGCGACGGCGGCTGCCCGGCGTGCACCGGACCGCGACTCGAGCCCGATGTCGATGCCCGCGGCCTCGCCCTCCGGTTGCTCGCGGAGCTCGACGGTCCCCTGCCCGAGATTCCCGACGCGGACGCCGTGACACCGCCGGCGCCGGTCGAGGTCGTCCACGCATGAGCGGCGCGACGCTGGACCGGCGGCTCGCGAACTACCGGGCGGCCATCCGGTCATCGACGGGCGCGAATCCGGATCGTGGGCCGGGCGACCGGGTGGATGGCGGCGTAGCCCGCGGATCCATCGAGCTCGGGGAGCGGCTCGCGGCCGCCCTCGACGGCGAGCTGATCCTCGATCCCGGCGGGCCGGTCGTGCGGGTGGAGCCGGCGACGGTTGTCCTTCCCATCGACCGGGACCGGCTGACCGACCTCCCGGGCCTGCCGCCACCAGACGCGCCGCTCGTCTGCCTCGACACCGAGACGACGGGTCTCGCGACCGCGTCCGGCACGGTCGCATTCCTCGTCGGACTCGGCTGGTGGGAGGGCGACCGGTTCCGCCAGGTCCAGCTGCTGCTGCCGGACCACCCGGCGGAGCGGGGACTCCTCGGCCGCCTCGCCGCCCAGATCCCCCCGGAGGCCTGGCTCGTCACGTACAACGGCCGCGGCTTCGACTGGCCCCTCCTCGTCGCGCGCTACCGGATGGCCCGGTTGCCGGCGCCGGAGCATGCCGGGCACCTGGACCTCCTGCCGTTCGTGCGGCGCGTCTTCCGGCACCGGATGACCGATGCACGTCTCCAGACGGTCGAGACGGAGCTGCTCGGAACGGTCCGACACGGCGACGTCGACGGCTGGCAGATCCCGGGGCTCTACCTCGACTTCCTCCGTGGCGGCGAGGCGTGGCCGCTCATCGACGTCGTCCGCCACAACCGCGAGGACGTCCGCTCGCTCGCTCGGCTTCTCTGCCGGATCGACGCGGACTACGCGGATCAGTCGGCGCGGCACGCGCAGCCGCTCGGCGATCTGGCCGGGCTTGCCCGGGCGTTCGGGCGGGTCGGGCGCCTCGACGATGCGCTCGGCTGTCTCGACGCGGCCCTTGCGCCGGGGCGCACCGGGACGGCCGAGTCCGCACGCGAGGAACCGTTGCCGTACGACGCTACTGCCGACGGCGCGCCCGACGACCGCGGGCTTCCGTGGTGGCATCCACGGCAGCCCGCGGACGTGGGCGGCCGGGCGCCACGACCGTCGTGGGCGCGAATCGTCACGGGCCGGCTCGACTCACCGTGGACGGCGGAGCGGGTGACGATCGAGCGTGGCCGGCTCCTCCGCCGGATGGGTCGTCATGACGAGGCTGTCGCGACCTGGCTCGAGCTTGCCGCGGGTCCGGGAGCGGTGGCGATCCAGGCCTGGATCGAGGTCGCGAAGCTGCGCGAGCACCGCCTCCACGATCTCGCCGGGGCGCGCGACGCGACGACCCGCGCGAGTGGGCTTGCCGAGCGACGGCGCCGGCTCGGGATGGGCGATCCGCTCGTCGAGCGGACGATCGCCGGCCGGCTCGAACGATTGCGCCGGCGGCTCATCGCCGCCGAACCGGCTCAGGCGGCGACGCGCTCCACGGCCATCGCGACCGAGCCGCCGCCACCGAGGCAGAGGGTGGCCAGCCCGTAGCGGCCCGCCCGCCGGTCAAGCTCGTGGAGGAGGGTCGCGACGATCCGGGCGCCCGAGGCGCCGATCGGGTGGCCCAGGGCGATCGCGCCACCGTTGACGTTGACCTTGTCCCAGTCGAACCCGAGCTCGCGCCCGTCGGCGAGCGTCTGGGCGGCGAACGCTTCGTTGATCTCGATGAGGTCGAAGGCCTCGATCGGCAGCTCGATCCGATCGAGCAACCGGCGGACCCCGGTCACCGGAGCGAGGAACAGCCACTTCGGCGCGACCTCGGCCTGGGTGTAGCCGACGATCCGGGCCAACGGCTTCAGGCCGAACCGCTCGACGGCGCGCTCGCTGACGACGATCGTCGCGGCGGCCCCGTCGGTGATCCCGGGGGCGTTGCCCGCGGTGACCGTCCCCGTCGTGGCATCGCCGCGATCCTCGCCCGTCGGCAGGTCGAAGACGGGCTTGAGCCGCGCGAGGGCGTCGAGCGACGTGTCCCGCCGCGGGCCCTCATCCACATCCACGATGGTCTCGCGGCCCTTGGCATCACGGACCGTGACCGGGGCAAGCTCCGCGGCGAACCGGCCCTCGTCCTGCGCAGCAACCGCCCGCTGGTGCGATGCGAGCGCGAAGGCGTCCTGGTCCTCGCGGGAGACGTGGTCGTGGATCGCGACCCGCTCCGCGTGGGTGCCCATGTGACAACCCTCGAAGGCGCAGGTCAGCCCATCGGCGACCGCGGAGTCGATCAGCCGGCCATCGCCGAGCCGGTACCCGAACCGGGCCTTCGGCAGGAGGAACGGCGCCTGGTTCATGTTCTCCATGCCGCCGGCGACCACGATCTCCGCGTCACCGGCCCGGATCTCGGCGGCCGCGAGCATGATCGACTTCAGCCCGGACCCGCAGACGCGGTTGATCGTCGTCGCCGACGTCGTGTCGGCGAGACCCGCCGCGAGCGCAGCCTGACGCGCCGGTGCCTGGCCCATGCCGGCCTGGAGGACCTGGCCCATGAGGACCTCGTCGATGGGCGTGCCCGCGGGCAGTCCCGAACGCTCGACCGCCGCCCGGATCGCGACGCCGCCCAGCGACGTCGCCGGGATGTCGGCCAACGCCCCGCCGAACTTGCCGATCGGCGTCCGCGCGGCGCTGACGATGAAGATCTGGCCGTTCGCGCCGGCCGGGGCGCCGCCCGCCGCCTCGAGAGCCGCCATCAGCGCGTCCGGGGGAACCCGAGATCGACCTTCGACGTGCCGGGGTCCGGCCAGCGCTGAGTGACGATCTTCGCCCGTGTGTAGAACTGGATTCCTTCGGGGCCGTACATGTGGAGATCGCCGAAGAGCGAGCTCTTCCAGCCGCCGAAGCTGTAGTACGCGACCGGGACGGGGATCGGGACGTTGATCCCGACCATCCCCGCGTTCACCTCGAACTGGAACTGGCGGGCCGCGCCGCCGTCGCGGGTGAAGATCGCGGTGCCGTTGCCGTACGGGTTGTCGTTGACCAACCGGACCGCGTCCTCGTAGGTCGGCACACGCACGACGGTCAGGACCGGACCGAAGATCTCGTCCTTGTAGGCGTCCATCTCGGGCGTGACGTCGTCGAGCAGCGAGACGCCGAGGAAGAACCCGTCGCCGTCCGGGCTCGTCTCCCGCCCGTCGGCGACGACCGTCGCGCCCTGTTCGCGCCCCTGGTCGATGTAGGAGGCGACCTTGTCCCGGTGCTCGCGGCTGATGAGTGGGCCCATCTCCGACTCGGGATCGGCCCCCGGGCCGACCTTGACCTTCGGGAGCCGCTCCTTG
>DASXTH010000166.1:0-7152 GCA_036505555.1 Candidatus Limnocylindrales bacterium | reverse complement strand
TCCGGCATCACGACGAACCGCGGCAGGATCGGCGGCACCTTCACCCGGGCGAACCGGCGCTCGCCCGACACCGGGTTGCGCAGGCTGACGGCCAGGTTCAGCGACATCGAGGAGATGTACGGGAACGGGTGGCCCGGGTCGACGGCGAGCGGGGTCAGGACGGGATAGATCTCGTCGATGAACCGCTGGCGGAGGTTCTCGTGGTGCTCGAGGATCGACGTGTAGCGGACGATCTCGATGCCGGCCGCGGCGAGCTCGCTCTTGACGTTCACCCACGCCGACGTGTGTTCGGTGACGAGGTCGAGGACGCGGAGGCGGCAGGCGGCGAGCTGTTCAGCCGCGGTCATGCCGTCGGGCGACGTCTTCGTCGAGCCGGCGTGGACCTGCTGGCGCAGACCCGAGATCCGGATCTGGAAGAACTCGTCGAGCATGCTCGCGAAGATCGTCAGGAAGTTCACCCGGTCCAGGAGCGGGTTCCGGTCGTCCTTCGCTTCGTACAGGACGCGCCCGGCGTAGTCGAGCCAGGCGAGCTCCCGGTTGATGTACGGGCGGGCTGGGGCATGATCCGCTCGACGTGAGCGCGGGCCGGGTCGTCGCTCGCTGACGGCGACGGGCGCTCCTGCCGGGACGGACGGGCGGTCGGAGGTGCCCTCGACGGGGCCGGCAGGTCCGGGGGAGGCGCTCATCGGTTGGGGTCGCGATGCCTCACGTTGTCCGCGCGCCGAACGGCACCCGGGCCGGGCAGGATAGCACGGGCCCGGCCCGGACCGGCTTCGGACCAGCCTGGATCGGCCCGAAACCGGCCGGATCGTCAGCTCTCCGCCACATAGCGGCGCTCCCCGGTCGTCCGGTCGACAAAGACTCGCATCCGGACGCCGGTCGTCGGATCGACGAACGTCTCGTCTGTCCGCCGGAAGCGCGGCTCGAGCGTTTCGCTCGGCTCGCCGCCGCCCGGCCCGGTGCCCTCGAACGAGCCCTCGGCCGCCTCGGAGCGGTAGCGGTTCCGCTCGATCGCAAGGGCCACGAGGATGGCGGCCCCGGCGATGACCGCCCACAACCCGGAGATGGCGGACGCCCCGCCGAGGGCGATCAGCCCGAGGCCGCTGAGGAGGACGAGCGTCGCGACGCCGGCGACAGCGATCCTGGTGGTCGCGCTGAGCATCGCGGCTACTCGCCCGCGGGCGGAACCGCTGCGGCGTCGGGTTCGATGACGACGGCCGTTCCATAGGCGACGATCTCGGTCATCGTCGTCGCCATCTCGGAGCTGTCGAAGCGCATCGAGATCACCGCGTTCGCACCCATCAGCGTGGCGTTCTTCACGAGCCGATCGAGGGCCTGGCGACGGGTGTCCTCGAGGAGCGAGGTGTACTCCTTGATCTCGCCACCGCCGAGTGAGCGGAGACCTGCGATCAAGTTGCCCGAGAAGCCCCGGCTCCGGACAACGAGCCCGAAGACCTGGCCCTTGGTCTCGGTGACCCGGTGCGCGGCGATGTACGGCGTGGTCGCGACGATCATCTGGCGTCCCTCATGCGTGCTGATGTCCCTGGGTCACGCGCCGTTCCGTGCACCCCGGGCACGGGCACCGGTCGCGGAGCAGGCTGAACGTGTAGAACCCGGTCGAGTGGCCGTCGCCCCAGTGTGGCGACACCGCGTAGTTGCCGACGAGGTGGATGTCGGTCATCCGCGTCTGCTCGGCTGTCAGCGTCGGCGCGCTGTCGAGCCAGCCCGGGAGCCCGGCCTCGCCCCGGCAAAAGGCACACGGGCAGAGCCAGCGGAGGGCGGTGAAGTCGTAGGTCGTGGCGTGCCCGTCGGCCCAGTCGATCGCGAGGGTCGCGGCGGCTCGGTCGGCGTGGATCCGGAGTGGGGCGGCCGGCGAGCCGGGGGGCGAGCCGGTGGGGGAGGGCCGGGGGTCCGCCGCGACCGCCGCGGCGCCGCCAGAACCGCCGCCAGAACCGCCGCCAGAACCGCCGCCAGAGCTCGGATCGATGGAATCCCGCTCGTTGGTCACAGGGTCATCATCGCACGGGCTGGGACCATCGGCCGGACGCGACCCGCCCCTGCCGGGTCTATCCTCCGCCGGTGAGCCTCCGGATCGACGATCTCCACAAGCACTTCGGGCGCGTCGTCGCCCTCGACGGGCTGAGCTTCGAAGTGCCGGCGGGCCAGATCTTCGGCTTCCTCGGCGCGAACGGTGCCGGCAAGACGACGACCATGCGGGTCGCGCTCGGCGTCCTTGCCGCGGATCGCGGCCGCGTCGTGTGGAAAGGCCAGGACACGCGCGAGCTGCCGCGGGCCACGTGGGGCTACCTGCCGGAAGAGCGCGGTCTGTACCCGCGGATGGTCGTGCTCGACCAGCTCGTGTTCTTCGGGTCGCTCCACGGTCTGCCCCGCGACATCGCCCGCCGGTCGGCGCTCGAATGGCTCCGTCGCTTCCGCGTGCTGGACCTCGCCGAACGCAAGGCTGAGGAGCTGAGCAAGGGCAACCAGCAGAAGATCCAGCTGATCTGCGCGATCCTCCACAACCCGCCGGTCCTGCTGATGGACGAGCCGTTCACCGGGCTCGATCCGGTCAACGTGGCGATGCTCCGCGAGGCGTTCCTCGAGCTCCGCGACGACGGTCGGACGCTGATCTTCTCGACCCACCAGATGGAAACGGTCGAGGCGATGTGCGAATCGATCGCGATCATCGATCGGGGTCGGGTCGTCGTTGGTGGGCCGCTCCGGGCGATCAAGCGGGCGACCGGCCGGCGGATGGTCCGCCTGACGGTCGATGGGGACCACCGGCTCGCATGGCTCGCGAGCGTGCCGGGCGCGCGAATCCTCCGACCCGGGATCGACCGGACCGAGATCGAGCTCGACGAGGGCACCGAGCCCGACGAGCTCCTCGCGGCGGCGATCGCCGCGGGCGCCCGGGTGACCCACTTCGAGGTCGCCGAGCCGTCGCTCGAGCAGATCTTCATCGACCATGTCGGGCGGCCGCCCGATGAGGATTCGCGGCTCGCGTCAGGCGATGCCGAAGCGTCGTCGGCCGAGGACGCCGCGTGATCGGCTCGTCGCCCGCGCCGCGCCGTGAGGAGCCGGCGTTCCCGAACCTCACGTACGTCGCGGTCCGCGAGTACCGAGAGCTGGTTCGGTCCCGGCTGTTCCATGTCTCGACGTTCGTCCTGATCCTGCTCGCCGTCATCGTGGCGCTTCTGCCCGTCGCGGTGCGTGCGGTCCAGGGCGGCTCGACCTCCCGGATCGCCGTTCTGGCGACGAGTCCGGATCTGGCGTCCACGACGCGGAACATGCTCGACGGCTTCCTGAACACCCAGGGCGGCACGAAATACGAGATCGTCATCGAGACGAACGAGGAGGACACGATCCAGGCGGTCGACGATCGACGCATCGACGCGGCCGTCGTGGCCTCGCGTGGGGGGGACGGGAAGCTCTCGTTCCAGGTTCACAGCGGCGAGACGATCGGCGACGGGACGATCACGCTGCTCAACTACGCGGTGCTGTCGATCGCCATCCTCGACTACGCCGCCCAGAACCCGATCAGCGGCTTCATCCTCCCCTCGTTCGACGTGTTCCGTGGCGGTGGTGCGGGATCAGCCGCGGCGCCTTACGACCCGGGCGCCTACGCGAGCCGGCTGATCGTCGGTGCGGTGTTTGGGGTCCTGATCTTCATCACGATCGTGATCTACGGGATGTGGGTCGCGGCGGGCGTCGTGGCCGAGAAGTCGAGCCGGGTCATGGAGCTCCTGATCAGCGCGGCATCGCCGCGCCAGCTGGTGCTCGGAAAGGCGCTCGGGATCGGGCTCGCGGGCGCCACGCAATTCGTCCTGGTGCTCACGCCTGCCATCGTGACGCTGCTCCTCGAGGACCGGATCGCGTCGGCGGTCTTGGGCCCTGGCGCCGGCATCTCGCCGTCGTTGCGGGCGCTGTCGCCCGCGCTGCTCCTGGCGTTCGGCGTGTTCTACACACTCGGGTTCGCGCTCTATTCGCTGATCTACGCCGCGGCGGGCTCGCTCGTGAGCCGGCCCGAGGACCTCCAGATCATCGCCCTGCCGCTCAGCCTGATCGCGATCGTCGGGTACATCCAGGCGATCCTGGCGCTGACCGGCGGCATCACCGGGTTCATCCGCTTCGCGTCACTCGTCCCGTTCTGGAGCCCGTTCGTGATGCTGACCCGGCTGTCGGTCGGGAGGGTGGAAGCGCACGAGCTCGTCATCTCGGTCAGCCTCCTGCTCGTGACGATCCTCGTGACGGCCGTGATCGCGATCCGGATCTATTCGGCCGGCGTGCTGCTTTACGGGCAGCGGCCGGGGCTGCGGGCATACGTCGCGGCCGCGCGACGAGGGTAGCCCGCGGCGGCGCCGCACCGGTTCCTGACAAACGAATCTGTGGCGGTCGCAAGGCGGCAGGTCCCGTGCCCAGATCTCGGTTCAGAGCGTGGGACGTCGCGAGTTTCTTGACCTGCGATCGCCACGCGGTCGGTTGACATGAATCCGCCCGCTGACGACCGCGTGAGATTCGCTTGTCAAGGTTCCGGAGCCGGCGCGGCCGAGCGACCCCGGGCGTGACGGGGCCGAGCCAGAACCGACCTACTCGTCGAAGAGGAGCGGCAGCCGGCTGATCAGCGCCAGGACCGGCGCCGCTGCCGTCGGGGCGTGGTCCTCGAGGGCGAGCATCGCCGGGGCGGACCGCGCGCCTGCCGCGACGGCCGGCGCGACCGGGATGAACTGCCACAGGCGAGATGTCACGCCCGAGAGGTAGGGGCTCGTCCGCTGGCGGGCCAGGACCCCTGCGATCCCTTGGGCCGCGGCCGCCGCATGGAGCGCCCGGCCCTCGGCGGCGATCGCGGGCACGGCCACCACCTCGTCGCCAGGGTGGAGCACGCGCCGCAGCATCTCGCGACGACGGTGGAGCGGCGTGGTGAGAAGCGAGCGGCCGTCGAGATGGAGGAGGTCGAACGCGAGGAACGCGACGGCACGACCGGACTCGCCGGCGATCCGCCGCTCGAGCTCCGCCGGGTCGGCGCGCCCGGCGTCGTCGACCGCGACCAGCTCTCCGTCGAGGATCGCTGAGCGGGCGTCGAGCCGGACCGCCATCCCGGCGAGCTCGGTCAGCCGCCCGCCAACGGCTCGGCCGTCCTCGTCGATCACGCGGACGTCGCCACCGCCGGGCGCCTCGGACGGCCCGATGAACGCCAGGGCCCGCAGCCCGCCCCAGGCCGGCTCGAAGATGTGGGCCGCGGAGTCGAACGGCTCGAGCGCCGGCCGGGGGCGCATCGGTCGGAGGCCCTCGGGCAGGTTCGGCAGCGTCGCGATCTCTGGTTCGAGCCGCAGCGACAGCTGATCGCGCATCGTCGGCCGATGGTAGCGCTAGACTCCACGCCGTCGTCGACGATGCGGTCGCGACCGCGCGACCCCGCGACACCGTTCCGTGCCGCGCCGTCGACGCTGGACCCGGCCGAACCCCGCTCCGACCGTGCGTCGGACCTCTCGGAGAGTGCCTGTGCCGCGCCCCTTCCGTCCCGACGACCTCTATCGGTTCCGGATCGCAAACGACCCCCGGCTGGCCCCGGACGGATCGGCGGTCACGTTCACGGTCCAGACCGTGGCCCCCGGCAAGGACGGCTACCGCCACGCGATCTGGATCGTCCAGACCGACGGGGCGAGGGAGCCGGCCGCGGCCGCTCGCCGGCTGACGATCGGCGCCCGCCACGACCGCCAGGCCCGGTTCTCGCCGGACGGTCGGTCGCTCGCCTTCCTGTCGGATCGTCGGCTGCACGTCGAAGAGGAGCCGACGGCCGGCGAGGCAAAGGAGCGCGAGGACGGCGACCAGGTTCACGTCCTGCCGCTCGACGGCGGCGAGGCCCGTCGCGTGACCGACCTCCCACGCGGCGTTGGCAACTTCTGGTGGTCGCCCGACGGTCGGTCCCTGCTCGTGACCTCGTCGTCGCATGGCGCGACGCGCGACGAGGACCACCGACGGCGGGGCAAGTCGAGGCGGGCGAAGCCGGGTGAGGCACCGGAGTCCGACTACCACTTCGTCGACCGACTCGGCTATCTCGCGAATGGCGCGGGGTTCGTGTACCACCTGAAGGACCAGCTCTGGGTCGTCGACATCGAGACGGGCGCCGCGCGGCGCGTGACCGACGAGCGGGCGGGAGTCGGCGATGCCGCGTGGTCGCCCGACGGCAGCCGGATCGTCTACTCCACGAACCTCCGCCGCGACCACGACATCGAAGGGCGGTCGCATCTCGTGGTCATCGGCGCGGACGGGTCGGGGCGGACGCGTCTCACGGCCGATCCGGCGATCTTCTTTGCGCCGACGTGGATGCCCGATGGCCGGTCGATCGCGGCCCTCGGCGGCTACCTCCCGGACAACTTCTACCGCTCGGACGTCTGGCTGATCGCCGCCGACGGCTCCGCGGCGTCGGACGACCACGGCGGCCGGAACCTGACCGGCCCTCACGACCTGATGCCGGCCTCGACGATCACCAGCGACATCGTCCCGAACGAGCCGCCTCGGCTCGTCCCGTCGACGGACGGCGGCTGGATCACGTTCGTTGCGCCGATCGATGGTGCCGCGGAGCTCTGGCGCGTCGCGACGGCAAACGACGCCGTCGAGCGGCTGACGAGCGGACAGCACGCGATCGGCGGGTTCGACCAGGTCGACCTCGCCGGCGGCCGCAGCCGAACCGCCTGGCTCCGCTCGTCGCCGACCGAGCTCAACGACGTCTGGGTTCGCGACGGTGCCGCCGGAGCGCCGCGCCGATTGACCGATCTCAACGGCGACGTCCTCGCCGAGATCGACCTGCGCGCGCCGGAGGAGCGCTGGGTGACCGTCGATGGTCGCCGGATCCAGGGCTGGTTCCTCGCCGCTGCACCAGCCACATCAACGCCAGCCGCGGCGGCCGCGCGGGCCGGCAATCCGGCGACCCCGGCTCCGCTCGTCACCGAGATCCACGGCGGACCGCACACGTACTACGGCTGGGCGCCGCTCCTCGAGTTCCAGATGCTCGCGGCGTCGGGGATGGGCATCTTCTTCTCGAACCCGCGTGGCTCGGAGGGCTATGGCCGCGCCTTCAACGAGGCGAACATCCGCGACTGGGGGCCCGGCCCGATGCGCGACATCCTCGCCGGCATCGACGCCCTCGTCGCC
>DASXTH010000165.1:0-3712 GCA_036505555.1 Candidatus Limnocylindrales bacterium | reverse complement strand
CGGGCTCGTGGTCATCAGGGTCTCGACCGGCTGGTCAAGATCGATCGGGGCGACGTCTCCACCGACGAGCCGGCCGAAGATGTCGCGCTCGGTCAGGACGCCGGTGAGGCGCCCGTCGGAATCGACGACGAAGACGGAATCGCCGGTCCTGGTCCGGCGGATTTCCGCGAGGCAGTCGGCGAGGCTCGTTCCGGGCGAAACCGTCACGGGCTCGCGCCGGGCCACGACCTGGATCCGCTCGTCGACGAGGGACGGGATGCGCGCCACCACGGCGCGTTCGCTCAACTCTGCCACGAGCGCAAGTGTAGCCACTTCCGGGTTCCCGGCCGATCTCCAGGGCTGTCGCCCAGGGGCGCCGCTGGACGGCGTTGGCGCCTCCGCTCCGGGCTCACAGACGTTTGAGCCTGCTCGCCTCCGTCCTCCGCGGCGCCTTCCCAGCGCCGCTCTGGGCGACAAGGTCGATGGCACGCCGCGTCCACTGATAGCCTCCGGCGGTGGACCGCCGCCGCCTGATCGGGATCGCCCTGATCGTCGTCTCGGCCTTCGGGTTCGGCTCCGGCACCGTCCTGTCGAAGCCGATCTACGGCGCGGGTCTCGACTGGCTCCAGCTCCTCGCCTGGCGGTTCACGATCGGTGCCGTCCTGTCCTGGGGGTGGATCCTCGTCTCACCGGTCCGCCGCGCCGCGCTGCGCCGGCTCGGCCGCCGGCCGGCGCTCGTTGCGGTCGGGCTGGGCGTCTGGTACACGGGCAACGCAGGGACGTATTACGCCGGCCTGCAGACGGTGCCGGCATCGCTCGCCGGGGTGCTCGTCTATCTCTATCCGGCGATCGTCGCGGTCCTCTCGGTCCGCTACGCGACGCGGCTCTCCGGACGCCGCCCCTGGATCGCGCTCGGGATCGCCCTCGTCGGCGTCGTGTTGGCGCTCGGCGGGATCGACCTCTCGACGCCGCCGCCGGTCGGCGGGATCGCGCTCATCCTTGCCTCGCCGATCATCTACGCCGGCTGGATCGTGCTGTCGGCCCGGCTGGCGGGCGAGCGGACGGACCGACTCGCGCCGGACGGCGCGGCCGCGGATCGGGTCGACGACGCGGCCGCGGCCAGCGCGCTGATGACGAGCGCGACCGCGGCGGTGTTCGTCGCCGGCGCGCTTGCGACCGGCCGGCCGCTGCTGCCGAGTGAGATCCCGCCGGGCGCGTGGCCGTTCCTCGCCGCGATCGGATTCGCCGGGACGTTCCTCGCGATCCAGACGTTCTACGCCGGGTCGCGCCGGATCGGGGCCGCTCAGGCCGCCCTGGTCAGCACGGTCGAGCCGGCCATCATCGTCACGCTGGCCGCGGTCTTCCTCCAGGACGTCCTGCGCCCGATCCAGCTCGTCGGGGCCGGGCTGATCATCCTCGGCGTCCTCGTCGCCCAGACGGCCCGCCAGCCCGGCGCGGGAGGCGAGCCGGCGCCACCGCTCGATGCCGAGGTCCGCTCGGCGTCCTGACGGCGGGTCAGGCCTCCGTCGCGACCTCCGGCGCCGGGACCGCGTCTGCCGGGACGGCGTCCGCCGTGCCCGGCTCCTCGATCTGCGCCCCGGCGGACGCCTCTGGCTCGAGCGGGGGCAGGTTCTCGAAGACGTAGATCAGTCGCTTCCGATGGCCGCCGTTACCCTCGACGACGCGTGTCGGGACGATGGGCGCGACCCACTCGAGAACCTTCTCGTGGCGCAGGAGGTGATGGCAGTTCCGCGGGTCGTCCATCTCCCAGTCGATCGGAAGGGACAGGATCGCGTGGCGGGCGACCCGGCGGACCTCGCGGAACGCGTCGGCCTGGCGCGTCCCCAGGTGCTCGAACACCTGGAGGGCGACGAAGAGGTCGTACGCCTTGTCCGGGAACGGCCACGGCGCCTTCGTGGCATCGGCCGCGACCTGTCGGCCCGTTGTCCGGAGGTCCGGCGCGAGGCGGAGGTCCATGACGTCGGCTCCGACGATCAATGGCTGAATGTGCGGCCCGAGCTCCAGGGCGGTCGAGAGCTCGTCGCGCGCGATCAGCTCGTCGGCGATGTCGCCCGCGCGGCGCATATAGACGGTCCGGGCCCGGTAGTACGGCACCTCGGCGGCGAGCTCGAGGAGCTCGTACTGGCGCATCGCCCGGATCGGCGGGTCGGCCCGGCCGGCGGTCCGCCGCGCGGCGTCGGCAGCCTCGGCCGCCAGGCGCTGGGCCCGGATCGACAGCTGCTGCCGGCTGCGCGCGTTCGTGAGGCGGACGAGGCGACGATAGATCGGGCCGAGGACCGGCTTGAACGGCCGGAGCCAGCGCTTGAGGAACGGGATCATGCCCGCACCGCGGCGAGCGACCGCGCCGCGCCGTCGGCGACGAACCCGCCGTCGGCGCCGATCCCGACGAAGGTGAAGCCGAGCTCGAGATGGCGGCGGGCGAGGGCCGGGTCGTAGACGAGGATCCCCGCCGCCTTGCCATGGGCGCGGCACGCGGCCACCACGCGTCCCAGCGCGGCGGCGTACTCCGTGTGCTGGAACTGGCCCGGGATCCCGAGCGAGTGCGACAGGTCGGCCGGGCCGACGAAGAGGACGTCGACGCCGTCGATCGCGGCGATCGCATCGGCGTCGCGCAGCCCACCGACCGACTCGATCTGGATGATCCCAACGACGCGCTGGTTCAGCCGCCGGACGTCGGGGTGGGCGACGGCTCCGAGGCCCGCGCCACGAACCCGGGTCGCCACACCACGGATCCCGTCGGGCGGGTAGCGCAGGAACGAGACTGCCTCCCGGGCCTGCTCGGCGGAGTCGAGCCGGGGAACCATGATCCCGCGTGCGCCCATGTCGAGGGCACGCCCGATCCGGATCCGTTCACCCGACTGGGGCCGCACGAGCGGCGTCGAGCCGCCGGCCTCGACCGCGTGCAGCAGGGCGAGGAGGTCGGCCTCCGTGCCGGCGCCGTGCTCCAGGTCGACGATGACCCAGTCGTAGCCGGCGGCGGCGCACAGCTCGGCCGATGCCGGGGCGCCCAGGTCGCTGAACAGGCCGATCAGGGTCTCGCCGGCCAGGACCCGATCGCGGAAGGATCGGTCGAAGGGGTCGTTCATCCGCCCATGATCGCGGTTTGCTCAGGTTTGAGTGAGGTCCGTCGCGATCCCCTGCTCTCGGAAGTCGCGATCTGGCCAGTCCCGCCCCGGGATCGCCTCGCTGTCGCGCCCTCGCTCGGCCTCAGTCCGGGAATGCCTCCGGCCCCCGCTCCGCGAGCTCGGAGGCTTCCGTTGCGTGGTCGTCCGCGAGGAGCCAGCTGTACGGGTAGTTCGGGTCGTCGAGGTCCATCGCGGCCTGGGTGACCTGGAGCGGATGGAACGTGTCGACCATGACCGCGAGCTCCTCGGTCGCCTCCTTGCCGATCGAGGCCTCGACCGTGCCCGGGTGCGGGCCGTGGGCGATCCCCGCCGGGTGGAGGGTGAATGACGCGATCTCGACCCCGCGCCGGCTCATGAAGTTGCCGGCGACGTAGTAGATGACCTCGTCGCTGTTGATGTTCGAGTGGTTGTACGGCGCCGGGATCGCGAGCGGGTGGTAGTCGAACTTGCGCGGCACGAACGAGCAGACCACGAAGTTCCGGCCCTGGAACGTCTGGTGGACGGGCGGCGGCTGGTGAACCCGGCCCGTGATCGGCTGGAAGTCGCCGATGTTGAACCGGAAGGGCCAGAGGTAGCCGTCCCAGCCC
>DASXTH010000164.1:0-11578 GCA_036505555.1 Candidatus Limnocylindrales bacterium | reverse complement strand
CGTCACGGCGGGGCCGAGCAGGTCGCTGCTGGCCCCGACCGATTGGCGCACGGTGTGGCCCCGATGCAGGATGACCTTGAGGTCGAGGTGCGCCACGGCCGGGCAGGCCGTGCAGACGTGGTCGTTGGCGGGGATCGCGCGAGTGCGCGCGTCAACGAACGCCCGGTACGTGGCGGCGATCGTCTCCAGGACGCGCTGGCCGTGGCCGTCCAGGCTGGGCGCGGACGCCGCCGCGAAGACCGCATCGCCCTCGAGCTTGACGAGGGCGAAGGCCGGTCCGAGGCCGACGATCACGGAGTCGAGCAGCGCCCCGAGCACCGAATACGCCGCCGGGACCCCGGCGCTGAAGTCGGCGCCGTGTTCCAGCTCGACCCCGGCCATGAAGCCGGTGTAGCCGGAGATGTCGGCGAGCAGCAGGTATCGCTCGGCGGCCGGCGGATCCGCCGCGGGGAGCTCGGTTCGGATCGCGTCGTCCATGCGCTCCAGTGCCTGTCCTGGTTCCGACCTCAGTCGACGTACTGCAGCGGCGCGACCTTGAAGTCGGCCGGGAGCGTCACCCCGGTCGCGTGGTTCGGGCAGTAGCCGTTCGGGACCTTCGCCAGATACTGCTGGTGGTAGTCCTCCGCGTAGTAGAACGGGCCCGCCGGCTCGATCTCGGTCGTGATCTTGCCGTAGCCGGCCGCGGTCAGCTGCTCCTGGTAGGCGTCGCGGGACATCTCGGCGATCCGCTGCTGCTCGGTGTCGGCCGTCAGGATGATCGAGCGGTACTGGGTGCCGTGATCGTTGCCCTGGCGGTTGGCCTGCGTCGGATCGTGGTTCTCCCAGAAGACCCTCAGGAGCTGCTCGTACGAGACCTTCTCAGGGTCGTAGGCGACGAGGACGGCCTCGGCGTGGCCCGTCCGACCCGTGCAGACCTCGCGATAGTCGGCGTTCTCGGTGAAGCCACCGGCGTAGCCGACCGCGGTCGACACGACGCCGGGCACCTGCCAGAAGTCCTTCTCGGCGCCCCAGAAGCAGCCGAGGCCGAAGATCGCGGTTCGGGTCCCCTCGGCCCAGGGGCCCTTGAGCGAGGCGCCGTTGATGAAATGCCGGTCGGTCAGCGGCATCGGCGCGCTGCGCCCGGGGAGGGCGGTGTCCGCGGTGGGCATGGAGGGAGAGCGGAAGAGGAACTGCATGCCGGAATCCTACTCGCGGACGTGCTCGAACCAATGACGCTGGGGTGACGCGGAGGTCCGTGCCGTCAGACGTCGCCGATGTCGTCCTCCATCGGCTCGATCGGCAGGCTGAACCCCACCTCGGTCCCGCCCCCATCACGCGGCTGCATCCAGGTCCGGCCGCCCATCGCGTCCACCAGCTGGCGACACACGAACAGCCCGATCCCGGCGCCCGACGCGGCCCGGCTGGCCTGCTTCGTCCGGAAGAACAGGTTGAAGGCGTGCTCGGCGCCTTCTTCGTCGATCCCGATCCCGCGGTCGAGGACCCGGACCACCACGTTCTCCTCGTCGACCGCGACGACGACCTCGATCGCCGCCGGTGGTTCGCTGTATTTCGCCGCGTTCGTCAGCAGGTTCCGGACGACCTGCTCGACATAGGTCGCCTCGGCCGTGATCAACGGCAGGCTCGCAGGTGCGCTGAGGAGGAAGCGCCGGCCCGGCAGCCGCTGCGATTCGGCGTCGACGATGTGACTGACCAGCCGGGCGACATTGACGGGCTCGGCCTCGATCTGGACCCGACCGCTCTCGGCGCGCGAGAGCACGAGCAGGTCTTCGACGAGCCGGTACAGCCGATCGGCCTCGGCCTCGATGTCCGCGATCGCCTCCACGCGGGCCGTCGCCTCGAGGCGATCGCCACGCTGGCGGAGGATGCGGGCCAAGCCATAGATCGTCGTGATCGGCGTCCGGAGCTCGTGGCTGATCACTCCGACGAACGCCTCCCGGAGCGCCGCCGAACGCCGATCGTCGGCGTGGTGCGCCGCCAGCTCGACGTGCCCGCCGAGGACCGCGACGACACCCACGAGCAGATCCTCGTCCGCTTGACTGAACGCATCGACCTCGGTCGAGTCGATCTCGAGCAGCCCGATCCCGACGCCGTGGCGAACGATCGGGACGGCGAGCCACGACCGAACCGCCGACTCGGTGGCGGCGCCGTGCATGTGGAACCCATCGGCGAGCAGATCGCCCGTCCGGTTCGGCTCGAGCCGGTCGACGACGCCCCAGCTCCGGCTCGGCCCACGGCGGAGCCGCTGCCCGAGCGCCTGCTCGGCGAACGGGCCGATCGCCGCACGCACGACGAGCTGGTCGCCGTCGACGAGCGCGATGGATCCGCCGGTCAGGCGCACGGCGACCCGCAACCGATCGAGGGTCTCGTGGAGGATCTGGTCGAGATCGAGCTCGCCCGATGCGGCGGCCGCGATCTCGATGATCAACCGCGTCGACACCTCGAACGCCATGGCCCCGCGCGCGGCGCCGTCGGCCGGCTCGGCTGAGACCGCGGGCTCGTCGGTGGCATCCACGCGAGGATGCTAGCCCGACTCGGCGCGGTCCAGCACGGAGGCCCGGCAACGCTTCACGACGGCACTCAAAGGCGGAGAAGGAACTTCGCGATCTCGAAGTAGATGATCAAGCCGGTTCCGTCGACGAGCGTGGTGATCAGCGGGGCGGAGACGACGGCCGGATCGATCCGCAGCCGACGGAGCGCCAACGGCAGGATCGCCGCGACGGTCGCCGACCACAGGCAGATCGCGAGGATCGTGACGGCAACGACCAGCCCGATGTCGATGCCGACCCCGAGCAATTGGGCACGGCCGAGCGCGACGACCGCCATCACTCCGCCGAGGACAAGGCCGACCCGGACCTCCTTCCAGACGATCCACCCGACGTCGCGGAGCGACACCTCGTTGAGGGCCATCGCGCGGACGATCAGCGTGACCGTCTGACTGCCGATGTTGCCGCCCGTCCCGATCAGGAGCGGGATGAAGAAGCTCAAGGCGACGGCCGACTCCAGCTCGTCCGAGAAGCTCCGCAGGACCGACCCGGTGTAGGCCTCGGCCACGAAGAGGAGCAGCAGCCAGCCGAGGCGCTTGCGGACGAGGAGCGCGACGCTCGAGAGCCGGTACGGCACATTCAATGGCTGTGACCCGCCGAGCCGCTCGATGTCCTCGGTGGCCTCGGCCTCCAGGACGTCGGCCACGTCGTCCTGGGTGATGATCCCGAGGAGATGGTCCTCGTCGTCGACGACCGGGATCGCGAGGAGGTTGCGCTCGGTGAGCAGGTTGGCGGCCGCTTCCCGGTCCGCGGAGGCGCGGACGCGGACGGTGGTCGGGGCGATCAGGTCGACCACCGGCGTGTCGCCGGGGCTGAGCATCAGCCGGTACAGCGAAAGCACGCCGATCAGGTGGCGCTCGGCATCGACGACGTAGATGTAGTCGACCGTCTCCGCTTGCCCGACGAGGCTGCGGATCGCGGCGATCGCCTCGTCAGCGGTCGCGTCCTTCGTGACCGCCACGAACTCCGGGGTCATGATCCCGCCCGCGCTCTCGGGCGGGAAGTCGGACAGACGCCGGATCTCGGCGGCCTCTTCGGGGTCCATCCGGACGAGGATCTGGCTGACCTCGGGCTCCGTCAGGTTCTCGACGACATCGGCCGCGTCATCCGGATCCATCTCGGCGAGGAGCTGCGCGGCCTCCTGGCGGCTCAACGTCCGGAGGATCTGGGCGGCCTCGTGCGGGTCGAGCTCCTCGAGCAGCTCCGGGATCTCCGAGTCGGGCAGCCACTGGAGGAGGACCGCGACCTCGCTCGGGTCGAGGCGCGGCACCAGCGCGGCCCACTCCGACGGTCCGATCCGTTCGGCGAGCCCTGCGACGCCGTCGCGCTCGCGCTCGCGGATCAGCTCCTGGATCTCTTCGAGGAGGGCATCGGTGGCCACGGTCGGCATGGCACGGCTCCGATCAGGGTTCCGCATGCGGCGGCTGAGGGTGGGTCGGGTGAGGGTGCCCCGTGCTGGGGCCGCGGCTGCTCTCGGCATCGTAGCGCTGCCGTTTGCGACTCGCAGCCGCGTCATCGAACCGTCATCGGGGTGTCACCGCCGGCGTCGAGCCTGAAGCGATCAACCCCGGCCCAACGATGCACGGGAGACCACCAATGACGAAACGCCACGTCGCCGGCCCAGCCGGATTCGTTGCCGCCCTTGCCTTCGGCGCGCTCATCGCTGCGTGCACGCAGCCCGCCGGCGCCTCGCCGTCCGCCGCCCCTTCGGACGCGATGATGGAGCATTCCGCCGCCCCGTCGGACGCGATGATGGAACACTCGGCGGCGCCATCCGACGCGATGATGGAGCACTCCGCCGCACCGTCGGACGCAATGATGGGGCACAGCCCGTCGCCGTCGTGAGCCCCGCCTGATGGTCGTCGTCCTCTTCGCCTTCGTCGCCGGCCTCCTCACCATCCTCGCGCCGTGCACGCTGCCGGTGATCCCGCTCGTCCTGGGTGGCTCTGCCGGCGGCGGCCGCCGGAGGGTGGCTGGAATCTTCCTGGGGTTCGGCGCCGCGTTCCTCGCGGTCACCGTGCTGTTCGCGGCGGCGCTCGCGGCGGCCGGCGTCACGACGGACCGCCTCCGGATCGTGGCGGCCGCGATCCTCGGCCTGGTCGGGCTCAGCCTCGCCTGGCCGAGACTCGGCCGGGTGGTGGAACGGGCGCTCGCGCCTGTCCAGGCCGGAGCGACGAGCCGGATCGCCGGCCGGCCCGGCATGCCCGCGGACGACCTCTTCGCCGGACTGGCGATCGGGGCGGGAATCGGCCTGATCTGGGCGCCGTGCGTCGGTCCGATCATGGCGGCCGTCATCGCCGCGGCCGTCGTCTCGGGCCCGACACCGCTCGCCGTGGCGATCGGGGCGGCCTATGTCGCCGGTGCCGTGATCCCACTCGCGGCGATCGCTCGCTGGGGCCGCCGGGTGAGCCAGGCCGTGGACGCGGCGCGAGCCGACCGCGCTCGTCGCGGGTTCGGGGTCGCAATGGCCCTCGCCGCCGCAGTCGTCTTGACCGGTCTCGACATCCCGCTCCAGAGCCGCCTGACCGCGGGCTTGCCGGGGCTCGGTTCACTGCTCTTCGCGGTCGAGCAACAGCCCGCCGTCCAGGAGGATCTCCTCGTGCTCCGACCCAGCGCCGCCGCTCAGACCGACACGGTCCCACTTGCCGATCTCGGTCCGGCACCGGAGCCGACCGGAATCACCGCGTGGATCAACACCGAGCCGACGACGCTTGCCGCGCTCCGCGGCAAGGTCGTCCTCGTCCATTTCTGGACGTTCGGTTGCATCAACTGCATCCACGTCCAGCCGTACGTGAAGGCGTGGTACGACCGCTACGCCCCGGACGGCTTCGTGGTCATCGGTGTCCACACGCCCGAGCTCTCCTTCGAGCGCGACATCGCCAACGTGCGTGAAGCCGTCGCCAAGGCGGACGTCCGCTTTCCGGTCGCGTTCGATCCCTCGTACGCGACCTGGAATGCGTACGCGAACAGTTACTGGCCCGCCTTCTACTTCGTCGACAAGGCCGGCCATATCCGCCACGTCCACTTCGGCGAGGGCGACTACGACGGGTCGGAGGCGGTGATCCGCGAGCTTCTGGCGGAGCCTGCGCCCCGCTGATTCAGGTGATCCCTCCGGACCGCCCGGCGCGGGACTAGACCGACTCAGCCCGAACGTACCGGGATCCGTCCCGGGTCGCCGCTCCCTTTGGCCTATGGACCGGACCATGGCCACGGCCCAAGGTCGAGGGGTCCTCGGAACCCGCTCCCGGAGCCGTCTGCCGTCCCCGTGTCCGACCTGTCCGCCGCCTCGTCCGCCCGGCGCGCGCCCGACCGCCCGGCCCGCCGACCTCTCGGCAGCCTGCCCGTCGTCGCCGCGCTCATCCTGACGCTGCTCCCGGCCGTCGCCACGGGCGCAACGGCGATGCCGCGCACCCCGTCGGCCGCCGCCGCCACCAGCTCGGACGCCGTCGCGTTGCTCGAGGGCATCGACGTCAGCCACTGGCAGGGCGCGATCACCTGGACGAAGGTCGCCGGCGCCGGCAAGAAGTTCGCGATCATCAAGGCGACCGACGGCATCGCCGGCACGGACGGCTCCCTGTACATCGATCCGATGTACGCGACGAACCACACGCAGGCGAAGGCCGCGGGGCTGTGGACCGGCGCCTACCACTTCGCCCGACCCAGCGCCGAGGCCGGCGACGCCGTCCGCGAGGCCGATCACTTCGCCGCCCACACGAACCTCGGCGTCGGCGACCTGATCCCGGCCCTCGATCTCGAGGCCAGCGGTGGGCTGTCCGTCGCTGCGCTCCAGACATGGGTAAAGACGTTCCTCGATGAGGTCACCCTCAAGGTCGGCATGCGCCCGATGATCTACACGAGCCCGGCGTTCTGGAAGAAGTACATGGGCGACAGCCGTGCCCTCGCCGACGCCGGCTACAAGACACTCTGGATCGCCCACTGGGGTGTGACGGCGCCGACGATCCCCGCGGAGAACTGGGGCGGTCACGGCTGGACGTTCTGGCAGTACACCAGCGACGGCTCGGTCCCGGGAATCAGCGGGCGCGTCGATCTCGACCGGTTCAATGGGCTCGATCTCACGCCTCAGGCCTACTCGGCGTTCAAGCTCGCCGCGACGATCCCGAGCGGCCCCGTCAAGCAAGGCACAGCCTCGACGGCGAACGTCACGATCAAGCGGACGAACTTCACCGGCGAGGTCGCCCTCGACGTCAGCGGGCTTCCCGATGGCGCGACCGCGACGTTCGGCGTGAGTCCGACGACCGGCACGGCCACGACCTTGGACGTCACCTTGGCGGCCGACCCGTCAGCCACGCCGGTCGGGACCTATCCGTTGACGATCAGCGGCCTCGGCGGCGACGTCACCCGGACGACGACGCTCAACCTCGTCGTCGCCGACGGCATCCCGCCCACGCTTGTCGGACCAACGACGAGCCTCTTCTCGGGCGTCACGCTCGGGACCTCGACGGTGCCGGTCCGGATCGGCTGGTCGGCAACCGATCCGAGTGGCGTGTCGACGAGCGCGGTCCAACGGAGCATCAACGGCGCGAGCTGGACGACCTCGTTCGGGGCGACGACGTCGTCGACGGCCCAGGGGTCGATCCCCAACGGCGGGACCGGGCAGTACCGCGTCCGCTCGACTGACAAGTTCGCGAACACGAGCGACTGGGCGACCGGGCCGAAGGTCCGTGCGTCGGTGTTCCAGCAGACGTCGTCTGCGGTCACGTGGAGCGGGACGTGGCACACGTCGTCGTGGAGCGGCGCCTCAGGCGGGAGCGTCAGGTACACGACCTCGAAGGGTGCGTCGGCGACGTTCACGTTCACTGGCTCGAGCGTCGCCTGGGTCGCCGCGAAGGGCCCGACCCGCGGGTCGGTCTCGCTCTACGTCGACGGCGTCTACGTGAAGTCCGTCAGCCTCTACGCCAGCTCGGGCGAGTCGCGCGCGATCGTTTTCGCGCGGAGCTGGGGCACGGTCGGGACGCACACGCTGAAGATCGTCGTCGCGGGATCCGCGGGCCACCCCCGAGTCGACGTCGACGCCTTCCTCCGCCTCGCGATCCTCTGATCGCGTCCTGTTAGTCGTCCCGGCGGCGCCTCACCGGGGCCGGCCTTCGCGGAGGGCCGCGATCGACTTCTCGATGCGGCGTCGCCGCGTGTCGTCGCTCTTCGCTCCGGTCACGAGCGAGACGTGATAGCCCTGGTTGCTCGGCGAAAGCTTGTCGAACGTCGCCCGCGCAACCGGCTCCGAGGCGAGCGCCGCCGCGAGGTCCGGCGGCAGCTCGACCTCGCGCGGGGCGTCGTCCAGCTCCAGCTCGATGTCGTGCGTCTCTCCGCCGGCGACGCCGGCCGCGGCCCGGTTCTCGGCACTGACGCCGATCATGTAGCGCCCGCCCAGCGGTGCGACCGTGCTCCGGTACGTGTAGCCGTTGATCGCGACCCGGACCGGCGGCCGCTTCCCCTTGCCGAGGGCGAGGACGACGTCCTCGGGGACCGCGAACCCGACGGCGGTCTTGCCGTTCTGCTCAAGCAGCGCCCGGATCTTCATCGGGCCGTCCCTCTCGTGGCGCCACCCTCGGGCTCGGGCGCCTCGGGCAGCCAGACGTTGTCGTGGCGGAGGTAGAAGTCGGCGACCTCGGCGTCGCTCGGGCGGCCGGATCGGCCCCATTCGGCGAGGCCCTCGAAATAGCCCTCGCGCGGCGCACCCGGCGCGAAGTGGAGGAGCATCGACGCGGGCTCCCCGGATTCGTTCCGGAACCCGTGAACCCCGCCGATCGGAACGTGGACGAAGTCGCCTGGCTCGCACTCGCGCCAGGCCCGCCCGTCGAAGATCCGGATCCGCCCGGTCAGGATGTAGAAGCTCTCAGTGATCGTCCGGTGGAAGTGCGGGCCGGGTCCGCTGGGTTCCGGGCCCATGACCCAGCGATACAGACCGTACGTGCCCTGGGTCGACGCGCCGGTCGCGAGGTAGTGGGCGGTGTTGCCGGACGGGTACGAAACCTCGGGCGGGTGGTCGGCGGGGCGGAATGTCGCGCTCGCCTCGCCGGTGGCGCCGTGGTAGCTCGGCTCGGGGTAGCTCATCGGGTCCTCCGTCGTAGCCCGGAGCGCCGCGGGGCAATCCGGTCCTGCGATGAGTTTGCCCCTCCGGCCCCGTCTCCACTGCTGCAGCACCGCTGCAGAACGGAGGTCCGCGGGTTGGACGAGGCACGGGTCCCGCCGCCGGACTCGACGTCCGCTGCGCCGGACGAGCGCTCGCGAGCCATCGAGCTCCGCGGGTCGATCCTGCGCGCCGACGTGGGGTTCGCGTGCGCGCGCGCCGCGCGGGCCCTCGACGCCCGGCCGCCCGGACCCGTTACCTGCCGGCTCGAGGACCTCGAGGATCCGGCGATGCCCGCGGTCGAAGCGCTGGCCCGTCTGGCGCTCCGCGCCCGCCGCAAT
Source organism: Candidatus Limnocylindrales bacterium (assembly GCA_036505555.1). Classification (GTDB taxonomy): domain Bacteria; phylum Chloroflexota; class Limnocylindria; order Limnocylindrales; family CSP1-4; genus CF-46. Next base: position 2,606 of record DASXTH010000164.1, on the reverse strand, counting down.
CGCCAGCGGATGCGTCTCGAGCACGCCCCGCCGCAGCTCATCGAGCTGCTGGTCCTGTGCGGCCTGGACCGGATCGCCGATCGCGACGCTGCAGTCGGGCCCGCCTCAGTCGAGGCGCGGCGGTAGGCCGAACAGCGGGAAGAACCGCGCGGTGTCGAGGAAGAACGTGATCCCGGCGAGCTTGTCGCCATCGACCTCGACGACCTGGATTGACCACGGCTCCCAGCCGCCGGCCGTCGACGGCTTGTACTGGGCGAACGCGGGTGATCCATTCGCGCGGATGGGGATCAGTCGTGACCCGCGGCAGCCCACGCCCGGCCCAAGGCACCAGCTGACGATGTCGCGGTGGGTCCGGAGCCAGAGCTCGTACGGCGGCATCGACCAGCGTGCGTCCTCGTTCAGGAGGCTCGTCAGCGCGTCCATGTCGTACTGCTCGAACGCGTTGACGTACCGCTGGAGGAGCGCCTGCTGCTCGTCGTCCAGCTCCGCCGGCGTCGGGTCGGACTCGACGAGGCCCTTGGTCGCCAGGGTCGCCCGGGCGCGCTGGAGCGCGCTGTTCACCGACGCGACGCTTGTCTCGAGGAGCTCAGCGACCTCGTCGGCGTGCCAGCGGAGGACCTCGCGGAGGATCAGGACCGCTCGCTGGCGGGGTGGCAGGTGCTGGAGGGCCGCGACGAAGGCCAGTCGAATCGACTCCCGTGCGACGGCGACGTCTGCCGGGTCGCCGCCTGACGCGACCGCCCGGTCGTCGGGAACGGGCTCGACCCAGCTCGACTCGGGCAGGGGAGACCCCAGCGCGTGGTCCGCGGTCAGGGCCGGGTTGATGTCGATCGGGCGAGCCCGGCGCTGGGTCGCGCTCTTCATGTCGAAGCAGACGTTCGTCGCGATCTTGTACAGCCAAGAGCGGAATGCGGAGCGGCCCTCGAAGCGGTCGAACGCGCGCCAGGCGCGGATGAACGTCTCCTGGACGGCGTCCTCGGCCTCGAACGCCGAGCCGAGGATCCGATAGCAGTAGGCCGTGAGCTCGACCCGGTGGCCCTCCAGACGGGCCTCGAGATCTGCGGCATCCGGGATGGCGCTCGGCGCGACGCCGTCGACGGTGGCTTCGGTCACCCGGCCATCCTAGCGGGACTCGCCGATGCCGGCCGAGAGCACCCAGGGAGCTTGCCAAGATCGTTACAGTCTGTAATGATCACGGCGTGTCACCAACAGGCCGACACCGATGAGTCCGGCGTACGCGACCGGTCTACACGGCGACGGGACCCGCATCGTCCCGCCCCGACCACTGCCCAGGGAGAATGACGTGAGCCAGGCCCCGACTTCCCAATCCATCTCCGTCGCCGACGTCCGCGCCCGCGTCACCGGAACCGTCATCGGGCCGGGCGACCCGGAGTACGACACCGCCCGGGTCACGCTGGTCGACGACCAGCTCCATCCGGCGGTCATCGTTCGCGCGGTCGGCGTCGACGACGTCCGCCAGGTCGTCGACCTCGCCCGCGAGCTCGGCCTCGAGCTCGCCGTCCGGAGCGGCGGCCACAGCGGTGCCGGCCACGGGTCGACGGAGGGCGGGATCCTGCTCGACCTCGCCGCGATGAAGGCGATCGAGATCGACGTCGACGGCTTGACCGTCTGGGCGGAGACGGGCCTCACCGCGGCCGAGCTCGGCGCCGCCGTGGGCGAGCATGGCCTCGTCATCGGCTTCGGCGATACGGGCACGGTCGGGATCGGCGGGATCACGACCGGCGGCGGGATCGGGTTCCTGGTCCGGACGTTCGGCATGACGATCGACAACGTCCTGGCGGCCGACGTCGTCACCGCCGACGGCCGGCTCGTCCGGGCCGACGCAGAACACGAACCCGAGCTGTTCTGGGCGATCCGCGGTGGCGGCGGCAACTTCGGCGTCGTGACGCGGTTCCAGTTCCGGCTCCACGCCCTCCCGCAGATCGTTGGCGGGATGCTCTTCCTGCCGGCTACCGCCGACACGGTCGCTGGCTTCATCGCGGCCGCCGAGCATGCGCCCGAGGAGCTCTCGACGATCGCCAACGTCATGCCACTGCCGCCGATGCCCTTCATTCCGGCACAGCACCACGGCAAGCTCGCCATCTTCGGCCTGCTCACCTACGCGGGCGATGTCGAGGCCGGACAGCGCGCCCTCGCCCCGTTCCGCGCTTTGGCGGAGCCGTACGCGGACCTCACCCGCCCGATGCCGTATTCGGGGATGTTCCCGCCGGCGGAGGGCGACTACCACCCAATTGCGACCGCGCGGACGCTCTTCGTCAAGCGGGTCGACCGCGAGGTTGCCGAGCTGATCGTCGATCGGGTGGGGGAGCACGCCCGGTCGTCGGGCGCCCAGATGGCAGTCGCCCAGATCCGCGTCCTCGGCGGGGCGATGGCCCGCGTGCCGGCCGACGCCACGGCGTTCGCCCACCGCTCGAGCCGGATCATGATGACGATCGCCGCCCTCGTCGGCTCGAAGGACGAGCTGCCCGCCCACGAGGCGTGGGTGAAGTCGGTCTGGCGCGAGCTGGACCAGGGCGATCCGGGCGCGTACGTCAACTTCGTCGTCGACGAGGGCCCCGAACGGGTTCGCGCCGCGTACCCGGGCG
>DASXTH010000163.1:0-3275 GCA_036505555.1 Candidatus Limnocylindrales bacterium | reverse complement strand
CTGACGAAGAACGAAACCGGGATCGAAGTGTCGTACGGCGGCAGCGGCGTCCGAATCGAGAACAATGACATCCACGACAACGACCGGATGGTCGTCAACACGATCGGCGGCAGCGACGATCGCGGCGCGAACGCGGTCGTCCTCAACCACACGGTGGGGCCGCTGCTGATCACGGGCAACCGGATGTGGAACAACCGAGCCCTCTCGTACGACTACGGCTACGACGGCGGTGCGGTCGAGATCTACGCCAGCAGTGGCGCCGAGATCTCGTCGAACGTCATGTGGAACAACGAGAACGTCATCGAGACCGGCACCGACGGGACCGCCTGTGACAGCAACCGGTTCGTGCGGAATGTCGCCTACGGCGGCACGAAGACCGGTCCGACGATGGGCCTGATCCTGCGCTGCGCGTCGAACATGCTCGTCGCGAACAACACGTTCAGCGATCTGGACCGGTTCGTCTTCGACATCACGGCGAACACCGGGACGTTCGGCGGCTCGATCGAGGGCCTGACCCTGCGGAACAACATCTCGTACACGGCCGCTGACAAGATCTACAGCATCGACTCGGTCTTGCCCGCGTCGGTCACGATCGATCGCGATCTGGCCTTCCACGCGACCGGCGGATACATCGCCTACGTCTCCGGACACGGCAACACCACCAGCATGATCACGCTCCGGACCTGGACGGGCTACGAGACCGCCGGTCTCCAGTCCGACCCGCGCTTCATGGGCCGTCTTGGCGGCGACTTCACCGTCCAGTCGACGTCACCCGCGATCGATCACGGGGCGGTCGTCGCTGGGGTCACCGACGGGTATCTGGGGAGCGCGCCCGACATCGGGCGATACGAGCACCCCTGATCGGTCCGGGACCACGTCGACGCGGTCGCCCCCAACCGAATCCGCGAACGGCCCGGCTCACTCACGCCGGGCCGTTTCCGCTTATCCCTCCAGGATCCTGACGTTGTCGACGAAGAGATCCATCGGCTGGGATTTCAGCTCGTTGCCGAACTGGAACGCTGCCACGCCCCGGCTGCCCAAGGCCGCGTTCGGCGCATCGAAGACGACGACGTCGTCGATCGAAAGCTGGATGGCGCTCGTATCGGCACCGAGCGCGACGTCGAGCTCGACCGATGCCCAGGAGCCGACCGGGATCCGCCCCGTCGTCTGATACGCGATCCCGTCGAAGACGATGTAGATCCGGTCACTGTTCGCGTTCTGGCGATGGATGCTGATGACGCGGTTCCGTTGGGCATCGTAGACGCGGAGGAGCGGAACGTTGCCGCCTTTCGGCCCATCGCTCGCGACGCGGACGTCGGCGGAGATCGTGAGCCGGCTTCGCGGGTAGGCGAAGAACTGCCGGATGGCTGACGACGAACCGGGCGTGCTCCCGACGAACAGGTGAGCTGCGAACGTCCCGCTTGCGACTGATGATCGCCCGACTGTCGCGGTCCCGTCACCGGTCGTCGTGATCGTCCACGGTCGCAGGCCACCGCTCTCGAAACCCTCGTCGAGGATCGTGACCGTCAGCGGTGTTGGCGTGACCGGCGGCGGGGTCATGATCGGTGCGATGGTCGGCGGCGCTGTGGGCTCGGGCAGGCTCGGCGGCGGGCTGGCTCGGGAGGGTTCGGCCGCATTGACCGACCCACCGTCGCTCGCGGAGACATCGTCAACCAGCATGTCGAAGGCCTGGCCGACGGTGTCGTTCCCGATCTGGATCCGCGACACGGCCTGCTCCGTCAGGGTCGTCGTTCCCGACTGGTAGATCAGGGCATTGTTCAGGCGAACCTCGATGGTGCTGCTCGGCCCGTTCAGCCGGATGCGGACCTCGAGGCGCGCCCATGTTCCGAGCGGGACGACGCCGGTCGTCGTGTTGAAGCGACCGCCGTGCTGGACGTAGATGCGACTGCCCGAGGCGTTCTGGCGGTACAGGCTGAGGATCCGGCTGCCTTGATCGTCGAAGAGTCGGAAGAGCGGAACGTTTCCGTCGGGCGGTCCTTCCCCGACGACCCGGAAGGTGCCGGCCACGACGAGGTTCGCGCTCGGCGTTTGGAGCTGCTTGCGAGCGTAGGCGTACGACGTCGGCAGCGCTGATGCGACGAGCCGGCCCGCCAGGCCGCCGGGGTGGGCCGACGCCTCGTCCACGGTCGCCGCTCCGCCGGGTCCGACCTGCACGGTCGACCAGCCCGTGAAGTCACCGGTTTCGAAGCTGTCGGCGAAGAGCTCCCCTCGCCCTGGCGTCGCCCGACACGTCGGCGCGGTGAAGGTCCACGGATCGAACTCCGTCCCGTTCCCGCGGACCGCGGTCGTCGAGATCACGCATCCGTTCACCGTGACCGACAGGAAGGCATCGTCGACCAGGCTGGCGGCGGTGAACGGTGCCGGCACGACCGCGGCCGGGACGGCGCCGCCCGAGCCGACGACGTAGGTCGTGACGCCGCCCAGGGCGACGTTGCGCTGGTAGTTGCGCTCGGCGCCGCTCAGGATGAGGTCCACGCCATGAGCCTCGAAGAGGGGGAACCAGACCGACCTCATCGGGTCGTCGGATCCGCCGCCTCGGCCCGTCCCGGCGAGGAAGGCGCCGCCGTGGCTGTAGAGGATCGTGACATCGCCGGCGTGGGCACCGAGATCCGCGACCAGCCAGCTACGGATGCTGTCGAGCGTGCCCGCCGTGGTCCGTGGATCCGTGACGACCGTCGAGTCGAACGCCACGAAATGGACGCCACCGACATCGAACGTGTAGAAACGCTCGGGCTCCACCTGGCTCGGCCCGTTCCGGGGGAGGACAAAGCTCCCGAGGAACCCCGCCGCGGTTGGATCGCTACGGACGTCATCGTCGCCGGCAACCGCGTAGGCCGGCTTCGGGCTCGCGCGAGACGGGCGAGGCGGCGGTTGACCCTGGGCCTGGAAGAGCGTCCCGTACGTTCCGAAGAAGTTCAGGCCGTGATCCGCATACGACCCGCTTGGATCACCGGAATTGCCCAGGAAGAGAGCGAGGTCAAAGTCACGGGCGCGGCGGACCATCTGATCGCGCAGCGCGAGCTGCCCAGCGGACCCGGTCCCGGCGTTCCCGAGGGCGACGAACGCGACGTCGGCCGGGGGTGGAGCTGATCCCAGCGATGGGACGGGAACCGTCAGCAGCGACCAGATGAGGGGCAGCGTGAGGACTGCCAAGAACGAACGCGATCGGCCCTTCCGGACCGATCGCGTCCATGTTCGCGGTCCCCGGTTCGGAGCCGGACGGACCGAGATTGAGCGCATTGACTCCTGCTTAC
>DASXTH010000162.1:0-21435 GCA_036505555.1 Candidatus Limnocylindrales bacterium | reverse complement strand
CTGGACGACGGTGAAGGCGAGGATGATCACCGCGAGGATCAGGGACAGGGCCGCGCCGTAGCCCAGGTGCAGGTACTGGAAGGAGTTCAGGTAGACGTAGAACACGGAGGTCGCCGTGAGGTTGCCCGGTTGCCCCGCCGTCATGATGTAGAACTGGTCGAAGGCCAGGAGCGACCCGATGATGCTGATCAGGGTCACGAGCAGCACCGTTCGCATGGTCAATGGCAGGATCACCCGCCGGACACGTTGCCAGTAACTGGCACCGTCGACCATCGCCGCCTCGGTGATCTCCGTCGGGATCGCCTGGATCGCTCCGACGAACAGGATCATCCCGAACCCGATCACCTTCCAGACGATCGACACGATGATCGAGAAGGTCGAGCGATCGGCGTCGACGCCCAGCCAGATGATCGACTTCCCGATCAGCCCGAGGTCGTGGAGGATCTTGTTGACGAAGCCGAAGTCGGTATTGAACAGCCAGTACCAGAGCAGGCTCGACACGCCGAGCCCGATGACCACCGGGATGAACACCACGGTCCTCGTGAATCGCCGGAGTGGCGTGTTCTCGGAGGTCAGCAGCGCGATCAGATAGCCGCCGACGATGAGCGGCGGTGTGATGAGGAGCGTGTATTTCAACGTGAAGCCAAGCGACACCCAGAACTGCTTGTCGGCCAACGCATGCTCGTAGTTGCCTAGCCCGAGGAACTTCGGCGGGGAGATCAGGGACCAGTCGTTCAGGGAGATCCAGAGCATCTGGACGAAGGGCCACGCGGTGAAGATCGCGACGAACAGCAGGGCCGGCGCGAGATACAGGAGCCCGATCAGCTTGTAGCGCCTGCTCGCGTACATGCTCGATCTCCGCTGGTCCGCTGGATGGACGACCGGTTGGGCGGTCGGGCTTTGGATTGTGCGTGGTTCGAAGAGGCCGCGGCGCCTCGGGGGAAGCGCCGCGGCCTGGTTCCGGCCTCCGGAAGGGGCCTAGCCCTTGGCGGCGATGTCCTTCATCGCCTTCTTGGCATCCGAGATGATCGTGTCGAGATCTTCGTCGCTGTAGTACGCCCGCTGGAGCATCTGCAGCCACGGACCCTGGGGCGAGTTGATCTGCTCGAAGAACGTCGTCGTGTATGGCGTCCGGCCGACGCTCAGGGCCTTGGCGACGTCCTGGACGAGCGGCTCGGCCTTGAAGTACTTGTTGTCGGTCATGTCCGAGCGGGTGGTCAGGTTGAGGAGCTTCGCGTAGCTCTCGACCTGGACGCCGTCCGACAGGAGGAACTTCATGAACGCGACGGCGTCGTCGACGCGCTTGCTGCCCTTCGGGATGACGACGAGGTCACCACCGATGAACGAGGCCGACGACCCCTCGCTGATTCCGGGCAAGAGGCTGATCCCGAACTGGAACTCGTGGCCCTTCATCTGATCGCGAGCCAGCGTGATGTTGAAGTTGCCCGTCCCCATCATCCCGACCTTGCCGGTACCGAACTGGAGATGGAACGTCTCGCCGTTCTCGGCGCGGTCGCTGTCGTGGACGTTGCCGGCCTTGACCATGTCGCGCTCGAACTGGAGGACCTGCTTGACGCCATCGCCGGTCAGCGGCTCGTCGCCGGGTCCCGCGGCCTCGATCTTCGCCCCGGACGCCCACATCAGCGGGCCCACGGTGAAGATGTTGCAGCCGGCGCAGTTCCCCGGCAGGTAGTAGCCCTTGGTGTCGCCGCCGAGGGCGGTGATCTTGTCGGCGTACTCGCGGAGCTGGGCGAGGCTCGTCGGCGGCTTGTTTGGGTCGAGCCCGGCCTTTGTGAAGAGATCCTTGTTGTAGAAGAGTGCCGAGACATCGGCATAGAGGGGCACCCCGTACAGGCGCTTCTCCCACGTCGCGACCGTCATGTGCCCGGGGCTCGCGCTCTTCAGTTCGGGCAGGTTCGCGATCTGGTCCGTGATGTCGACCAGCTGCTGGGCCTTCTCGAACTGCGGGGCGTAGATCAGGTCCATCCCCATGAGGTCGGGAACCTCGCCCGAGGCGATGCCCTGGGCGATCTTGGCCACCATCTCGGCGTGAGGGATGTAGGTCAGGTTGATCTTGCAGTCGGGGAACTTCGCGTTCCAGTCGGCCACGAGTTGATCGACCATCCCCTTGTTCCCGCCCGAGCGCTCCCACATCGTGAGATCGCCCTTCGACGCGCACCCGGCGGCCGCCTGGCTGGGGGCCGTCGAGCTGCCGGCTGAGGCGGGTGCTGGTCCGGTCGACGACGGGGCCGACGACGGTGACGTCGACGCGGCCGGGCTGCAGGCGGTCATGAGCATGACCGCCGCGATCGCGAGGACGGGCAACCTGAGCGGGCTCCTCATCCTTGGCTCCTCCATCTCGCGCCGGCCCGGAGTGTCGCTGGACGACTGCTGTCACGGGTCCAGGGCTTGCGCAGAATACCATGTCGGGCAGGCAGCAATCGAGTGCGTACAATCGTATGCAATCACCCTTGCTGTCAAGCCGGAAAGCGAATTCTGGAGACTGGGCGCAACCGTATGCAGCGTTTGGTATGCTGGCATCTCATCTGACCGGCATGAGGGATCGCACCGCCTCCGTGGATCGCCCAGTCCGCAGGCCCGCCGGCGGCGGGAGCCGAACCGGCGACGCACCCGGCACTCGGACGACCGTGACGATGCGCGATGTCGCCCGTCTCACGGGGGTGTCGCAGAGCACGGTGTCGCGCGTCCTGAGCGGCGCGCCCACCGCCGTCCCGATCGCCGACGACACCCGCGAGCGGGTCGTCACCGCCGCGCGGACGCTCGGCTACCGCCCGAACCCGCTCGCCCGCGGCCTGCGCGGGATGCCGACGATGCTCCTTGGCGTCATCGTTCGTGACATCACCGACCCGTTCTTCGCCGGCGCGATCGAGGCGGTCTCGCTGGAGGCGGCCCAGCGTGGCTATAACGTGGTCCTTGGACACGCCCACGGCCGCGCCGACGAGGCGATCGCCTTGTGGGGCGTCCTGGAAGCCCGCCATTGCGACGCGATCGTGATGCTCGGCGACATGAGCGATCAGCCCCGCCTCGTCGAGGACCTCCGCGGAACGCACATTCCGGTGGTTGCCCTCTGGGAGGGCTCCAAGCCCGACGGGATCGCGTCGGTCAGCGTCGACAACGAGGCCGGCATCCGGGCGGTCATCGACCACCTCGTCGAGCTCGGCCATCGTCGGATCGCGTTCGTTGGCGGCCGGCGACTGGGGGACATCCGCGAGCGCGAGGAGGCGTATCTCGCCGCGCTCGCCGCGATCGGCGAGCCTGTCCGGGACGGGTATCTCCAATACGTCTCCAACGATCCGGCCGGCGGCTCGCAGGCGCTCGCTGCGTTGCTGGATCTCGCGGAGCGGCCGACGGCGGTTGTCGCCTCGACGGACGTGATCGCCATGGGCGTCCTGTTCGAGGCGAACGCGCGAGGGCTGACGGTCCCCGACGACCTATCGGTGACGGGCTTCGACGACATCCCGCTGGCGGCGTTCAGCATCCCCACGTTGACGACGCTCCGGATGCCGATCCGGGAGATGGTCGGAGCTGCCGTCGGCATGCTGATCGACGGGCAGCTCAACCCGGCCGACCCGAGCGCCTGGCCCCGGCCGATCTTTGCACCCGCGCTCGTGATCCGGACCTCGACAGGTCCGATCGCCCGGACTTGACGACAGACGCGGTGCGGTTGCCCGCGAGCGCCAGATGAGCGGCTCGTTCGCGATCGGGATCGACTTCGGAACCGAGTCCGGACGCGCGGTCGTCGTCGACGTCGCGACCGGTCGGGAGCTGGCGACGGCGATCCATGCGTACGCGAACGGCGTGATCGATGACCACCTGCCGGTCCCCGACGACGATGTTCGGCTCGCGCCGGACTGGGTGCTCCAGGACCCCGCCGACTACATCGGGACCCTCCAGGATGCGGTGCCCCGCGCCCTGACCGCGTCCGGGATCGACGCAGACGACGTCGTCGGCATCGGGATCGACTTCACCGCTTGCACGATGCTGCCGACCACGGCCGACGGGACGCCGTTGTGCCAGATCCCCGACTTTCGGCGCGAGCCTCACGCATGGGTGAAGCTCTGGAAGCATCACGCCGCGCAGCCAGAGGCCGACCGGGTCAACGCGACCGCTGAGCGCCGCCGCGAGCCGTGGTTGGCGAGCTACGGCGGCCGGATCTCCTCGGAGTGGTTCTTCGCAAAGAGCCTCCAGATCCTCGACGAGGCGCCGGCGATCTATCGCGCCGCGGACCGCCTCATCGAGGCGGCCGATTGGGTCGTCTGGCAGCTGACAGGAGTCGAGACCCGGAACAGCTGTACCGCCGGATACAAGGCGATGTGGTCGAAGCAGGCGGGGTTCCCAGGGGCCGACTTCTTCGCGGAGCTCGCGCCCGAACTCGCGACGATCGTCGATGACAAGATGGATCGGCGGGTCGCCTCGATCGGCGAGCGAGCCGGAACCCTCAGCGCCGAGGCCGCGGGCTGGACCGGGCTCCGTGCAGGAACACCCGTCGCGGTCGCGAACGTTGATGCTCACGTCTCGGTCCCGGCCGCCACGATCACGACGCCGGGGACGATGGTCGCAGTCATGGGCACGAGCACCTGCCATCTCGTCCTCGGACCCCGCCCGGCGGTCGTCGAGGGCATGTGCGGAGTCGTCGAGGATGGGATCGTGCCCGGCCTCTTCGGCTTCGAGGCCGGGCAGTCGGCCGTTGGCGACATCTTCGGCTGGTTCGTCGAGACGTCGGTGCCGCCCGGGTTCCACGCAGCCGCCTCGGCGACCGGTGTCGACGTCCATTCCGTGCTCGAACACGAGGCGGCACGTCTGCGGCCGGGCGCCAGCGGGCTCGTGGCGCTCGACTGGTGGAACGGCAACCGCTCGATTCTCGTCGACGCGGAGCTGAGCGGGCTGATCGTCGGGCTGACCCTCGCGACCCGGCCGCCCGAGATCTACCGGTCCCTGCTCGAGGCAACTGCCTTCGGCACACACCTGATCATCGAGGCGTTCGAGGCCGCCGGCGTCGCGGTCGATCGGATCGTGGCCTGCGGCGGGCTGCCGGAGCGGAACAGGCTCTTGATGCAGATCTCCGCCGACGTGACCGGCCGGACCGTGGCGGTCGCCGCATCGGCCCAGACGGCCGCCCTCGGATCGGCGATGTTCGGGGCGGTCGCCGCTGGGGCGAAGGCGGGCGGGTACGACACGATCGGCGAAGCGACGGCACGCATGGCCCGCCTGAGTGACGTCGTCTATCGGCCGAACCCGGCGCACCGGGCCGTCTATGAGGATCTGTTCGCGGAATACCGCGAGCTGCACGACGCGTTCGGGCGTGGCCAGCACGACACGATGAAGCGGCTCAGGCGGATCCGGGCCGGCGCGCTCGCCGGCACCGACGCCTCGGTCTAGCCGGCGGCCTCGAGCTCCGTCCAGGTCCGGGTCGGCATCCGCGCGTCGTACACGGCGTGGGTGTCCTTGCCGGACGCTTTCGCCGCGTACATCGCGGCGTCGGCCTGGGTGAGCAGTTCCTCGGCGGTGGCGTCGGGCTCGGCTGCGAGGGCGACCCCGATCGAGCCGCCGACGACGATCGTCGCGTTGCCGAGCGCGATCGGCCGGCGCAGCTCGCGCAGGATCCGGGCCGCGGCGAGGACGGCCTCGTCGGCGCTCCCGACCCGCTCGACGAGGACCGCGAACTCGTCGCCGTGCTGGCGGCCGACGACGTCCTCCGCCCGGACGGCGCCCAGCAGGCGCGTCGCGACCTCGACGAGGATCTGGTCGCCCGCCGCGTGGCCGTACGAGTCGTTGACCCGCTTGAAGTCGTCGAGGTCGACGAACAGCAGCGCGACGCTCCCGCCGCTCCGCTCGCGCCTCGTGAGCGCGTGCTCGACATGGTCGCGCAGGAGGACCCGGTTCGCGAGTCCGGTGAGCGGGTCGTGGAGGGCGTCGTGGATGAGCTTCGACTCGAGAACCTTCCGGTCGGTCGTGTCGATCAGCAGGCCCTGCGAGACGCGTCGGCCGCTGGCGTCGTCGGCCATCGCATAGGCCTCGTCGCGGACCCACACCTCGCTGCCGTCCTTGGCGAGCATCCGGTACTCCGCGCGCAGCGGCTCTCCCGTCTGCCAGTGCGCGTCGTACGCGGCGATCGCCGCCTCGCGGTCGTCGGGGTGGATCCGGCTCGGCCAGAGCTCGGGGTCGTCGACGAGCTCTTCCGGCCGATAGCCGAGGATCGCGCCGACCTGCGGGCTCATGTAGGCGAGTCGACCGCCGTCGGAGACGTCGGGATCGGCCATGTCGATGTAGACGGCGGCGGGCACGTGCTCGACGAGGACCTTCAGACGCGAGCCGGCCTCCTCGACCTCACGGGCGGCCGCGCGCAGCCGCCGCAGGAGGGCCACGCCCGAGCCGGTGACGGCCCCGACGGCCAGGAGACCACCGACGAGGACCAGCGGGGTCGCCGAGCCAACGAGGAACAGGATGGCGAGCGCGAGGGCGCCCCCGAAGATGCCTGCCGCGAGCAGGCTGTTGGGCGTGCTGAAACGACGCGAGGCTCGGTCCACGCGCGGAGTGTGCGTGTCTCGAAATTCGGGCGATACCCCCGAATCGGGTCAGACCAGGCGTACCCCTCCGCTACGCGATCGCACCCGCCATGGCCTCGGGGAAGTAGCAATCTGGTAGCCAGTTAGCCAGCATGCTGGTATGCTGGCACGATGAAGGTCACGATCGATCTACGCGACGAGCTCTATCGCGCGATCAAGGTCGAGGCAGCGCGCGCAGATCGAAGCGTGCGCGACGTCGTCGACGACGCACTGGAACAGTGGCTGGCCGCAGCTGAAGAGCGGGAGGACCGTGAGTCTGCCGAGGCGGCATTGACCGAATATCGACGCGACGGCGGCGAGAGCGCCGAGTCCTTCTTCGGGTCATTGGCCGCCGAGACGAAGGCGGCGTATGGCCCGGATCAGGGGTGAGTCGGCCGCCGTTCCGGGTCGAGCTCGCGCCGGCCGCGCAGCGCCAGCTTCGGCGTCTGCCGCCAGGCGTTGCCGCGGAGCTCCGCGGACCGATCCTCGCGCTGGCAATCGACCCACGGCCGTCAGGCGTCGTGAAGCTGGGCGGGACCGAGTTCTGGCGGCTGCGCGCCGGCGACCGACGCGTCATCTACCACGTCGACGACGCGGCGCGGATGGTCGTCGTCCTGAAGGTGGCGCGGCGATCCGAGAGCACCTACCGCGACCTGCGCTGGCGACCACGCCCCGGCGCGGCCGACGACCCAAGCCCGGCCGAGACGGTAACGAGACGCGCGACTGGTATCTCATTCGCAGCGAGCGCGCGCAAGTGATTCCGAGCGCGCACGATGGGAGCCCGGCCGTTCGGCCGGGCTCCCTGCACCCTGAGCGCGGACGTTCGCCCGCGGTCAGTTGACGGGTTCGAACTCGTGCTTGGCCACCCACTGTGCGGCCTTCTTGCCGATCCAGGCGCCCTGGACGTCGGCGCGCAGAGGCCCCGAGGACGATCCGGGCGGGTGGCGCTACTTGTCTCCGGTGTTGTCGGAGTTGTCGCGATCGCGGCGCAGCCAGCTGAGGGGTCGCCCGCTCGGCACCGCGTGGAGGACCGTGCCCGGGCCGTTGTCGTGCGCGCCACGGACCACCGCCACCGGGGCAACGACCGGCTCCTCCGGATCCGTCTGGGTGGCGGATTCGGTCTGCGTGGCCACGTCGTGGGCGGCGATCGCTCCTCGCGCCGCGGAGCTCCCGGCGTTCCACGCGGCGACCGACGCAGCCAAGTTGGCGCCTGGATGGGATTCCATCACCCCAATTGGCTCTGGTGTCTCGGCCCCCGCCTCGGTCTCGCTCGACCCGGCGGTCGCGATGGCCGCCGCGGCCAGGTCGGGGAAGGTCGGCCGTCTGCCCGCGTGCTGAGCGATCGCGACGGGATCGGTCTCGCGCTCGAGCGTCGTGAAGAACTCGTCGACCTCCACGCGATAGGTGGCGATCGCCGCTTCGACCCGTTCGACCTCGCCGTCGACACGCGCGCCGTGCTGGGCAAGACTGGTCTCCAGGTCGGTGGCGAGCGCCTCGGCGCGCCGGGCTCGCTCGCGGTCGGTCCGCTGACGCTCCTCCTCCGCCCAGGCGTCGATGGCCTTGAGGTCGTCGTCCGCCAGCTCGCGGATCCGCTGAGCCTCGCTCTCGCGCCGCGCCTGGATCGAGGCGAGATGCTCCTCGCGCCGACGATCGGCGTCGGCAGCGATTCGGACCTTCTCGGCCGCTGCGGTTGTGCGCATCGCCTGGACGAGCTCATGGAGGAAGGCATTCGGGTGGTCGGCATCGGCCGCTGCCGCGTCCGGCGATGCGGCAAGCGCCGCCGCGTCGGCCGGGCCATCCTGCGCCGCCGCGTCGTCGCTGACCGCCTGCTCGGGCGCGGCCGCAGTCGCGACAGCGCTCGGATCGGATGCGGAATCAGGCATGTCGTGCGCGCCGCTGGCGCTCCAGGCGTCGGGCTGGGGAGCGGCGGAGTCGGCGGGCGCTGGCTGTTCGGACATCTCGAGACCTCGTGTCATCCGCAACCCGCGACGCCCCGGCCATCGTTCGAGCTAACGGGCGGCGATCGTACCGCTGCTGGTATCGGCGGGCAACGCCTGGCCGTGCGTGGGTCCTCAGCGGCGGGTCGCCACCCGCGAGGCAGCGTTCGTCGCGAACGCGCGGAGGACGAGCGAGTGGCGCACGCCCACCGAATCGATGACGACGACCGGACTGCCATCCTCGACCTCGCGCTGGCCGCTCCGGTCCGTGACGGCGAAGCCGCCACCGCGCTTCCGCCGGATGCGGATCTCCGGTTTCGAGCGATCGGCGACGATCCCCGTCACCTCCCGGGACCCGGCTCCCCGGACGAAGGAGATCCCGAGCCTCGAGCCGTGGCCGATGTTCGCGGTGTGGACGACGTCGACGACGGCGATGACATGTCCCGTCGTCCGGCCGCGGGCGAGCGCGACCAGCGCGACCAGCATGCCGCCGATGAGAAGCGCCGTGAGGCCACCGAACAGCGGCAACATCGACGAGTTGCACTCGAACAGCGAGCTGCATGGTTTCACGCCGTCCGACACGGGTGACGCGTCGCTCACGCCGATCGCGTTCTCTGCGTACGCCCGGCAGACGTAGGTGACGCCATTCGTCAGCTGGTCCACGACGGCGGTGGTGGTTCCCGATGGCGCATCGATCTTGATCGGCCAGGTCGCGCCGTTGTCCGGCGAGCACTCGACCGTGTAGCCGGTCACGCCGCCACCGACCGCGGGAATCACGACCTCGACCGCCTGGTTGAGGGCGTCGACGGCGGGCTTCCCGGGGGCGGCCGGCTTGCCGACCGGCGTCACGAGACCCGCGGGCGTCCAGGGCCCGGTCGTGGCACCCGTCACCGCCGCGACCTCGCACTGGTAGGCCGACCCGTTCGTCAAGCCGCCGATCGTGGCCTTCGGGTCGAGCGACACGCCCTCGCTCGATTCGACCCAGTCGCCACTCCCGTCGACCGGCCGGCAGCGCGCCCTCCAGTCGACGACCGGCGCGGCAGACGACGTCGTCGGTGGCGGCGCCCAAGCGATGTCGACGCGACCGTCGCCGGGGGTGAGGGCGATCCGGACGATCGGGGCGGGGAGGGGCACCGGCGTCGGCACTGGCGTCGGGGTCGCCGCGACGGTGAACGTGCACGTCGCCTCCTGGAGGGCGACGGCGACGGCGTTTCCAGCCTCCGATGCGGTGTTGAACACGACAGTGGGCCAGTCGAAGGTCGCGCCGCTCACGCAGGCGGGCATGTCGCGGATGATCCGGAGGCGCTCGAGGCCGGCTGCGAGCGCCGCGCGCTCCTTCGCGGCCAGGCCCATCCCGACCGGTAGCAACGCGAATGGCGAGCGATCGCCAAAGAGGCGGTCGCGCGTCGGCTGGACGCGGCTCACGGGGACGCCCGCGACATCGTGCTTGCCGTCGGTCAGGAGGATCAGGGCCGGGCGCGCGGCTGTGGCGGGCAAATGGAGGGCCGCCCGCTCCATCGCGGCGACGTAGTTCGTGTCGACGCCAATCCTCTTCGTCAGGGCCGAGGTGGTGCCCTTGCGGTACGCGGCCGCGACGGACCGCAGACAGTCGGCGAAGTGGCCCACCTGCGTCGCGTCGCCGAGGAGCTTCAGGTCGACGCACGTCGGGACGTCGGCAGCGCGGGACGCGAACTGGACGAGGGAGACGGTGACGTCACCGGCGACCAGGTCGGCCGAGATCTCGTCGACGCGGTCGGCGATGCGACCGATGGCAGCGGCGAATCGGTTCCGGTTCGTCCTGTCCTGGAGGATCGAGCCCGAGAAGTCGAGGACGATGACCACGGTCGACGGGTCCGCGGCGTTCGCGTGCCGCGTCAACCCGCTCGGGAGCAACCCGCCGACGACCAGCACGAACGCGGCGACCAGCGTCGCCAGCCGTGTGTCGCGCGACCGGTGGCGCATCGTCATGGGGCGCTGGTTGCCTCCGTTGGGACGTGTTCCGTTGTCGACCGGCCCCGACGGTACCCGATGGCGCAAGTGCGCGCGTTGCACGCGAGGCCGGCGATGTCCCGTGCCGCTCGTCCGGCGATCGGGTGGCGGTCCGGCGGAGCCGAACGAGTCAGCGCAGAGGCGCCATCCGCCAGCTGCCGCTCCACGGCGGGACCGCCGAACGGCGCTGATCGGGTGTTGCCGCCCGCTGTTGAACCGCAGCGTCCGATGGGTTCGGGACGCCGGGGAAGAGCGCGTCACCGATCGAGGCGATGAACGTCGGCGGGACGCGGGCGTGGGTCGCCTGCTCGAAGTCGTAGGCGAACCCGATCAGCTCTGGCTCGGACCAGCGGCCGCCGATGAAGCTGATCCCGACCGGCAAGCCGGAGGCGTACGCGGCGGGGACGGTGATCGTCCCGTAGCCGGATACCGCCGCCGCGCCGGACGAGCCGACGAAGTACGTCGCGAACAGGCTATCGAGATCGCCGAGGTTCGGATCGGAGTTGGTCGGCCAGGCCGGGCCGTTCGTCAGGGCGATGATGGCGTCGAGGTCGTTGTCGGTCATCAGTTGATCGATCGCCTCTTGGACCGGCGGCGTCGTGGCCTCGCGGAGGTCGGCGCAGTCGGCATCGCGGCCGGCGGTCTGCTCGGCCAGGTCGAAGACGAGGTTGTTCCACGGGCCCTCGAGCTCGGGATGGGCATTGTTGAACGCGATCAGCTCGGCGAGCGTTTTCGGATACCCGGCCGCGGTGTACGTGTCGAGATAGGACGCGATGTCCGTCTTGAACTCGCAGAGGAGGGCAGGGAACTCATTTGCGGCCGCCGACAGGTCGATGTCGGTGCCGTCGACCACGGTTGCACCCTGGGCCTCGAGGGTGGCGATCGTGTCGTTCAGGATCGGCTCGACGACCGGGGCGGTGGTCGCGTTGTAGGTGGGCGCGGGCCCAAACCGCCAGACCCCGATCCGCGCGCCTTCGAGGGCGTCCGAATCGAGGAACTGGGTGTAGTCGGCAACGGCGTGGCCGGGCTGGGCGGCGGTGGCCGCGTCGTCGGGATCCACGCCGGTGAGCGCGCCGAGGAGGACGGCCGCGTCGGTCACGTTACGGGCCATCGGGCCTGCGGTGTCCTGCTCGGCCGAGATCGGGACGACCCCGGCGCGGCTCCACAGCCCGAGCGTCGGCTTGATTCCGACGATGCCGTTGGCGCCCGCCGGGCAGACGATCGAGCCGTCTGTCTCGGTGCCGATCCCGACGGTCGCGAGGTCGGCGGCGATACCGGAGCCCGTGCCGGAGCTCGACCCGCACGGGTTGCGATCGAGGACGTACGGCATGTTGGTCTGGCCGCCGATCCCGCTCCAGCCGCTCGACGACGGCCCGGACCGGAAGTTCGCCCACTCGCTGAGGTTCGCTTTCGCGATCACGATCGCGCCGGAGGCCCGGAGGCGCTCGATGATGAACGCGTCGTCCGGGGTCGAGCCCGCGAGCGCCCACGATCCTGCGGTGGTTGGCATGCCGGCCGCGTCGACGTTGTCCTTGACGAGGACCGGGATGCCGAGAAGGGGTTGATGGTCGCCGCGTCGTCGGGCAAAGTCGGCGCGGCGGGCGTCGGCGAGGGCCGTCGGCGACACCCGGATGACCGCGTGCAGTTTCGGGTTCAGCTGGGCGATCCGATGGAGGTAGAACTGGACGAGCATCACCGAGTTCAGGCGGTGGGAGTCCATCAGCGCCTGGAGCTGTGGGATGGTCGTCGCGTCGACGTCGATTCCGGCGACTCGAGTGCTCGTCGGGGGTTTCGCAGCGAGGGCGGCTGGCGCCGAGCCACCAACGACACCGAGCAACAAGGCCAACAGCGTCGCAAGGACGAGGGAACGTCGAACGGGGGTGCGCATCGCGGGACCTCCACGGGATCGGGTGGACAGGCACGCAGGGGGCTCTGGGGGTTCGCGTCCATCAAACCCCCGCTGTCAAGCCGCGAAACGCCGAAGTCCCCGGCGCGGGCCGGGGACTTCGCGGTGACGGGTCGGTTGCTACTGGATGACTTCGCAGCGTCCCGCAAAGTTCGTGCCGCCGCCGGGCGTGCACGTGTCGAACCCCTTGCCACCGTCGATCCGATCGCTCCCCGAGCCGGTCACGATCGTGTCGTCGCCAGCCTGGGTCGAGACGAGGTTGTCGCCGTCGCCGGCGTTCACGGTGTCGTTACCCGAGCTCCCGACGATCACGTCGTTACCCGGGCCAGCGAGCGCAACGTTGTTGCCGGTGCCGACGTCGATCGTGTTCGCGCCGTCGCCGCCATCGATCCAGTCGTTGCCGGCGCCGCCGTTGATGATGTTGTCGCCGCTGCCGGCGCAGATCGTATCGTCGCCGCCGCGGGCATCGATCCGGACGCCCGGCTCGAGACCGACGATCACGTCCGCGCCCTGCGTCCCGTGGATCGCCGCCTGGCCGGGCTGGCCGACGATCGTGGCCGCCTTGCCGTTGCACAACGGCGTGACGGAATTCGCGGCCGAGGCGACCGTCGGGATTGCGGTCACGAGCAGGAGCGCGCCGCCGGCCAGGGCAGACATGATCGTCCGGCGACGGGGAAGGAAGGAGAATCGAATCACGCGTAGGACCTCTCGACATCGTCGTGCCGGACTGCCGGCACCAAGAAGGGCGGCGGTGCGGACGACGTCTGGGAACGGGCCGCTCCAGCCGGGTTCAACGCGCTCGGGACGGAGGACGGAGGGGACGAGGATCGCCGCGCGGCGACCGGATCCATCCGTGATCGAGCACCGCGCGACAGTAGAAATTTCGACAGCCAGGTGCAGTGGACGGATGTCGATGGCCGGCGCCGTCAAACGCGCATACGCTGCGAGGGACGACACTCCTGCATCCGCTCGATTCGCACGAGGGACTCCCCGATGACCGATCGTCAGACCAGGGAGGCGATGCTCGCCTCGATCACGCCGTTCCTCGGGTTTTACGCGGGCCCGGTCGGGGCGGTCCTCCAGCGGCCCGGGGTCGCGAACTTCGCCTTCGGCAACCCGAACGAGATGCCATTGCCCGGCTACGTCTCCGCGCTCCACAACGCGCTCGAGCCGCGCGCGCCTGACTGGTTCGCCTACAAGCTGTCGGAGCCGAAGTCCCAGGCCGCGGTCGCCCGGAGCCTGAGTGGACGGACCGGGCTGGACTGGGATCCCGCAGACGTGGCGATGACAAATGGGGGGTTCGCCGCGATCGCCGTGGCGCTCCAATCGGTGGTCGAGACCGGCGACGAGGTCGTCTTCCTCTCGCCGCCGTGGTTTTTCTACGAGGTCCTGATCCTCGCCGCGGGCGGGACGCCGGTTCGGGTGCCTCTGGCGCCGCCGTTGTTCGATCTCGACCTGGCCGCGATCGATGCCGCGATCACGCCACGGACGCGGGCGGTCCTGCTGAACACCCCGCACAACCCGAGCGGGCGCGTCTACCCGCTGGCGGACCTCCAGGCGCTCGCGGCGACGCTCGAGAAGGCGTCACGCCGGATCGGCCGGCCGATCGAGCTGATCTCGGACGAGCCGTACAACCGGATCCTCTTCGATGGGCGGACGTTCCACAGCCCCGCCGAGGCCTACCCGCACACGATCATCACGTACTCGTACGGCAAGACCCTGCTCGCGCCCGGGATGCGGATCGGGTATCTCACCGTGCCGCCGACGCGGCCGGACCGGGAGGCGTTCCGGAACGAGGTGTTCCTGTCCCAGATCGCGTCGGGCTTTTCGTTCCCCAACGCGCTGCTCCAGCATGCGATCGAGGATCTCGAGCGGCTGTCGATCGACATCGGTGCCCTCGAGCGGCGACGGGACCGGATGGTCGGGGCGCTCGCGGGGATGGGCTACGAGCCGACCACGCCGGAGGGCACGTTCTACATCATGGCGAAGGCGCCGATCGCGGACGATATGGCGTTCGTCGAACGCCTGGCCGAGGAGGAGATCGTCGTCCTCCCGGGGACGGTCGTGGAGGTCCCGGGCTGGTTCCGCGTGTCGCTGACGGCCAACGACGCGATGGTCGAAGCGAGCCTGGCCGGGTTCGAACGGGCCCGGGCGGGAGCGGTCGGGCGTGCCGACGCGGAGGTCGTGGGCTCCGGCGCCTGATGTGGGCGCTCGCCCACCGAGCGGCGAGCGCCGGGTGAGCGTCAGGTCCGTGGATGCCGTTCGTATTCACCCGATGCGTATTCGGGCGGATGTGGCGACGCGGACGCCGCCGGCAATCACTGGAGGCGTATCCGAGATCTGAGGCGGCAGTTCGTGGCCCGTTCATGCCCGGGGTGCATGAGACGAGAGCGCGGCACCAGGGGACGGTCGCGATACGGAGGCTGTAGATGGCGGGATGATGGCCGCCTGGCGCTGGCCGCGACCATGAGCGGCTCCTTTTCGATCGCGCCGGTTCATGTTCCGCCGATTCGGCCGATATCGCTCGCAGAGCCGCCGGTGTCGGCTCGCGGACACCTGACGCTCAACCTCCTCACGGACTCGCTCGTGGCACGTCGTCCGGGTGACCGTCGCGCTCGTCGCGTTCCCGCAACCAGGTGGCGGTCGAGGACGAGGATCACCGCGATGCGCAAGGCAGCACCTGTTCTGGCGTTCCTCCTCGCGCTGGCGTCCGCCGGGTCGGCTCTGGCCGCCGGTGGGTCGAGCGCGGAGCGCGCCCGGATCTACTACGTCTCGGTCGGCGACTCGCTCGCCGCCGGGGTCCAACCGATCGGCGACGCCGCCGATCTCTTCCGCACGACGGACGGCTACGCCGAGCAACTGCTCGGCATCGCCCAGCAGAGCTCGCCGAAGCTCTCCCTCCAGAAGCTCGGCTGTCCCGGCGAGACGACCCACACGATGATCGCCGGCGGGATCTGCTCGTACCCCCACGGCTCCCAGCTCGACGAAGCGGTCGCGTTCCTGCGCGGCCATCGATCGCTCGTCGCGTTCGTGACGATCGATCTCGGCGCGAATGACTTCCCGTGCTACGACCCGGCCTGCATCCCGCAGGGCGTGGCGAGCATCCAGACGAACCTGCCCGCCATCCTGGCCGCGCTCCGCGAGGCCGCCGGGCCGGACGTGCCGATCGTCGGCATGACGATCTACAACCCGTTCCTCGCCGCCTGGCTCCTCGGGTCGGACGGACAGGCCTACGCGCAGGCGAGCGCGACTCAGCTCGTCGGCCCCGTCAACGGCCTGCTGAAGGGGATCTATGGCGCCGGTGGCGCGCCGGTCGCCGACATCGAGACCGCATTCTCGTCCAATGATTTCGACACCCTCGTCTCCCTCCCCGGAGCGGGGACCGTGCCGCTGAACGTCGCCCGGATCTGCATGTGGACGTGGGTCTGTGCGCCGGCACCATACGGTCCGGACAACCATGCCAACGCAACCGGGTATGGGGTGATCGCGCGGGCGTTCGCCGATCAGCTCGGGCTCTGAGGCCTCCAGCGACAGGCGTGGTTCTGGAGAGCCCGCGGCGCTCTCCAGCCCGCTCCGTCACCGCCGCGCGGTCCCGCCGGGTCCGCGCGGCTTCTCGCGTGAGACGGCGCCGCGCCCCATTGCCGCGCGAGGCGGCGTCCAACCGCGACACCCGAGCGATGGCCCCGTCCTATCCTGACCGCCATCGACTGCCGGGGGTGGCCGAGGGGTGGACGAGTGCGGAGACCGCGCGATCCGGGCTGGCTCCTGACGATGGCGGTCGCGGCGACCGCCCTCCTCGTCGCGGCCGCCGCGCTCATCGTCCGGTCGGGCGCGCCTGGCGAGGACGCGGTCATCCGCACCGAGACCTGGGGCTGGACGGCGAACGGCGTCCATGTCGACCCCACCTCGAGCCGGAGCGCCTTCGAGCCCGGCGACGTCGTGACGGGGATGAACGGCCGCCCGATCGAGGCCTGGGTCGAGTCCGCTCTCCCGTTCGCCCCGGGCGACCCCGACCCGAGCAGCCATCGGTTCGCCGATGTCGTCGGCTTCGACGTGATCCGTGACGGTCGCCCGGTCCAGCTGACCGTGTCTCTCGTCCCGTTCCCGATCGAGCGGATCGGCAGCGCGCCGATCGGCGTGGCGCTGCTCGCCGTCGTCGTCCTCGTCCTGTCCCTCGTCCTCGTCACGCGCCGCTCGCGCTCGACCGCGCTTCGTCTGCTGTTCATCGTCGCCGCCGCGCACGTCGCCGACATCACGACCTGGGAGATCGGGCTCCAGCCGACCGACTTCGCCCGCGGCGGGCTGTTCCTCGCCGTCTTCGCGGTCGCGTCGCTGTTCAACCTCGTGTTCTGGTCGGCGATCGTCCATCTCCTGGCGGTCTATCCGACCCGCAGCCCGCTTGTCGCCCGCCGGCCGGCGCTCGTTCCGCTGATCTACCTCGGGCCGATCGCCGCGTTCGCCGTCCTTGCGGTCGTCGCCCGGCTGCTTGGCGGCACGACCCTCGAGTGGGTCGACCGCCTTGCCGCCTGCCACGCGATCGTCGCGTCGGCGATGCTCATCGCGATCATCGGCTCCGTCGTCGCCGGCTATCGACGGACGACCGGCCGCGTCCGGCGGAGCATCCGCTGGGTGGCGGTCGCGCTGTTCTTTGCCGCCGCCGCGACCCTCGCGTTCCTGACGCTCCCGATCATCGCGACCGGCACGACGCTCCTGCCGCGGAACGTCGTCGATCTGCTCGTCCTGCCCGTCCCCGCGACGCTCGTCGTCGCGATCGTCCGAGACCGGCTCTTCCAGGTCGCGCTCCTGTCGCGGAGCCGCGAGAAGATCGTCGCGGCGCGCGAGGACGAGCGGCGGAAGCTTCGCCGCGACCTCCATGATGGGCTTGCGCCGACGCTCGCCGCCGTCGGGCTCAAGCTCGACCTGGCCCGCCAGACCGTCCGGGCGGACCCGGCGGTCGCCGAGGAGACGATCGATGACATCCGGCGCGAGGTGCGCGAGGTGATCGCCGACATCCGCCGGATGAGCCGGGAGCTGCGACCGCCGTCGCTCGACGCGCTCGGGCTGACGGGCGCGGTCCGCCAGCAGGCGGATGCGCTCCAGGGCCCGGGCGGCCCGACGATCACCGTCGCTGCCGACGCCGGATTGCCGCCGTTGCCGGCCGCGGTCGAGGTCGCGGCCTACCGGATCGCGATCGAGGGGATGATGAACGTCGTGCGCCACGCCGACGCGACGACGTGCGAGGTCCGACTCGCGCTCGTCGGGAACGAGCTCGAGATCGACGTCGCCGACGACGGGCGCGGGGTCGATGCAGGCGGGGGCGGGGTGGGGATGCGGTCGATGCGCGAACGCGCCGCGGAGATCGGCGGCGACGTCACGATCGGCCCCGGCCGCGAGCGCGGCACGGTCCTGTCGGCCCGCCTCCCGGTCGATCTCTCGACGCTCGGCCGGGCGCAGGCATGACCGAGTCGGCCGCCGTTCGTCCGATCCGGGTCCTGATCGCCGACGACCACCCGCTCTTCCGGGACGGGCTGCGCGCCCTCATCGAGCGTTCTGCGGATCTCGAGCTCGCGGGCGAGGCCGAGTCCGGGCTCGAGGCGGTCGAGCTGGCGGCCACGACCGCCCCGACGATCGTCCTCATGGACCTCCGGATGCCCGAGATGACCGGGATCGACGCGACGCGGCGGATCCTCGAGCGCGATCCATCGATCGGGATCCTGATCATCACGATGTCCGAGGACGATGAGTCGTTGTTCGCCGCGATGCGCGCCGGCGCCCGCGGCTACATCCCGAAGGACGCCGACAGCGAGGAGCTCATCCACGCGATCCGCGCCGCGGCGGTGGGCGAGGTGATCTTCGGGGCGTCGATCGCCCACCGGATGATGGCGTTCTTCACCTCCGGGCGCGGCCGCGCTGCGGCCGCCGCGGATCCATTCCCGGAGCTGACCGAGCGCGAGCACGAGATCCTCGAGCTCATCGCCGCCGGCCGCTCGAACGGCGAGATCGCGCAGCGCCTCGCGATCACCTCGAAGACGGTTCGCAACCACGTCGCCAACGTCCTGAACAAGCTCCAGGTGGCGAGCCGCAGCCAGGCGATCGTGCGGGCCCGCGAGGCCGGGCTGGGCGGACCCACCTAGCGGCCTCTCTGGCGAGTTGCCCGGCCAGCTGCCCGACCGCCCGGGACGGCGGGCTCATGTGCCCGGGACGGGCGCCCATCGAACCTCGGCTCACCGGTCGATCCGACCGGCCAGCCAGAGGGGAACACGATGGACCGCACCACCGATGCCTGGGTCGTCGAGGCGATGAACGATCATCTGCCGGCCCTCCAGCGCTACGTCCGGTCGCTCGTCCGCGACGCCGACGAGGCCGACGACATCGCCCAGGAGGCCTGCATCCGGCTGCTGCTCGCGGCCCGCGCTGGCAACGCGCCCGACGCGCCCGCGGCATGGATGAACCGGGTCGCCCACAACCTCGTCATCAGCGGCGCCCGTCACAAGGCGGTCGCCCAGCGGACGGCGCCGCGGCTGGTGGAGCGGAACACCGCCCCGGGCGTCGACGCCGAGGTCATCCAGCGTGAGCAGCAGGTCCAAGTCAACGCGACGCTGGCCGCCGCGCGATCCGACGACCGACGGGCGATCGTGCTCTCGGCCCGTGGCCACCGCACGGCCGACATCGCGGCCCAGCTCGGTCGCACCGAGCTCGCGACCCGGGCGCTGCTGTGCCGGGCCCGCGCCCGACTCCGCCAGGACCTGATCGCGGCCGACGCGATCTGAGCCGTGCGCGGGCGTTCCGAAATCGTCCGTCGTCGGCGCGGACATCCGGCCCGTCGGCCGTTCCGAAACCGGACTCCGAAATGGGACTCCGAAACCGGACTCCGAAAACCGGACTCCGAAATCGGAGTCGGCCGCGGGAGGCAGGTGACTTCCGGGCGATGAACGATTTCGGATGCTCGCCCGTCCGCGGCCCTGTCGATTCGGCGGGTACCCACTCGTCGTCGGGGTGACGGGAACGAGACGGATCGTGCCAGCCTCGCCCGGAGCGAGGAGGGCCTGCGATGAGCAGCCAGCGCGTGTTTCGACGACCCCGGCGGCTCTCGGCAGCCGTCCGCCTCGGTGCGGCGGCGATCCTGATGGCGATCCTGCCGGGCGCAGGAAGCGTCGTCGCCAGCGACCGTCAGGCGCGAACCGGGACCGATCGGGTCTCCGTGTTCGCCTCGGCCCCGGCCCCGGGCCATCCCTTCGGCGTGGCCGTCGGGGACGGCCGGGTCTACGTCTCGACCAGTGCCGGCGACTTCTTCGCCGACCCCGCGAATGGCGGCCACCGGAACTCGGACGACGAGCGCGTCCTCACCTACGACGGGGACGGCAATCTCGTCGACACGACCGTCATCGACACGGCCGACAACTCGGACATGGGGCTGTTCGGGCTCGCCCTCGATGGCAACCCCGGTCCGAAGCACCAGCTCTTCGTCGGCGACATGAACGGGCGGATCCTGACGGTCGGCCTCGGCAATCACGCCGGGCCGCCGAAGGTCTTCTCGCAGGTCCCTGCGAGCACCGGGCTGGCCGGCGACTGGATGTTGTCGATGTGGAACGACCTGACCTTCGACAAGGCCGGCAACCTCTACGTCCCCGACGACAAGCCGCGGATCTGGCGGGTCGCGCCCGATGGGACGGCCAGCATCTGGTTCACCGATCCGCGTCTGACCGGCCTCTTCGGGTTCGCCGGCGGGCCGCTCGGCGGCCGGATCGATCCGACCGGACAATGGCTCTACGTCTCAATCACGGTGTCGGCCGAGTTCCCCTGGGCCGCCACGATCTACCGGGTCCGGCTCGTCGACCACCCCACGGCCTCGGATCTCCAGCTGGTTCATCGGTTCGTCGCCTCGCCCGACCCGACCGTGGCGCCTCCGCAGGCCACCGGCCTGGCGTTCGCCAAGTCCGGCAACCTGTACGTCAGCCTCCTGGGTCCCAACCAGGTCGCGGTGCTCGATGCCGCCGGCAACGAGATCCGGCGGATCTCCGACGCACGATTCCACTCGCCGTGGGGTCTGGCGTTCCTCGGCAACTCGCTGCTCGTCACGAACGGCGACCTCGAGCCCGCCGACAACCCCGACGCGTGGAAGATCTTCCGGGTCGACGTCGGGGAGACCGGCCTGCCGCTGAACCGACCTCGGCTGCCCTGACGAGCCACCGAATCGTGGAGCCCGGGCCGGCGAGACGCCGGCCCGGGCTCGTTTGCTTCGATGGATGAGCTACGCCGCAGCGGCGATCTCTGCTCCGCCATAGGCATCGTCCTGGGTCTCGGCGACGCGGCGCTGCCGGCCGGCGAGCGCCAGCGCGGCGACCGCGCCGAACGCGACGACGACCGCTCCGACCCTCATCGCCGGGATGAGCCCGTCGACGAAAGCCTGGCCACTCGCGTATGAGCCATTCGCGGCAAAGACCGAGGCAAGGACCGCGACACCGAAGACGCCGCCGAGCTCGCGGATCGCGTTGTTCGCGCCAGACGCCTTGCCTTCCTCCTCGGGCCGGACGGCCGAGAGGATGACGTTCGCAATCGGGGCGAAGAACAGGCCCATCCCGGCGCCTGCGACGATGAACGCCGGGACGAGGGTCAGGTAGTCGACCGTCGGGCTCGACACCGCGGCCATCCAGGCGAGAGCAATCGCCATCAACGACATCCCGAGAACGAGCAGCGGCCGCGTCCCGGTTCGTGCCGACAGGAGCCCGGCAATCGGGGCGACGAAGACCGGCATGATCGTCCACGGCAGGGTCCGGAGACCGGCCTGGAGCGGGCTGTAGTGCTGGACGACCTGGAAGAACTGGGCGAGCAGGAAGATCGATCCGAACATCCCGAAGTACATCAGGAGCGAGACGGCATTGGCGGCACTGAACGTCCGCGAGCGGAAGAGGCGCAGGGGGAGCATCGGCTCGGCGCTCCGTGCCTCCCAGGCGACGAAGGCCGCGAGGAGCACGATGCCGACGGCGAACGAGGCGAGAATGGCCGGGTTCGTCCAGCCCTCCTCGTTGGCCCGGAC
>DASXTH010000161.1:0-4414 GCA_036505555.1 Candidatus Limnocylindrales bacterium | reverse complement strand
CTCGCTCGACTCGCGGGCGATCACCTCGGCGGCGGCCGTCTGGAACGACAACGAGTTGCGGAGCTGGAGGAGGGCGGTGAGCTGCTCGTTCTCCTGCTCGATCGCCTGCGCCCGGAGGTTGTCCTGGGTCAGCCGCTCGTTCTCCTTGCGGAGCGTGGCGTTGTCGGAGTGCAGGCCCTGGATCTCGCCGACCGCCGAGACGGCGCTCGCGACGGAGTCGGCGACATCGTGGATCGCGCCCTGGATCGGGCGGAGGGCGTAGCCGATCGCGTTCTGGAACTCGGTCACGCCCGGGCTCGACGAGATCGCCATGAGGATCAGGCTGATCGAAAGCAGGATCGTGAAGGCGACCGCCCGGCGGCGGGCGGCACGCGTGGCGAAGAGGGTCGTCATCAGGCGGTCAATGTAGCGCGGGTCTCACGAGCGTTTGCTCGGCGCGGCCCGCCGCGTGCCTCAGCGCGGGGCGCGGGCGTAGGTGTCCGAGACGAGGACGCGCTCCATCGCGGGAGTGTTCATCTCCTGGAGCACGACCCCGGTGCCGCGGGCGACGCAGGTCAGCGGATCGTCGGCGACATGGACGGGCATCTGGGTCGCGTCCGCGACGCGGCGGTCCAGCCCGGAGAGCAGCGCGCCGCCGCCGGCGAGGACGATCCCCTGGTCCATGATGTCGGCGACCAGCTCCGGCGGGGTCTCCTCGATCGTGTCCTTGATCGTGTCGACGATCTGGATGACCGACGGCTCGATCGCCTCGCGGATCTGGTCGGCGCCGACCTCGACGCTGCGCGGCAGCCCCGTCAGCAGGTCACGACCGCGGAGACTCACGCGCTGCGAGTCCCAATCGCCCGGGTAGGCCGAGGCGATCGCGATCTTGATGTCCTCGGCCGTGCGCTCGCCGAGGAAGAGGTTGTACTCGCGCCGGGCGAACGTGACGATGTCCTGGTCCATCTCGTCGCCACCGATCCGGATCGACCGGCTCACGACGATGCCGCCGAGGCTGATCACCGCGACCTCGGTCGTGCCGCCGCCGATGTCGACGATCAAGCTGCCCGATGGCTCGCTGACCGGGAGCCCGGCGCCGATCGCGGCGGCCATCGGCTCTTCGATCAGGCGCGCCCAGCGGGCGCCGGCGTTCAGGGCGGCGTCGCGAACGGCGCGCTTCTCGACCTCGGTCACGCCCGACGGGATCCCGAGGAGCATCCGCGGTCGCGGGATCAGCCCGACACGATCGTGGACCTTGTGGACGAAGTACTTGATCATCTGCTCGGTCACGTCGAAGTCGCTGATGACCCCGTCGCGGAGCGGGCGGATCGCGATGATGCTGGCCGGCGTCCGGCCGACCATGCGCTTCGCCTCGGCGCCGATCGCCAGGACGCGCTTCGTCTTCGCGTCGATCGCGACCACCGACGGCTCGCTCATCACGATCCCGCGATCGCGAACGTGGACCAGGGTGTTGGCGGTCCCGAGGTCGATCCCGATGTCGCGGGAAAAGAGGCCGAGGAAGCGGTCGAGCATGACGGCGGGCGGATCCTTCGCGCTGGTGGGTCGGGCCGGGTCGCAAGCGGCTCCGCGCTGAGCGGGGGCGGATCGCGCGCTCCAGGCAGGGAGAGCCCGTGCAGTATACCCGCGTCGCCCGGACGCGCCGGGAGCGTGCCAGATCCGTGTCCGCGCGCCCGCGTGGCGCCGGAATTTGCCAAGCCTCGTGCAGCGTCCGCCGGTCGCTGAGCGTCTGTCTGGCGTGACAGCTGCTCCCGACGATCGCGGTGCCCATGACCACGAGCCCTCGCCGGCGGCAAGGTTGCTCGTGGAGCAAGTTCATGCGACTCACGGACAGCAGCTCTTCGGGTTCGTCAGACGCCTGGGTCTCGGGGATGAGGAGGCGATCGAGGTGACGCAGGAATCCCTCTTCCGACTCTGGCGAGCCGCTTCCGACGGCCCACGTCCCGAGCGGCCCGTCGCTTGGACGTACCGAACGGCGTATCGCCTCGCGATGGACCGGCATCGCGTTCGGCGTCGGTGGCTGGCGTTCCTCGGACGACAGACCGCGAAGCCCGCCGATTCGATCGACTCGCGCGACGCGCTTCTGGCTGTCTGGTCCGAGGTGGATCGACTGCCAGGTCGGCAACGCCAGGTCATCTACCTTCGCTATCGGGCCGATCTCACCTTCGAGGATATCGGTGCCGTCCTCGGGATCAACGCCTCCTCTGCCCGGAGCAACGGCTCGCGAGCGATTGCGACCCTTCGCGATCGCCTGATCGAGGCGGACGCGGGATGATCCTCGCACGGCTCGAGGAGCTCCTCCGAACCCGGCCGCCCGACGAGCCCGACTACCTTGGTGAGCCGCTCGTCGGACCACGACTCGTCCGCGCAGCGCCGTCGGGCGCCCGGGCGCGAATGACCTCGCCGGGCGCGGCGGCCGTCGGGTTCGGCGGTGCGCTGATCGGTCTCTTGCTGTTCGGCCTCGTCGCGGGGCCGCTCGCCGGACCAACGACCAACCCGCCGTCGGGGCAGACCGCGGACGCGCTGGCGTCGGCGACGTCAGCCTCGGCCCGACCGTCGGCTTCGGCCTCGTCCTCGGACGTGATCCCGTGGATCGACGAATCGCCCGCCCCGCCGCCGACGCCCGAGCCGACACCGGATCCGGCGTCGTATCAACGATGCGTCGCTGACGATCTGATCCTCGTGGCCGGTGGTTGGAACGGAGCCACGGGCTCACTGGCTGGCGGTGCGAGCGTCATCAACGCCTCGAACGAGCCGTGCGCCATCGGCGGCAAGCCCGGCGTCGACCTTTTCGACTCCGCGGCGCGGCTCATCGCGCGCGGCCAGAACCCGACCTCGCCCGAGCCGGCCGACCTGGTGCCCCTGCCCACGGGCGGAACGGCCAGCGTGATCACCGTGTGGAGTGGCTGGTGCGGCGAGCCGCCCGCCCGGCCGCTCCATCTCCGGCTCCGGCTGCCGAACGACAAGACTGAGCTCACCGCGCGAGTCGACGAGGCAGGCGGCTCCGAGACCGCGGTGCCGCGGTGCGACTCACCGGGCTCGGACTCGTCGTTCGGGGTCCCGCTCCCATTCGAGGCCCCGGAGCAGGTTCCGCCGGACTACCCACCCGAGGATTGTGCCGTCGACCGGCTCCAGGGCTTTCTCGGGACCTGGGGCGCAGCCGCCGGCACGTCCTATGCCTCGATGTTCATCTTGAATCGGGACCGTGTCGACTGCGCCCTCGGGATCGAGCCGAGGATCGAGATCTTGGACTTCTTCGGCCATGTCCTCGTCAACGACGAACCTGCTTCGTCCGCGGCCCCGGGCTCCACGCTGGCCCTGCCTGCCGGCTCGGTGGCCGTCGGCTCACTGGGATTCGCGGACTGGTGCAGCGCGGCGCCTGCTTCGCCGCTCGCGGCGAACGTCGTGATCGACGGAATCCGGTTGCCGCTTGAGCTCCGCTCCGACATCCCGGTGCCGCCGTGCATGGAGGCGCCAGGGACCTCGTCGCCGCCTGGGCTCTTCTACGATCGGTCCCTCGCGATCCCGGGCGGGGAGCTCGCGCCCGAAGAGCCGAATTCGATGAATGGCCTGCCGGTCAGGGTGTCGATCGAGATCCCGGCCAGCGTGGCACCGGGCACGGACCAGGACTACATCGTGGACCTGCTCAACGTGTCGCAGTTCGGGAAGCCGATCAACCTCTTCCCACCGTGTCCTTCGTACACGGAGAGCCTGACGTTGCCCGGCACGACAAGAGACGTTCCGACGACGTACCAGTTGAACTGTGGGCAGTCGGTGGTGCTCGAGCCCGGAGCGCCGGTCCGGTTCGCGATGCGGATCGCGATCCCGCCCGATTCGGCGGCGGGCACCGCCTCGCTGGTCTGGCAGCTCGGGGCGCGCGGGCCGTCCGGGAAGACGGCGTTCGTGATCGCGCCATAGCGCGCCCGATCTCCGAGCGGACGGGCCGTCAGCCCGCGCGGCGGGCCGGACGGTCGAAGCTCACACCGCGGTCCCGCAGGGACACGAACGCGTCGTGGCCGATGACGAGGTGGTCGAGCAGGTCGATGTCGAGAAGGCGGCCTGCGGCGAGCGCCTCTGCCGTGAGGTGGAGATCGTCGGGCGACGGAGTCGGATCACCCGACGGATGGTTGTGGACGAGGATGAGGCCCGTCGCGTTCAGGCGGACGGCGTCGCGGAACAGCTCGCCGACGCGCACCAGTGACGACGACACGTTGCCCTGGTAGACGGTCTCCACCCGGAGTACGACGTTCTTCGTGTTCAGGAGCACGACGCGCAGCTCCTCGCGCTCGAGGCGTCCCATCTGGAGGATGAGACGGTCGGCCACGTCCTTGGGCGTCCGTGCGTTCCAGCGCCCGACCGGCCAGTCAGCCAGGAGG
The DNA here is from genome assembly GCA_036505555.1 of Candidatus Limnocylindrales bacterium. GTDB lineage: Bacteria > Chloroflexota > Limnocylindria > Limnocylindrales > CSP1-4 > CF-46. The sequence goes on along the minus strand of DASXTH010000161.1, from coordinate 41 downwards.
CGCCGCCCGAGCTCGAAGGCGGCAACGAGCTGGGCGGCGCG
>DASXTH010000160.1:0-4591 GCA_036505555.1 Candidatus Limnocylindrales bacterium | reverse complement strand
GTCGGCGAGGACGCGGGCGGCCTCGCGGAGCATCGTCGTCTTGCCAATGCCCGGCCGGCCCATGATGAGGATCGACTTCCCGCTCTCGACGAAGTCGGCGATGATCTCGATCGTCCCGAACACCGCCCGCCCGATGCGCAGCGTCAGCCCCACGATCTTCCCGTTCCGATTGCGGATCGCGCTGATCCGGTGGAGGGTCCGCTCGATCCCCGCCCGGTTGTCGTCGCCGAACGTGCCGATGTGCTCGACGACGTGGGCGATGTCGGCTTCGCTGATCTCGCGCTCGAGGAGGGTGACCTCGCTGTCGGGGAATCGCGCCTCCGGGCGCCGGCCCAGGTCGAGGACGACCTCGATCAGCGCCTCCTTCTCGGGCAGCGCGTGCACGGCGTCGACGATCTCCGGCGGCAGGGCCGTCAGGAGCGCGTCAAGGTCGTCGATCGATTCGCGGCGCCGTTCAGCGGACAACCGATCCCTCCTTGGGAGTCAACGGACCCCGGCCGGCACGAGCGCCGGCTCGGCGACACGCACGAGCGTGTCCTTCATCAACAGGGTCACGGTTGCGATCGTACCGAAGCCGGCGTCTTCGAGCCGCCGATCGATCGGCGACTCGTAGGTCCGGACCGGGGCGATCACCCCATGCTCGCGGCGTGAGGCGTCCTTCTCGGTCCGCGCCCGGATGATCCCGAGCGCGAACTCGGCGAGCGAGGACAGGTCGGCATCGGGCCGGCCGAGCAGCTTGAGATAATGCGGCTGGTCCTCCTTCGCGACGCCGATCTGGGCGAAGCCATCGATCGTCGTCCCGTCCTTGCCGTCGCGGCTCTCCTGGACGAACGCCTCCACGTCGGCGAAGCGGAGGATCGGCGCGAGGCTCGAACGCGGGACGCGCCAGTTCGTTCCCTGGCGCTCCCAATCCGGGAGCCGGATCCCCTCGAGCCGCTGGACGGGCTGGGGGGTCGCGGCCGCGTACAGGCGGGCAAGCGGCAGCGCATCGAGCGAGGTCGCCGGCCGGATCCGGCAGTCCTGCATCTCCTTCTCGGTCCACGTGTCGGGCAGGAGCTCGCCGCCGGGGCGGTGGAGGATCCGCTCGTCCCCGTAGCGAGCAAAGCCGGCCTGCATGAACAACTCGACGTTGCCGTCCTGGTCGGTGCATGCGACGTGGAGCCTCCAGGGCCCGCGCTTCGACGCCTCGCGCAGGACCTGGTTGACGAGCCGGAACCGGATATCGCCGGCGTTGCCGCTGCCGATCCCGTCGAGCTCGACGATCGTCCACTCGTCGCGGATCGAGTCGCGCTCCACCCGGATCAGGCCCGACAGACGGCCATCCTCCTCGTAGACGTACATCAAGTCGTGCGGCTGGAACGCGCCGAGCGGGAGGCGGAACAGGCTGAACACTCCGATCGGGCGGCCGCTCACCGGCAGGCCGAGCGAGCGGGTCGACTCGGCCTCGTCCTGGCAGAGCCGCGACAGCTCCCCGAGCGCGGCGAGGTCGGTCAGCCGCGCGACGCGGACCTTGCCGCTTGGCGCCGTTCGGGGCGATCGGGCGTTCGTCATGTGGCGTTCCGCTCGCGGCGGGTCGGGTGGTGGCGGCGCCCGGCGCCTTCGCCCGGATCGTCGTGCTCGCTGCCCATCGCGGCGACAAGCCGATGGAAGCGCGTCTCGCCCGCGAGCTCGGGATGGAAGGCTGTCGCGATCACGTTCCGCTCGCGAACGGCGACGATCCGCCCGTCGTCGAGCCGGGCGAGGACGTCGACGTCCGGCCCGACGGTCTCGATGACGGGCGCACGGATGAACACCGCGTGCACGGGCGTGTCGCCGAGGACCGGCACCGAGAGCTCGGCCTCGAACGAATCGAGCTGGCGGCCGAAGGCGTTCCGCTCGACGGTCACGTCGAGGAGGGGCAGGACGGGCCGCTCGTCACCGACGATCTCGCGTGAGAGGACGATCATTCCGGCGCACGTCCCGAACAGGGGCGCACCGCGTCCGGCGAGATCGAGGATCGGCGGGCCGAGCCCCCAGCGATCGATCAGATGACGCATCGTCGTGCTCTCGCCGCCAGGCAGGATCAGACCGGAGACACCGTCGAGATCGCGGGGCAGGCGAACCGGGACGCCCTCGACCCCGATCGCGTCGAGAACATCCAGGTGCTCCCGGAACGCGCCCTGGAGAGCGAGGACGCCGATCTTCACGTCGGTGCCCCCTACCAGCCTCGGACGGCCAGCCGCTCCTGCTCCGGGATCGCTTCCATCGCGATGCCTCGCATCGGGGCTCCGAGACCCTTCGAGACCTCGGCGATGATCGCTGGGTTGTCGAAGTGGGTCGTCGCCTGGACGATTGCGTTCGCCATCCGGGCCGGGTCCTCGCTCTTGAAGATCCCGGAGCCGACGAAGACGCCCTCCGAGCCGAGCTGCATGACGAGCGCCGCATCGGATGGCGTCGAGATGCCACCGGCGACGAAGTTCACGACCGGCAGCTTGCCGTCGGCCGCGACCTGCTTGACGAGCTCGTATGGCGCCTGGAGCTCCTTGGCCGCGACGAAGAGCTCGTCCTCGCGCATCCCCTGGAGCTTGCGGATCTCCTTGAGGACGTCGCGCAGCTGGCGGACGGCCTCGACGACGTTGCCCGTTCCGGCCTCGCCCTTTGTCCGCATCATCGCGGCACCCTCGTTGATCCGACGGAGCGCCTCGCCGAGGTTCCGGCAGCCGCATACGAACGGGACCTTGAAGGCGTGCTTGTCGATGTGGTTCGTCTCGTCGGCCGGCGTGAGGACCTCGGACTCGTCGATGTAGTCGACACCCAGCGCCTCGAGCACCTGGGCCTCGACGAAGTGGCCGATCCGGGCCTTGGCCATCACCGGGATCGTGACGGCGGCCATGATCCCCTCGATCATCGCCGGGTCGCTCATCCGGGCGACGCCGCCAGCGGCGCGGATGTCGGCGGGGACACGCTCGAGGGCCATCACGGCGACCGCGCCGGCGTCCTCGGCGATCTTCGCCTGATCGGGGGTGACGACGTCCATGATGACGCCGCCCTTGAGCATCTGGGCGAGACCCTTCTTTGTCGCCCAGGTGGAGGTCTCGACGGTCATACCTGCGTGGCTCCGGTGTCGGTGCGCGGGTCTGCCGGCCGGGCTGGCCTCGGGGTCGTCGCCCGTTCGAGTCGGACGGGCCGCCTCGCGCGTGCCGGATTATCGCACGCCGTCCCGCGGACCCCGGTTCGCGGCCCGATCTCGGTGACGCGTTCGGGGGTCAGGCTCGAGGAATGTGACGGCGTCGCGCTGTCGGTCATCCGACAGCAACGCAGCGCAACGGGCCCAGAGGCCACGCGTCATTCCGACATCGACGGCCGGCCGACAGCCTGGCCCATGGTCCGTCGAGATGGCGCGGGATCGCGCGAAGGGGATGGAATGCACAAGGTCATCGTGCTTCCGCTGGCGGGCCTCTTGGCCCTGGCGGTCGCGGCCCCGGCATCGGCCGGTGCCAATGTCAGCAACACGAGCGGCTCGGTCACGATCGCCCAGGCCAACTGGGAGTCGTGGGATGACGCGACGCAAACCGGCACCTACGGCTATGTCGCCGTCAGCCAGGATGCGTCGGGCGAGACGTTCGCCGAGTACGGTTCGTCGAGCCAGCAGTTCGTGCAATGCACCGGTGCTGACACACCCGACAATCCTGACGACGACACCTTCGGGACGGTCGGCACGGATTCGTGGGGCTACGGTCCGGCCGGCCTGACGATCACGCGAGGGATGGCCAGCGCCACTGCGAGCGGATCGCTCGACATCGGGACGGCCTCGTACAACGAGTGCACTGGCGAGTACGACAAGGGCGGCGCCGAGTCGTCGACGTCGTTCTCTCTCGACCTGACGGCCACGTCCGCGCTCATCAAGGAGAGCGGGCGCGGGAGCTTCCACATCCCGAGCGAATTCAACGGCCACTCGTCGTACAAGTCGACGTATCGCTACGCCACCGGCACGTTCGACGTGGGCGGTGGGTCGCAGACGGTCGACGGCATGATCGGCAAGGTCTCCTGGACCGACCACGCCAACGGCTGATCGATCCGGGCTCGCGAGAGACGAAGGCCCCCGGGCATCGCCCGGGGGCCTTTCCGCGTACGCCGCGCCGTCCTGGGCTACCGCGCGACCGTCCTGACGACCCCCGACATCAGCTTCGTCGCCCGTCGGGCGGCCGTCGGGGAGAGCCGGCTCAGCGCCTCGATCAAGTCGAGCACATCGTCGTCCGGCAGGCTGCCGAGGAGATGGACGAGCCGGAGGACCGTCTCGTCCGAGACTGCCCCGAGGAGACGCATCCCGCGCTCGAGCTCGCGCGGCGCCAGCTTGGGGATCAGCCCGACGGCGCGATCGAACAGACGGACGAACGCGTTGAAGGTCACGAGCCAATCGCGCAGGGCAGTGATCTCGGCGTCGGCCGGGTCGGCGACCGCGAGGGTCCTGGCCTGGTCGGCCGTCCTCGCGATGACATCGACGATGGGATCGCCCTCGCGCAGCTTTCGTTCGGCGATCACCCGGGTGAACCACTGCCAGTGGTCGCCAACCGCCACGTAGGCGGTGCCGGCTGGACCGCGCCGCCCGACC
>DASXTH010000159.1:0-7156 GCA_036505555.1 Candidatus Limnocylindrales bacterium | reverse complement strand
CGCGATCGACGAGCTCCGCCGCCACGCCGGCACGCAGTTCGATCCGGAGCTGGTTGCACTCTTCTGCGAGCTCTATGGGCGCGAGGCGCCAACGCCCGACGCGCGGGTCCTCGCCCTCCACGAGCCGGTCGAACCGGCCAGGCTCCCGAACGTGCCGAGCCGCCGGCGGCGGCGGCGCTCGACGGATCGCCCGGGCGCCAGGACGATCGCGGACGACGGATCGAGCTCCGCCGCGAGCTGAGGGCCTCGAGCCGGCGCGGCTGGTAAGCGCCGGCAAATCGCCTGTTGACCGGCCGTGCAGAGCCGCCTGCTAGGTTCTGGCTGCCCGCCAGGCATCAGCCGGCTCCGCCGAGCGACACGTCCCGGTCCGCCGACCAGCGATGGTCAACGACCCGCCGGATGGCCCGACCGCCGGGGCCGGCGCCTTTCCTCGCCCGCCGAATCGTCCCGCCACGTCGTGCCGCCGATCGGCCACGGAAGCGGCCGATGTTGAACGCAGGGCCGCCGACGAGACCCGTCGGACGGCCGAGAAGGAGATACGGACCGTGAATCGGGTCCTCTTGACCGGGCGCCTCACGCGCGACCCCGAGATGCGCAGCCTTGCGAGCGGCAAGGCCGTGACGCAGTTCAGCGTCGCCACGAACGAGTACATCGGCCAGGGCAAGGAGAAGGCCGAGTACCACAACATCGTCACCTGGGACCGGCTCGCCCAGACGTGTGGCGAGTTCCTCGGCAAGGGCCAGCAGGTCGCCATCGAGGGCCGGCTCCAGACCCGGAGCTGGGACGACGAGGCCGGCAAGCGGCACTGGAAGACCGAGATCGTCGCGAACCACGTCGAGATGCTGTCGGGCCGACGGAAGAAGGATTACGCGGCCGAGTCGGCGGCAAACGGCCTCGTCGCCCAGGCCGCGGCCTACGGCGACGACGGCGGAGACGAGGGCGAGGCGGACGACGGCGAGGCCGCGGCGATCGCGGCCGCAGCGGAGCCTCTCACCGAAGCGGACGAGGCGGTCGTCGCCGCCTGAGTCGTCCACGCGGCACGAACCGAACGTTCGCCCGGGCCGGCGGCGGTTTCCCCTCCCGCCGCCGGTCCCTCATCCACGGGCGTTCCTCCGCTCGTTCGCCCATCGGGCGGCTGAACCACGAGCGGAGCGGCGTCTCTACGGGCGTTCCTCCGCTTGTTCGCCCACCGGGCGGCTGAACCACGTGAGGAGCTGCGTGGGTCAGACGAACTCGAAGAACGACACCGCGAGGATGACGTAGACGAGGATCAGGAGGGCGCCTTCGAGCCAGTTCGACTCGCCGTCGAGGGCGATCAGCGCGCTGATCCCGACGGCCGCCGCGACCGCGGCCACCTCGAGCGGGGTGAAGACGAGGGTCATGTCCTGGCCGACGACGACACCGAGCAGGACCAGGACGGGCGCGACGAACAGCGCGACCTGGAGGCTCGAGCCGTATGCGACGGCCATCGCAAACTCCATCTTGTTCTTCCACGCGAGCTGGACGGCGACGAGATGCTCGGCAAGGTTGCCGATCGTCGGGATGAGGACGACGCCGACGAAGAACTCCGACAGGCCGAACTGCTTGATGAAAGGCTCGATGGAGCCGACGAGGATCTCGGAGTTGAAGGCCAGGAGGCCCGCGGCGCCAACCAGGACGGCGACGGCCGTCCGGCCGCTCCACGCGGGTCCGCCGTGGCCCTCCGCCGGCTCGTGGCCGCCGAGGGTGGACGCCGGGTTCGTGAACTGGAAGACGAGAGAGACGCCATAGCCGACGATCAGGAGCAACGCGACGAGGACCGACTCCTCGACGAGTCGTCGGGTGCCGCTCCCGCTCGACACCGCGAATACGGCGGGCACGAACAGCCCGATCGCGGCGAGGACCAGGAGCGCGGCATTGGAGCCGGCGATCTTCGGGCTGAACGTCTGGGGCCCGTTCTTCAGCCCGCCGAGCAGGACGCTCGCGCCGAGGACGAGGAGGAGGTTGCCGATGATCGAGCCGGTCAGGCTCGCCTTCACGACCTCCACGAGGCCGGCCTGGAGCGCGAAGAACGCGATGATCAGCTCGGCAATATTTCCGAACGTCGCGTTCAGGATGCCGCCGACCTGCGGTCCGGTGATCGCGCCGAGGCGCTCGGTCCCGAGTCCGACGACCCACGCCAGGCCGAGGATCGAGACCGCGGCCAGGACGAACACCACCGTCGGAGAGAACGCGTGGAGGACGACGTCGACGAGGATCGTGAAGATCGCGAGCACGACGGTCGCCACGACGGCGATCCGCGAGGGCATCGACAGAACGCCGAGCACGGGCATCCCCGACGGCGCGGCGGTCGCGGGATGGCTCATGACGGGCGCCTGGATCGGGCGGCGGCACGCTGCGCGTTGGCAGCGGCGCGCTTGGCACCAGCGGCGGCGCGCTTGACGTCGGCGATCAGGCGGCTCGCGGCCTCGCGATCGGGGTACGAGCTCTGTGTGCCGGGGCGGGTGACGCTATCCGAGCCCGCCGCACAGCCGAGGCGGGCGGCATCGACCGGGCTCCAGCCGAGTCCCAGGCCAACCGCGAACCCGGCGACGAAGACGTCGCCAGCGCCGGTCGTGTCGACCGCCCGGACCCGCGGCGCGGGGACCCGGATCACGCCGCGGCCTCGCGGCCGGATCGCCGCGCCACGCTCGCCGAGCGTGACGGCCAGAGCGACATCGAGGCGATTTCCGAGCTCGACGATCGCCGCGTTGACGGCCCGCGCCGCGCCGGTCAGCGGCCGTCCGCCGATCTGTTCGAACTCGACCTCGTTGGGGACGAGCCAATCCGTCACCGCGAGCAGCTCCGAGTCGATCGCGGCGCCCGGCGCCGGGTTGAGGACGGTCATCGCCCCGAATCGTCGAGCCGCCTGGAACCCCGCGGTCGTCGTCGCCTGTGGGATCTCGAACTGCCCAACGACGACCGCCGGCTTGGCCCATTCGACCGCGGCGATCGCTCGCTCAGGCGGGACGTGCTCGTTGGCCCCGGGCACGATGATGATCCGGTTCATCCCGGCGTCGTCGACCCAGATCGGCGCGACCCCGGAGGTCGCCGCGACGACCACGACATCGTCCGTCCCGACCCGCTGCTCGGCGAGGTTCGTGAGGATCGACCGGCCGTTGGGATCGTCGCCGACCGCGCCGACCATCGCGACCGTCGCCCCGAACCGGGCAGCGGCGACCGCCTGGTTGGCGCCCTTGCCACCGAACCCCTGGAGGAAGCCGGTCCCGACGACGGTCTCGCCGGCGTCCGGCAGCCGATCGGCGAACGCCACGAGATCGATCATCGTGCTGCCGACGACGACGATCCGCGGCCCTGACGTCCGGACCGGCGGCCCGGATGTCCGGACCGGCGTGGTCATCGGCCGGCCTCGACGCGGTACAGCTGGCGGCGCGGGATCCCGGTCTCGGCCGCGACGGCGCGCGCGGCATCGCCCCGGGAGGCGCCAGCGGCCACGCGACGGTCGACCTCGGCCAGGGCGGCGATGGCCCGGTCCGCGGTGGACGCGCCGGCGTCGGATGGTCCGGACCAGGCACCCACGACGATCGCGAACTCGCCGCGGAGCGTCAGCTCGCCGCTCCGTGCCCGCTCGGCCAGCGCGCCGAGCGACCCGCGCACGATCTCCTCGTGGAGCTTCGTCAGCTCTCGCCCGACCGCCGCCGGCCGCTCCCCACCGCACGCGGCGACGAGGTCGGCGAGCGTCCCTGCGACGCGACCGGGCGCCTCGTAGACGACGGTCCCGCGGTCGTCCGCGGCGATCCGCGCGATCCGCTCGCGCCGCTCCCGGCCCGAGCGCGGCAGGAACCCCTCGAACGACCAGCGCGGCCCAGCGACCGCCGACGCCGCGATCACCGCGAGGACCGCCGAGGCGCCCGGGATCGGGACGACGACCCCATCTTCCCGGCCCCACGCGGCCACGAGGTCCTCACCCGGGTCGCTGACGATCGGCGTGCCCGCGTCGGTCACGAGCGCGAGGTCGGCGCCGCCACGCAGATGGGCGAGCAGCTCGGCGAGCCGGCCCGGCCCGCTGCGGGCATGGAAGCTCATCGTCCGTGTCACGATCCCGTGCCGGTCGAGGAGCCGCCGCGTCAGCCGAGTGTCCTCGGCCGCGATCAGGGGCACGGACCGGAGCACCTCGAGCGCGCGCAGGGTCACGTCGGCGAGGTTCCCGATCGGCGTCGCGACGACATACAGCCGGCCGCCGCTCGTCGGGGCCGACGCCGCGCCGCCGGGCCTCGCAGCGTCGCTCACCCCTCAGCCGCGCGCGGAGCCGGGCCGCCGTCGCGGGTACAGATAGTCGACGCCGGCGGTCCGCGGACCGAGCTTCGCGATCGGCGGGACCTGGCGCTTGAACTCGGACGTCGCGATCATCCGGTCGACCCGGGCGACCAGCTCGGGATCGAACCCGAGCTCGGCCATCTCCTCGAGCGAACGCCGCTTGTCGATCCGCCAGAACAGCAGGCGATCGAGCACCGGGTAGCTGAAGCCGGCCTCGGTCTCGTCGGTCTGGCCCGGCCAGAGGTCCGCGGACGGCGCCTTCCGGATGATCGCCTCGGGGACGCCGATGAGCGCGGCCATCTGGCGGACCTGGATCTTGTAGAGGTCGCCGATCGGGTTGAACGCACAGGCGCTGTCGCCGAAGAGCGTCGTGTAACCGATGAGCGACTCGGTCTTGTTGCCGGTCCCGACGACGAGACCGCCCCAGATGACGGATCGGTCGTACAGGACCGCCATCCGCTGGCGAGCCATGAAGTTGCCGCGGCGAAGCGGCGCGGCGTCCGGCTCCGACGCGAAGAATCCGTCGACCATCGGGCTGATGTCGACGAGCTCGCTCGCGGCGCCGAGCTGCCGCACGACCTCCTCGGCGTCGGACCGCGAGGCGTCCGAGGACGTCCGGTACGGCATGAGCACGCAGAGGAGCTTCTCGGCCCCGATCGCCTCGGCCGTGAGATACGCCACGAGCGCCGAATCGATCCCGCCCGACAGGCCCAGCACCGCCCGCTCGAACCCGGCCTGGCGGAGCTGACCGCGGATGAACTCGCCGATCACCCGGCGCGCGACCGCGGCGTCGATCGCGAGCTCGTCGGGCAGGTCGAACAGGGCCGTTCCGTCGGCGGCGGCGACGTCGGTCATGGCAGGGTCACGGCTCGTGTCACGGGACGATCTTCGGGCGGAACCCGATCGGCACGCGGTCGGGGTCCCCCGGCGCGACATCGAGGCCGGCCTCGGCGAGCTCGTCGGCGGTCGTGTCGGGCGCCAGGCCGGCCCGTTCGGCGACGATCCGGGTGAGCTCGCGGACCTGGAGCTCGGGGCGCTCGTCGCGGAGCAGCGGCAGCGAGAGCCGCTCTCGGCGGAGGTCCGCGAGGGGCACCGAAACGGTGAACAGGCCCTCCTCGAAGAACGGCGCACTGAACAGCGCCTGCCCCGACGGCGCGATCACCTCCGAGCCGCCCCAGAACGAGATCGACTCGTCCACGCCCACCCGGTTGCAGAAGATCACGACCGACGTGGTGAGCTGGGCGTACGTCCGCATCAGACCCCGCCACGACGTCGCCGTCCCGAGCCCCACCTCGTTCGTCGCCGCGAGGTCGCGGCCCGGGGACGACGAGACGTTGATGAGGATCTGCGCGCCGTCGAGGGCGAGGAGCTGCGGCACGGTCAGATGCCAGAAGTCCTCGCACACGGCGATCCCGACGCCGACGCCCAGCTGTGACGGCGTCGCCCGGAGGAGATCACCAGCGGCGAAGAACCGGCGCTCGTCGAACAGGCCATAGGTCGGCAGGAACAGCTTCCGATGGACATGGCGGACCCGGCCGTCCTCGAGCAAGGCGGCCGCGATGAACAGGCGGTGGTCGGCCGATTCCTCGACGAACGAGACGACCGCCGACAAGCCGCTCGCCGCGGCCGCCAGCTCCGCCAGGCGGTGGTCGTCGAGGCGGATCGCGACCTCGGCCGCGAGGTCCTGGAGGAGATAGCCCGTCAGCCCCAGCTCAGGGAAGACGACCAGTCCCGCGCCGCGGCCGCGGGCCTCCTCGATGAGCTCGTGGTGGCGAGCGAGGTTCTCGTCGAGCAGCCCCAGCCGCGGTGCGATCTGAGCGAGGGCGACGGTCAGCGTCTGCACGATCGGAGCATACCGCCCGGGCGCCGGACGGCCGACTGAACCTCGCGGCTCCGGACGCCGTACTCCGGGCATCGGACGCCTCGCGCGATCGGGACGACGGACGTCGGGAACCGTGCGTTTGCCGGCTCGGGAGTGCTAGGCTTCCGGGAACCCGCGACCTGCGGCCCGTGGGCCGAACGCGCGCGGAAACGGACGCTCCGGACACCGAGGCGGATGCGACGCTCCCGGCCACGGAGCCGTTTGAGGAGGAGTGCATGTCCCGTACATCGAGGTGGTCGCCGCTCGCCGCAATCGGCGTGGTCGCGATCGTCTTTGCCGCCTGCGGCGGCAGCGCGACCCCGCCCCCGAGCTCGGCGAGCTCCGCGGCCCCACCGGCATCGACCGCTCCGGCCAGCCAGGCCGCCGTCGTGGCCTATCCTGCTGACGCCGACGCGCCGTGCGGCACCGCTCCGTACGCAGGCACGATCAAGAGGATCACCGCGCTCGACGCCCAGACCGTCGAGTTCAAGCTCTGCGCGTCTGACGTCGCGTTCCTGCCGAAGATCGCATTTGCGTCGTTCGGGATCCAGGACGCCGACTGGTTGCTGAAGCACGCTCCGGACAAGTCGTACCTGACGTCGACGAACGGCACGGGCCCGTACAAGCTCAAGTCCTGGGACAAGGGCAACCGCGTCGTCATGGAGGCGTTCGCGGACTACTGGGGGACCAAGGCGCTCACGCCGAACTTCGAGCTTCGGTGGGGTGACACTTCCGCGGCCCGCCTGATCGATCTCCAGTCGGGCAACGTCGACGGCATCGATAACCCCGGCATCGAAGAGATCAAGACGATCAAGGCCGATTCTTCGCTCGCGTTCTACGGGCGCGATCCGATGAACGTCGCCTATCTCGGGTTCAACCACAGTAAGGCGCCGTGGTCGGACGAGAAGGTCCGCCAGGCGATCGCGATGGGGATCGATCGGGATCGGATCGTCAAGAACTTCTATCCCGACGGCTCGCTTGTCGCGAACAAGTTCACCC
>DASXTH010000158.1:0-2897 GCA_036505555.1 Candidatus Limnocylindrales bacterium | reverse complement strand
CGATCCGATCGCGCTTCCTCGAGGCGACGTTCGTCGCCGCGGTCGTCTTCGTCGGCTCGGCCGTCCTCGCCCTCGCGATCGCCCGGATCGACGCGATGGGCCTGGACTCCGGCTTCGACTGGCGTCGCAACCCGTCGTGGCTCCTCCTGGCCATCGTGCTGATCGCGGCCGCGCTCACCCTGGCCCTGCCGCTGGCCGCGATGGCCGGGACCCTGCTCTCGATCGGCGTGTCGGTCGCCCTGTGGCCGCTGCTCGCCCTCGGCCTCGTATCGGGGTTCGACCAGGTGATCCGGCGGGTGTTCCTGTTCTTCCTCGCCGTTGTCGGTGTCCTGATTGTCATCGTCCGGTTGTTCGGTCGAGAAGGCGTTCCGCCGCCTCCGCCCGACGACGCGACGATCACGCCCGCCCAGTCGGCGTCGACGTTCGACCAGCTCGCCTCGATGGGGATCGGCGGACTGCTCCTGTTCGTGGTCGTCGTCGGAAGCCTCATCCTGATCGCGCTCTGGATGCGCCGTGTGCGCCCGACGACCGACGTGATCGGCGAGACGCGGGTGATCGACGCGACCCCGGAGGGCACGCCCGCGCGGCGCCGACGGATCCTCTTCCGGCGCCGGCCGACCCCGACGAACGCGGTCGAGGCCTACGTCGCGCTCGTCGACGAGCTGGACCGCCACGATCACGTCCGGCGCGTGGCGTCCGAGACGCCGGCGAGCCACGCGGCTCGGCTGCGGGCCGGCGGCCACGACGCCCTGGGTCTCGATCTCCTCGCGGCCGACTACGCGCTCGCCCGGTACGGCGGCGCGACGCTGACCGAGCGGGAGGACCAGCGAGCGATCGGCCGCTGGCGGATCCTGCGGCGGCGTCTCCGTGACTGGGGAGGCCGGCGGGGCGTCACGGCCACGGCGCCCGACCGCGAGGTCCCCGTCGACGTCGAGCCGCGCCGGGCCCAGTCGGCCTGATCGGTTCGGGCACGCCGGCAGCCTCCCGAATCATGACGAAGCGGGAGCCCGTCGGGGCTCCCGCTTCGGTGTCGGACGCGATCGCGGCCGTTAGCCGATCGACGTCGGATCGCCAAGGACGGGACAACGGAAGTCGGCCGCGGCGTCCCGCGTCAGGGTCACCTGGCCGCTCGAGACAAGCGACTCCAGCTGCGACCAGCTCGTCACGAGCGTCGACGAGTCGCCCGACGTCCAGGTCGCGCGATAGACCGCCCAGCGGCCGCCGTGGTGGCCTGTCGGCGAGCCGGGCGCGAACTCGGCCACGCCGAACTGGTCACTCGCCGTCGAGTTCGTGAACTTCGCGAACGGGTCGGTCCCGGTTCCATCCGGGACGCTGGCCGCGTTGCCGAAGACGCGATAGACCAGGTCGTTCGCGTAGACCGCCCCGAACGTCCGAGCGCCCACGGGACCGGCCAGGGTCATGACCGCGAGCAGGCCGACCGTTGCGGCCGTCAGGATTCGCTTCATCGGAACCTCCACCTTGTCGTTGTCCCGGCTCGTGCCGGTGAGTCGCCAAGGTGGGCTCGGAGCGTGTCACGCGAAGGACGACTGCGAGACGGTTCGATGACCGGGGGTGGTGGGCGATACTGGATTCGAACCAGTGACCCCGCGGATGTGAACCGCGTGCTCTAACCACTGAGCCAATCGCCCGAGGGTCCGCGGCGCCGCTCAGGGCGTCGGGAACAGCCGACCGATCATACCCGCAGGCCCGGATACCGGGCAACGAGCTCATCCGGCTCGAGCCCGTCGACGACGATCAGCTTCTGGCGGCCGGCGGCGCCGGCGACGAGGCGGACGGCGCGGCGCGGGACGCCGAGCTCGTCAGACAGGAGCCGAATGAGCGACTGGTTGGCCGCGCCGCCCACCGCGGGCGCGGCGACGTGGGCGCGGAGCACCCCATCCACGACGCCATCGACATGGTCCGACCCCGACCGCGGTGTCAATCGGACGGCGAAGCGGACGTCGGTGTCAGCCAGGACTCAGAACAGTGGGAAGAGGATGCTGACGACGATGAGCACGATCAGCGGCGACAGGTCGACCATGCCGGTCGGTGGCAGCGCGCGCCGGATCGGGCCGAGGATCGGCTCGGTGGTCGAGATCACGAACGATCCGAGCTGCGAGCGCCCGGCCGGGTCGAACCAGGAAAGAAGGACCCGCCCGAAGACGAGCAGCCACACCGCGAGCAGCGCGACTTGGATCAGGTTCGACAGGAGGCCCACGGCCCGAGTCTACCAGCGTTGGTCGGGATCGCCGGGGAGAGCGCAGGACGGTCGCTCAATGGGCGCCGTCTGTGGCGGGACCGTGGGCGTGGCCGTGCTCGTGGTCGTGGTCGTGGCGCTCCCCGAACAGCGCTCGCCCGACGCGGACGATCGTCGCGCCCTCCTCGATCGCGATCGGGTAGTCGTCGGTCATCCCCATCGAGAGCTCCGCGCCGAGACCCGGCCAGGCCGTGCGGAGCCGCACCGACAGATCGCGCAACTGGGCGAACGTCGGGCGGGCGTCCTCCGCGCGCTCGACGAGCCGCCCCACCGTCATCAGACCGCGGACCTCGATCGCCCGACAGGCGGCGATCCGGGCGAGGTCGCGCTCGAGCTCGTCCGGCGGAAAGCCCGCCTTGGCGGGGTCGCCGTCGACGTTGGCCTGCAGGAGGACCGGCAGCCGCTCGCCGGGACGGAGCTCGGCGGCCAGGCGGTCGAGGCGCTCGGCCAGCTCGACCGAGTCGACCGACTCGATCACGGAGAAGGTATGGACGGCGCGGCGGGCCTTGTTCGACTGGAGCGGGCCGACGAGGTGCCATGACGCGCCCTCGACGAGCGGGACCTTGGACTCGGCTTCCTGGACGCGGTTCTCGCCGAGGGTGGTCAGCCCGGCCGCCACGGCAGCGCGCACTCGATCGGC
>DASXTH010000157.1:0-5440 GCA_036505555.1 Candidatus Limnocylindrales bacterium | reverse complement strand
GCGGCGATCCTCTTCACGATCGGCGCCAATTTCGCGGCCGGCACGTACGAGGTGATCTGGTCGCTCTATCTCCGGGGTCTCGGCGCCGGGCTCGAGCTCATCGGGCTCACGTTCGCGATGTTCGGGCTGCCCGTCCTCGTCCTCTCGACGTACTTCGGCCGGCGCGTCGACGAGGGCGGCCTGACCCGCTACATCGTCGCGGGGACCGTGCTCCCGGTCGTCGTCGCGATCCTGTACACGCTGATCACCGATCCGCTTCTGGCGATCCCACTGATCCTCGTCGAGGCGACCGGCTTCGCGATGATCAACCCGGCACTGTTCTCGCTCGTCGCGGCCGGCAGCCCGGCGCGCCGGTCGTCGACCGCCCAGGGTCTGTTCGGGGCGGCCGGGACGCTCGGGTTCATCGTCGCGTCGCTCGTCACGGGGACCCTCGCGGAGATCGACATCAAGCTGCCGTTCTTTGTGTTCGCGGGCGTGATGACGACGTTCACGACGCTCGGCTTCGCGGTCGGTGGCCGCAGGATCCGCGCGGGGCCGGCGATCCGGGTCGAGAGCCGGGCGGCCTGACCACCGCCCGGCCTCGACCGGATGAGCTACCCGTTGACTCCGAACCGCGTCGGGCGCCCCACGCGCCGCGACCCGGGAGAGATGCTCGGGTCAGACGGCTCCGACGCGCCGGTCGATCCGGTCGCGGAGCCCGATGGAAGTCGCGCCAAGCCGGACACGCAGGTTGCGCGGGTCGATGCGCGGCGGATCGGTGCGCATCGACACCATGGTGCCGGCGAGCCGATCGTGGAACGCGCTGACGAAGGACGCGGCCTCACGGTCCGGATCGGTGCGGTGACGTCTGAACATGTCGAGGACGGTGCTCCGAGTGGTGCGCGCAGGCAACCCCGTCGTTCTGACCAGAGGTGATGGGACTTCCGTACCTGCCGACGACCCGGCCGAGGCCGACCGAACTCCGAAATCGTTCATCGTCGACACTGACATCGCCCCAGCGTCCGTTTCCGATTTCGGAGTCCGAAATCGGCCGAACAGGACGAGAAGCGAGATCGATTCCGCAGAACGAACGATTTCGGACGTCCCGCCCGGACCAGCACGCGGACCACGTCGGTTGACCCGACCGCCGACGGTCGCTACCATAGGCGGTCGCGGGGTGGAGCAGCGGCAGCTCGTCGGGCTCATAACCCGAAGGTCGGCGGTTCGAATCCGTCCCCCGCAACCAAGACCGCATCCACCAGAACCCCGGGTCCGACCGCCCGGGGTTCATCCTTGTCCGCCGTGTCCGCCCGCTACTCCCAGCGGAACGTGGCCGCGGCGAGGCCGATGGCGACGAGTGCCCACGCCGCAAGCAACGCCAGCGATCCGCCGATGTCCGCGCCGGCCGCGGACGCAGAGCCCAACGCCGCGCGAAGGAGCTCGGCCAGCGGCGCCGCCGGCAGCGCCGCGGCGATCGCCGCGAGCGGCCCTGGCAGCCGATCGATCGGGACGATGATCCCGCCGGCGGCGAGGAACCCCAGGAAGAGCAGGTTCGCGACGGCGAGGACCGTCTCGGCGCGCAGGGTCCCCGCGAGCAGGAGCCCGAGCCCGGCGAAGGTCGCGGTCCCGAGCAGGACCGCGACGACAAGCAAGACCGGGGAGCCGCCGCTCCCGGCCGACCAGCCGAGGACCGTCGTTGCGGTTGCGACGAGGAGCGCGACCTGGACGACCTCCACGACAAGGACGACGAGCAGCCGGGCAACGATCAGCTCGGCCCGGCTTAGCGGCGACCCGCCGAGCCGTTTCAGGACGCCGTACGAGCGGTCGTACGCCGTCGTGATCCCGAGGCTGACGAGGCTCGTCGCGATGATCCCGAGGGCGATCGAGCCGGGCAGGAGGACGTCGACCGCGCGGCCGGCTCCGGTCGGCAGGATCGAGACCGACGAGAAGAGGACGAGGACGAGCGTCGGGATGACGATCGTGGCGAAGAGGTTCTCGCCCCGGCGCAGAACGAGGCGGAGCTCCGTCGCGGACACGGCCACGACGGCCCGGACGGGCGACGCCGGCCGGCTCATGGCCGCGCCCCTCGGCCGCGGTCGCGTCGGCCTTCAGCGGGGCCGGCCTCCGGCGCATCGTCGAGCTCCTCGTCCCCCTCCAGCGCATCGTCGAGCTCCTCGTCCCCCGCCGCCCCGATGACCTCGAGATAGCGCTCCTCGAGGCTGGCGCCGCCCGTGCGCAGCTCGACGAGGAGGGCGCCACGTGCCTCGCACCAGGCAGCGAGCATCGCGACGATCGCGGGTGTCGGCGCGACGCCGTCGACCCGATAGCGGCCCGATCCGCCGTCGTGCTCGACCGCGACCCGGTCGCGTGCCGCCTCGCCGAGCCGCTCCGCCAGCGCCGCCCGGTCCGGTTCCGTCAGCGGGATCGCCAGCCGGAAGCGGAGGACCGGGAACGCCGCCGCGGTGAGCTCGTGCGGTGCGCCGATCGCCACGATCCGCCCGCGGTCGACGATGGCGAGCCGGTCGACGACCCGCTCAACATCGACCAGGTCGTGGCTCGTCATCAGGACCGTCACCCCGCGCGCCCGCAGGCTCGCGAGGAGCTCGCGCATCGCCCCGCGGCCCTCGACGTCCATCCCCGCGCTCGGCTCGTCGAGGATCGCGAGCTCGGGGCGGCCGACGAGCGCGAGCGCCAGCCCGACCCGCTGCCGCTCGCCGCCGGACAGGCGTCGGAAGCGGGTCCGGGCCGCGACGCCGTCGAGCCCGACCAGCCCGAGGACCTCGTCGACGCCGAGCGGATCGGCGTGGAAGCGCGCGTACAGTCGGATGACCTCGCGCGGCGTCAGCCGCGGATCGATGCCGCCGCCACCCTGGAGCATCAACCCGACACGGGCGCGATGATCCCGCCCGGCGCGAGCGGGATCGATGCCAAGGACGCGGACGTCGCCCCGGTCCGGTCGGCGGTAGCCCTCGATGATCTCGACGGTCGTCGTCTTGCCGGCCCCGTTCGGACCGAGGAGGGCGAACAGCTCGCCCGCGGCGATCCGGAACGAGATGCCGCGCAGGACGGGCCGCTCGGCATACGCCTTGCGCAGCCCGACGACCTCGATGGCGGCGAGCGTCCGATCGGCGACCGCACCGGTCACCCGGAGATCGTCACGATCCGCCGACGATCTCGGCGTACTTCCGGTCGAACTCCGCCTCGGTCACCTGGCCGATCTGGTAGTCGCGGTAGATCCCGTTCCGGTCGATGTAGAACGACTGCGGCCGGCCGATGACCTGGTAGGTGCGCTTGAGGACGCCACCCGGGTCGATGACGGTTGGCCACGTCGCGCCGTGGTCGACGACAAACGCGCGGGCGGGCTCGACCGGGTCGTCGGTCAGGACGCCGACGACCTGGAACCCGTCGGCCGCGTGCGCGGCGGCCAGCTTGGCGAGGAGCGGCATCTCCTCCACGCACGGCGCGCACGATGGGCCCCAGAAGTTGAGCAGGACCGGGTGGCCGCGCAACGTCGTCAAGTCGAACGCCTTCCCGTCCAGGGTCGTACCGGTCACGTTCGGGACGACCTGGCCGCGGGCGATCGTCGATCCGCCGCTCGACCCGCCGAGGGCGACCACGACGATCACGACCACGGCGGCAAGGACCGCAACGGCGACGAGGGCGGCAAGCGGCCGGGTCGGCCGGCGATCCGCGATCACGTGCTGAGGCTCAGCTGCCGACGGTCAGGGTGCCGTTCATCGACTGCGGATGGATCGAGCACTCGAACTTGTAGCCGCCGGCAGGCAGCGCGGGGATGGCGTAGTCCCGCGCGGCGGGACCCGGGAAGTCCTTGTTGTCGACGACCTTCTTCCCGCTGCTGTCGAGGATGTCGACGTCGTGCGGGATCCCGTTGTCCTGGTTGTCGAAGTGGATCGAAAACGGCTTGTCGGCTGCCGTGGAGAGGGAGGCGGTGTTGAACTTGAGGTTGGATGCGATCAACGCTGGGCCGCTCGGACCGCCCGATGGCGCCGCCGAGCTGCCCGGGCCCGTGCCGGCCGTTGCCTGGCGCGGCGGGAACCAGCCGGCGGTCAGCGCGGTGGCCGCGACGAAGAGCACGGTGAAGATCGCGAGCAGGTTCCGCGGCCAGCCCGGTGCCGGCTCGTTGTCGAGATGGCCGGTCGTATCCGCCTTCACGACCTGGCGGTATTCCTTCCGGGCGTCGTTCAGCCAGCCGAGCAGGGCGACGATCGAGAACAGGACGCCGACCGCCAGGATCCAGCCGCCGAACACGAGGCCGGCAAAGACGATCGCGACGCCAAGCGCGGCGAGGAACGGGCGGAACGACGGTCCGGGCATGTGGACCCCGGGCGGCGGGCCGGGGTGGACGACCGCGGGGAGCTGCGGATGCTCGCCCGCGATGTGGTCGTAGTCGACCAGGCCCTCGCGTCCCCAGTAGAGGAGGCTCAGGACGAGGACGACGAGCCCGGCGACGAGGAGCGGCCCGCTGAACACGAGACCGGCAAAGAACAGGAACGTCCCGACCGCCGCGAAGATCGGAGCGAGCGTCGGTCCCGGCATGTGGATGCCAGCCGGCGTGACGGGCTTGATCCGACCCGGCCGGCGGCGGCGCGGGCCGAGCTGGCGGTAGTTGTAGATCAGTCGGATGAGATAGAGGCCCACCAGAACGCCGGTGACGACGGGAAGCAGGGCGATGACCGAGCCCCAGTCGGGGATGACGAGGAGCTTGGTGAGATCGAGGATCCCGTTCCAGAGGTCCTGGAGGAGCTGCATCAGCGGGTCACGTCGGTCGGGGTCACGGTCTCGTCGGGCGTCCGCGCGTCAGTCGTTCGGGCTTCCGGCGATCAGGACGTAGAACATCAGGGCCATCGCGATGCCGAGGACGCCGAGCATCGTGACCCCGGCGTAGTCGACGTGCAGCTTGGCGAAGTAGGGCAGGGCCCAATAGAGGAACCCGATGACGACGAAGATCAGACCGACGAAGACGGCGTTGCGTGGGTGGCGAAGCGGATGCATCGGATCCCCTGCCTACAGGATGTAGAGCGTCGAGAACAGCGCGATCCAGACGACGTCGACGAAGTGCCAGTACAGCGACACGGCCTCGACGGCGTCGTGATGGCGCGAGCTGAACTGGCCTGCCATGCCGCGGTACAGGATCACCGACAGCATCACCGCGCCGCCGAACACGTGGGCCCCGTGGAAGCCGGTCAGCGTGTAGAACGTCGTCCCGAACGGGGTGTCCGAGAGCCCGAAGCCGAGGGTCGAGTAGTCGTAGAGCTGACCGAGCAGGAACACGATGCCGAGGACGAGGGTCACCCCGATCGCGCGAACGAGCCCGCTCCGATCTTTGCGACGGATCGCCCACACGCCCATCTGGCAGGTGAACGAGCTGACCACCAGCACGATCGTCAGGGTGAGCGCGAACCACGGCTCAGCGTGGAGGTTGAAATGCTCATTCAGCGCC
>DASXTH010000156.1:0-1680 GCA_036505555.1 Candidatus Limnocylindrales bacterium | reverse complement strand
ACCAGGACGAGAAGACCATCAACGTGCACATCAGCCATCTGCGGGAGAAGCTGGAGGACGACCAGGCGGATCCGGTCTTCATCCTGACGGTCCGCGGCGTCGGCTACGCCTTCGCCGAGCGGTAGGCCGGGTCCAGCCGCGAACGCCTGGGACGATCCCGACTCGGAGCGCGAGCCGCCCGACGAGCGCGCCGTGGCCGACGAGCGCGCGGGCCGGTCCCCGCTGCGTGTGCCGCGGCGACCGCGGCTGATCCCGCTCGCGCTCCGCCGGGCCGGCCCGAAGACCCTTCAGAGCCGCCTGACCCTGGGCTTCGCGAGCGTGGTCGGCCTGACCGTGCTCCTCGTGACCGTCTTCGTCCTGAACCGACTCGACGAGGAGTTCCGGACCCAGCAGCGCGCGGATCTGGCCTCGAAGACCGAGATCGTCGCGGCCTACATCGACTTCTACGCGGGCGACGTGGCCGAAGGCGAGCCCGTCGTCACCGCCGAGAACGTCGTGAACCCGCGGGTCGCCGCGGCCCTGAAGACGCCGTCCCGGATCTCGTTCATCGCCGACCTGCTGGCGGAGGCGGACGTGGACTACACGATCGGACTGCCGTCCATCGGGCAGGGCGACACCGTCCCGATCGTGCCCGCTCAGGGCGGGACGTTCCACGCGACGGCCGAGGAACCCGGCCGGTCGGGCCTGGCCAAGGAGCCACTCCTCGGCGATCCTCTGTTCCGGCCGGCGCAGAACAGCCCGTACATGTACGGGATCGTCGTCCGGCTCTCGAACCCGTACACCTTCCGCCAGGCCGCGATCGACAACGTCACGACGGTCACCGCCGCGGTCGGGGCGTTCGCGCTCGGGATCGCGATCCTCGTCGCCGCGGCGATGGCGCACCGCTTCACGACCCCGCTGCGGCGCCTGACCGAGGCATCACGGGCGCTCGCCGGGGGCGACCTCGTGAGCAGGATCCCACGGGACGACGTGATGGACGGGTCGTCGGAGTTGGCCGAGCTCGCGACCCAGTTCAACGCGATGGTCGACCAGCTGGAGCAGAGCGTCGAGACGATCCGCCGCGATCGCGATCGAAGCCGCGACTTCCTCGCCGACGTATCGCACGAGCTGCGGACGCCGATCGCGGCCCTCCTGACCTTCAACGAGCTCCTGACCGAGCGCGCCGGCGACGATCCGGCGGCGCGGGCGGAGTTCCTCGCGAACAGCCGCGTCCAGCTGGAACGGCTCGACTGGCTCGCCCAGAACCTGCTGGAGCTCTCCAAGCTCGATTCGGGGCTCGTCCTCCTCGACCTCCGCCCCGACGACCTGCGGGCGGCGGTGGAGTCGGCCGTCGAGCAGTCGCTCCCGGCAGCCCGGCGCCGCGGTGTCACGATCCGCCTCGAACCCGCCCCCGCCCCGATCCGGATCCGCCACGACCCGCAGCGGATCGGCCAGGTCGTGACGAACCTCGTCGGGAACGCGGTCAAGTTCACCGAGCCGGGCGGCTCGATCGATGTCCGCGTGGCGGGGCTCCCGGACGGCGGCGCGAGCATCGAGGTCGCCGACACCGGTGTCGGCATCGAGCCCGACGAGCTGCCGCGGATCTTCGAGCGCTTCTACCGTGGCTCGCGGGCGAACGAGGCGCGCGGCAGCGGGAGCGGCCTCGGGCTCGCGATCGTCCGCTCGATCGTCGACATGCAT
>DASXTH010000155.1:0-7419 GCA_036505555.1 Candidatus Limnocylindrales bacterium | reverse complement strand
CGCTCGACGTTCGGCCAGGAGATCGGCCGTCACCAGCTCGTTCAACAACTGCTCGCGAAGATGGCCGCCGGGACCGAGATGGGCCGTCTGCTCGTGTGGCGTGCCGCATGGCTGAAGAACCAGGGCTTGCGAAACACGCGCGAGACGTCGCTCGCGAAGTGGCACACGACGGAGCATGCGGTGCAGAGCGCCCTCGACGCGATCCAGGTCCACGGCGCCAACGGGTACTCGAACGAGTTCCCGGTCGAGCGCTACCTGCGCAACTCGAAGGCCGCGGTGATCTACGAAGGGACGAGTCAGCTCCACACGATCATCCAGGCCGAGTACGCCCTGGGCTACCGCGAGAACAAGCCGCTTCGCTGCGAACCGCTGCCTGCACAGGGCTGGGAGCGACCGGCTGCCGTTCGCGTCTGACGACCTCGTCGCGTTGACCGGATCTCCGTTTTCGCGCCGGGCGTGTGTGGCACGATCCGCCGATGTCGAGCCCGTCACCGACCATTCCTCATGGCTGGTCGACGGCCGAGCTCGCGACGATCGCCGAGCTGGCGGAAACCTTTGTCCGCGGCGGCTCGGTCCGCCGGGCGAACCTCGCGGCCGAGGCGCTCTCGCGGGCGGCGGATCCCGACCAGGTCCGCCAGCTCCGGCTCGTCCTGGGACTCCTCGAATCGCGCGTCGCCGGCCTCCTGCTGACCGGCCGCCCAGCCGCGTTCCGTGACCGGACCCCCGCGGAGCGCGAGCGCGTCCTGCTCGGCTGGGCCCTCTCCCGCTTGCCGCTGCGGCGATCCGCCTTCCAGGCCTATCGCAAGCTCCTGACGTTCCTCGCCTATGCCGACCCCGGTCCCGTGGGGCAGGCGAACCCGCTCCACGCCGCGATCGGGTACCGGCCGGATCGCCCGCCCGTAACGTCGAGCCTCGCCGGGATCGTGCCGCTCGACGTCCACCGCCAGGCGTCGCCGACGGCGCCGGATGGTTCGATCGTCCTCGAGGCCGACGTCGTCGTGGTCGGATCGGGCGCCGGCGGTGGCGTCATCGCCGACGAGCTCAGCGCGGCCGGCCGCTCGGTCGTCGTCATCGAGGCCGGGCCGTTCCTCGACGAGGCCCATCTCCCCACCGACGAGCTGGACGCGTACTCCCGGGTCTACCTGAACCACGGGCTGCTCACCACGTGGGACGGTGCGGTCACGATGTTGGCAGGCACCGCGGTCGGCGGCGGCACGCTCGTCAATTGGATGACGAGCATCCGGCCGCCCGCGGAGGTCCGCGAGGAATGGGCGCGCGACCACGGGATCGACGGGATCGACGGGCCGGCCTTCGACGCCGACCTGGCGGCGATCGAGCGGGCGCAGGGCGTCACTGAGGCCACGGTGATCCGTCCAAAGGACGAGGTGATCCTTCGGGGCGCGGCAGCGCTCGGCTGGGAGGCCGCGCCGACGCGGCGGAATGCGACGGACTGCGGCGACTGCGGGAGCTGCCCGTTCGGATGTCCCCGTGGCGCCAAGCAGTCGACGCTCCGCGTCCAGCTCGCCAGGGCGGCCGCGGCGGGCGCCCGGATCGTCGACCGGACCCGGGTGACGAGGGTGCTGATCGAGGGTGGCCGGGCGGTCGGCGTCGAGGGCCAGGCGCTCATGGTCGACCAGGACGGGACGCCGGTCCCGTCGGAGACCGATCCGTATCGACCGCGGACGCGACGACTCGTCGTCCGCGCGCCACAGATCGTGATCGCTGCCGGCGCGCTCCGGACCCCGACGATCCTGCTCGGCTCCGGGATCGAACACCCAGGGATCGGCCGCCACCTCCGGCTCCATCCCGTGCCGGTGCTCGCCGGGCTGTTCGACGAGCCGATCGAGATGTGGCGGGGGACGATGCAGGCCGCCCGTTCGCTCGAGTTCATCCGGGCCGACGGCGAGCGCAACGGCTACGTCATCGAGTCCGCGCCCGGCCATCCGGGCCTGATCGCACTCGCCCTGCCGTGGGAGGGCACCGACGATCATGCCGACCTCCTGGCGGAGATCGGCCACGTCGCGCCGTTGATCGCGGTGACGCGCGACGGCGGCGAAGGGCGGGTCCGCCGGCTCGGCGACGGCCGGACGCGGATCGACTACCGGCTCGACGCGCGAGGGGTCGCGACGCTCCGCCACGGCCTCGTGGCGATGGCCGGCATCGCCCGGGCGGCCGGGGCGCGCCAGCTCCTGGCCGCGGGCACGCCGCCGCGCTGGCACGGCAAATCGGGGTTCGCGCCGGGCGCCGAGGCCCGCCAGTTCGCGGTGTTCGAGGACGCCCTGCGATCGTTCGATTTCGCGCCGAACCGCGGATCGGTGTTCTCGGCCCATCAGATGGGAACGGTCCGGATGGGCGCCCGGGCCGACCACCCGTGCGATCCGGCGGGTCGGGTCCGCACGGCCGCAGGCGTCGTGATCCCGGGGCTCTACGTCGGCGATGGCTCGCTATTCCCGACCGGGCTGGGCGTGAACCCGATGATCACGATCATGGCCCTCGCGCGGCGCGTCGCGCGGACGGTCGCCGCGGAACGCTAGGCGACCGCTGCCTCAGGATCGGTCTCTGCAATGCTCGTCAGGAGCTCCGGCGCCCGCATCCGACTCCGCGCCACGATCAACAGGGCCACGCCGACCACGATGACCGCCCCGGCGGCGAGCTGGACCGGCCCGACCGTCTCGTGGAGGAGGAGCCAGCCGAGGAAGACCGCGATGATCGGGTTGACGAACGCATAGGTCGTCACGAGCGGAAGCGGAGCGTGGCGGATCACCCACACGAATGCGGTGAACGCGACGAGGCTGCCGACGACCGTCAGATACGCCGTTCCCAGCACGCCCTCCGGCGCGACATCCGCTGGCCGGAAGGCGGCCAGCTCGCCCGACAGCACCGCCGCAATCGCGAGGACGATCGAGCCCGAGAACATCTCCAACCCGGTGGCGAAGATGGGATCGGCCGGCAGTCGCGCTCGGTTCGCGGCAAAGGTCGTGCCGACGGCCCAGGCCATCGGCGACACGAGGAGGGCGACGATCCCGACGGGATCGAGCGACGAATCGATCGCGACGCCCTGGCCGACCAGGACGACGACGCCGATCAGACCGACGACGATGCCGGCGACCGCGAGGCCGGGCAAACGCTCGCCGAAGAACGCCCGGCCGTAGATCGCGACCCAGACCGGCATCGTGGCGACGACGACGCCGGCGATCCCGGACGGGATCGTCTGCTCGCTCCACGAGACCAGGCCCATCCCGCCGAACATCAGACACGTCCCGACGATGGCGGCGTCGCGCAGCTCCCGCCGGCTGGGGCGGGCGAGCCGGCCACGGGCGAGGGCCACCGACAGGCCGATCATCACGAGGCCCGCGATCGAGAAGCGGATCGCGCCCATCACGAACGGGGGGATCGTCTCGATCGCGACCCGGATCGCGAGGTACGTCGAGCCCCAGACGACGTACAGGATCAGGATCGCCGTCCAGATGAGGATCGGCGAGGCGCGGCGCACCCTGACGGTTGGCATAGTCGGCTGGTCCAAAGTGCGACCAGTCTACGACGTCCGCGTCGCGACCGCCATGGCGGCCGCGCCGGCGCTAGGCGACGGCGGTCGCGCCCAGCGGGCGGCAATGCAGGCACGGTCGGTAGCCCGCCGCCGACGCCGCCTTCGCCGACCCAAAGTGGACGAGATGGCGCTCGGTGACCCGCCGCGCGTCGCGGCACGTCGGCAGGCAGTAGATGTGGGTCGTGTCCGACCCGAAGTAGCGGACGCCGGCCCGGGCGAGCGTCTCGAGGAGCGTCGGATCGGCGCCCTCCTCGGCCAGGATCGTCCGCTTGTTCTCCGGCCCGCCGAGCGAATACTGGCCGATCATCCCGTCGCTCCGGACGACCCGGTGGCAGGGCACGATCAGCGGCACGGGGTTGTGGCCGAGCGCCGTCCCGACCGCCCGGACCGCCTTCGGCCGGCCGATCTCCGCGGCGATCCAGCCATACGGCCGGACCTCGCCCCGCGGGATCTCCAGGGCCTTCATCCACACCGCCTGCTCGAACGGCGTCGTCCCACGGAGATCGAGGGCGATCCGGTTGTGGCGATCGCCGGCGAGGCGGCGCTCGACCTTCCGGGCCAGGTCGGCCGGCAGCTCGGCGACCCGCCGGGCGCGCCGTCCGGTCCGGGCGAAGAAGCGCCCCTCGAACGCCGCGTCGTCCGCGGCCCCCGAGACCTCGGACACGCCCCGCCCGTTCCAGGCGACCCGGAGCGGCCCCACCGGCGACGAGATGACCGCATAGTCGTCGGCGAGCCCGACGACGACCAGGGTCGCGTGGGCGAGACCCGGCGGTGCGGGCTCGCGGAGCCCGGCCAGGGCGGCTTCTGTCATGGGATCGATCTGTTCGGTCATGCGGGGATCTCCTCGCGCTCGCGCCGCTCGGCGGCGATGAGCGCTGTGCGCAGGGCGGCCAGTCCGCGGTGGACGTGTGCCTTGACGGTGCCTTCGGGCCGGCCGGTCGCCTCGGCGATCTCGGCGTAGGACATGCCGTCGACGTGGCGGAGGACGACGGCGATCCGCTGGGCCGGGCTCAGCTCGGCCAGCAGACGTGCCCAGGTCTCCCGGACATCGCGGCGGGCGAGCGGGTCGGCGGCGGGCTCGGCGCCCGGGTCGAAGACCAGCTCGGTCGTTGGAACCCGCCGCACCCGGGCCCGGTTGCGGCCGGCGTTCAGGAGGATCGTCGTGAGCCAGCCGCGAAGACGCAGATCGCGGACGCGCGGCGCGGGCCACGCCGCGAGCGCCCGGTACGCCCGGGCGAACGCGTCCTGGACGAGCTCCTCGGCATCGTGGCGGTCGCCGCTCGTGCGCAACGCGATCGTGAACAGCCGGTCCTGGTGGGCGAGGACCATGGCCTCGAATGCCCCGTCGAGGTCGGTCGCGAGTCGGGCGGCGAGCTGCACGTCGCCGGGCGAGCGTTCATCCATCACGCCCATTGGAACACCGATGGCAGGGGTCGCGTTGCGACCCGCCGGAAGCCACCGCCGACCGTGCGACAATCGATCCATGGGCCATGTCGACCGGTTCGAGGACCTCGGGGCGAGCGTCGCCGGCTTCTACCGAAGCTGGGTCGTGTACCTCGGGCTCGAGCTCGGCCTGTTCGCGCAGATCCGCGCCGCCCGAGCCGGCGGGCTGACCGCCGAAGATCTCGCCGCGGCCAGCGGATGCCGCCCACACGCGATCGAGGCGTGGGTTCGGGCCGCTCACGCCGGCGAGCTCATCACCCTGACGAGCGGCCGGGCGAGGATGCCTGACGATGTCGCGGCGGTCCTCCTCGACGACACGCATCCGGAGTTCCTCGGCGGCCAGTTCGTCGTCGCGGTCGCGTCGAGCCTCGACTACGCGGACCTCGCGGCCTTCTTTCGCGGCGGACCAGAAATCGCCGAGCGCCCGCCACGCTTCCATCGGGCGATCGAGGCCGTCACCGTCCAGGACATCGCGGTGTTCTTCCAGGAGGGGCTGGCCGACCTGCCGGACCTGGCAGCGGCGTTGACCCGTGGCGGGCGCGTCCTCGACGTCGCCTGTGGCGGCGGGAAGTGGCTCATCGCGGTCGCGCGTCGGTTCCCCGGGACGCAGCTCGTCGGTGTCGAGTTCGAACCGGATTCCGTGGAACGGGCGCGTCGCCACGTTGCCGAAGCGGGGCTGGACGGGCGGATCCGGATCGAGGCCCGGACGATCGATGACATGCCGTTCCGGAACGAGTTCGACCTCGTCTACCTCCAGGACGCGCTGCACGAGCTGCCGGACCCGGCCGGATCGCTCAAGGCCGCGTGGGCGGCCGTCGCGCCCGGCGGGCGCCTCGTCGTCCTCGAGTGGTGCCTGCCCGAGGAGCGGGACGATCAACCGACCCTCCAGCACGAGCTCCTCTGGGGCATCCAGATCGACGAGCTCTACCAGGGGACCCGGATGTACACCCTTGCCGGCTACCAGGGCCTCTTCGAGGCGGCGGATGTGCCAACCCCGACCGTCGTGGACCTCCTTTCGGGCGCCTCGCTCTTCGTCGTGGAGCGCCCGACCGCCTGAGCCCTACTGGACGACGACGGTGAAGTCCTTCATCTGGGTCGGATGGACCTTGCAGTGGTACGTGTAGGTGCCGGCCTTCGTGAAGGTGAGCATCCCGGACGCACCCGCGGAGATCGAATCCGTGTCGCACGAGCCGTCGTCCATCGTGGCGCTGTGCGGGACGCTGTCGTCGTTCTTCCACGCGACCACGTCGCCGACCTTGGCCTGGACGGGCTGCGGGTTGAACTTGAAGTCCTTGATCGAGACGTTCACGGTCGCGGTCGAACCCGCCGCAGCCACGGCGCACGCGGCCCCGCCAGCGGCAGCGCTCGCGCCCGCTGCGGCGCTTGCGCCCCCACCGGTGCTCGCAGCAGCGGACGGCTGGACGCCGCCGCCGCTCGACGGAGCCGCCGTCGCGCTCGACCCGCAGGCCGCAAGTGCGATGACCGCGAGGGTGGTGAGAAGGGCGCGAACAACCGAGCGCATGACAGGTGTCCTCCGAGTGGTCGACCGGCGGGGCAGGGCCGATCGCGTCGTCATGCCACAGTACGCCGAACTGGCGCGAGCGGTTCTCCGGCCCCGCGCGGCCCGACCGGTCGCGGGGAGTCGACGCAGCGGCGGCGCGGGTATCGTTCGGGCATGTCCGCCTCGACCACCCAGCCGGCGCGTCGGCGCCCCGGACCGCCTGGTCGTCCCGTCGATCTGACGCCGGCCGACGTCCGTTGGCTGGCCTGGCATGAGGCGCGCTGTCATGCTCTGACGGGTCGCGAGGTGCGCGATCTCGGCGACGCAGTCCTTCTCTACGACCAAACCGACCGGGAGCCGTTCTGGAACCGGCTCGCCGGAGTCTCCTGGCCCATCGAGCCCGGTGCCTTCGACAGACGCCTGGCCGAAGCATTCGCCCTGTTCGCCGGGCTCGACCGGATCCCGCACGTCTGGCCGATGCCGGGCTACGACGAACCGATCGACCTGACCGAGCGTTTGCTGGCAGCAGGGTTCGTCGACCACGGCGGCGGCATCTTGATGGGCCTGGACCCGGTCCTCCGTCCGATCGAGCGGTCTCGCGCCTTCGACCCTGGCGTCACCGTCGAGCGGCTCCACCGGCTGACCGGCGAGCCGGCCCTGGCGGCGGCCCGGGCAATCGCCGCGGTCCTGACGACCTCGTTCGCCGTCGAGGCGGAGCGTCTCGTGGCGATCGAGCTCGAAGCCGTCCAGGGCCTGACAAGCGACGCGTACCACGCGATCCTCGCCCGGGTCGACGGCGTGCCGGCCGCGATCGCCCGGCGGACGACGTTCGCCGGCGGCTCGTATCTCTCGTCGATCGGGACGGATCCGGCGTTCCGTGGCCGCGGCCTGGGCCGGATCGTCACCGCGATCGCCGTCGACGACGCCA
>DASXTH010000154.1:0-21636 GCA_036505555.1 Candidatus Limnocylindrales bacterium | reverse complement strand
CACTCGTTGTCGTACCAGGCGATCACCTTGACCATCGTCCCGCCGAGAACCATCGTGCTCAGCCCGTCGATGATCGAGGAGCGCGAGTCGCCCCGGAAATCGGACGAGACGAGCGGCTCGTCCGAGACTCCGAGGATCCCCTGGAGCGGCCCAGCAGCAGCATCCCGGAAGGCGTCGTTGAGCTCGGCGACGCTCGTCTCGCGTCGGACGTCCGCGGTGAAGTCCACGACGCTGACGGTCGGCGTGGGAACCCGCAGGCTGAACCCGTCGAACCTGCCCTTGAGATCCGGGATGACGAGGGCGAGCGCCTTCGCCGCGCCGGTCGTCGTGGGGATGATGTTCTGGCCGGCCGCGCGGGCTCGGCGGGGATCCTTGTGGGCGACGTCGAGGATCCGCTGGTCGTTCGTGTAGCTGTGGATCGTGTTCATCAGCCCGCGCTGGATGCCGAGCAGGTCGTGGACGACCTTGGCCGCCGGCGCCAGGCAGTTCGTCGTGCAGCTGGCGTTGCTGATCACGTGGTGAGCGGCGGGATCGTACTTGTCCTCGTTCACGCCGAGGACGATCGTGATGTCCTCGCCCTTCGCCGGGGCGCTGATGATCACCTTCTTCGCGCCCGCGGTGATGTGCGCCTTCGCCTTGTCGGCGTCGGTGAAGATCCCGGTCGACTCGAGGACGATGTCGACGCCCAGGTCGCCCCACGGCAACATGGCGGGGTCCTTGGCGGTCAGAACCTTGATCTCGCGCCCGTCGATGATCAGCGAGTCGGCCGTATGGTCGACGGTGCCCGGATAGGCGCCGTAGGTCGAATCGTGCTTGAACAGGAGCGCGTTCATCGCGGTGTCCACGAGGTCGTTGACGGCCACGACCTCGACGTCCGGGGTTCGCTCGATCAGGGCCTTGAGCGACTGACGGCCGATCCGCCCGAACCCGTTGATTCCGACCCGCACAGCCATGACTCTGTTCCTCCGCGAGCGCGGGCGCCGAGCGGCACCCGGTGTGATCCATCGATCCGGTCCGCGGGGTCGGGCGCCGATCCGGCGCGCACGAGGGCCCCGTCTGATGGTGTCATCGTACTTCGTCGCGCGGGCAGAGCCGTCCAGCACGAAGGAGGCGGGCCGGTTGTCGATCGGTTGCGGATCGGGCGCGGAGATCGGCCCGACGCGACGTTCCTGGCCGGGAATCGAACGACCCCTGCCGTTGCCGGCAGGGGTCGCGTTCGACGTTCGAACTCGGGACTGCGTCAGCCGCCGATCTTGAAGACCTTGCCACCGCACTTCGGGCAGGTGCCCTGGAGCGCCGGCTTGCCGTTCTTCATCGTGATTCGCTGCGGGTTCTGGACTTCGACTTTCATCTTGTCCTTGACGCAATAGGCTTCGGCCATGGAGCGGGCTCCTCCTCGGTATGGCGTGGCGTCGCGGGAACCCTCGTCCCGCATCCGCTTCTCACGTTCGATTCCAGAGTGACGGTCGCCAGCGATCCGTCCCTGCTGCACGCTTCTGGCGGTCCATTTCGGCCAGGATCAGGAGCGCTTCCAGCCCCGTCTCCACGCACGCCGCCTCTGCGGTGTCCTTCGCGAGTCCCTCGATGAACGTGCCCTCCGTGCGCTGCGCGTAAACCGCACAGACGACGCCGGCCCGGCATCGGGCGAGGCCCGCAAGGACCAGAAGCGCCGACGCCTCCATCTCGAAGTTCATGACGCGCTGGCGCGCCATCTCCTCCGCCAGGTCAGGGTAACGGATGGGCAGCTGCGGAATCGGGCGCCCTTGCGCCCCGAAGAATCCCGGCGCTGTCGCCGTTATCCCGACATGGGTCCGGTGCCCGAGCCGCTCTCCCGCCTCGATGAGGGCCAGCACCGCCTCGTAATCGGCGACCGCCGGATACCCATCGTGGACGAAGAAACTCGTCGTCGACTCGAGCCGGACTGCGCCGGTCGAGACGATCAGGTCCCCGAGGGCGACCTCCGGCTGGAGGGTCCCGCAGGATCCGACCCGGACGAAGGTCGGCCGTTCCGTGATCGCCAGGATCTCCGCCACCGTGATCTCGACATTGTCCGTTCCGATCCCGGTCGAGACGACCGAGACCCGGGTGCCGCGATACGTTCCGGTGACCGAGGCGAACTCCCGGTGTCGCCGCTCGAACTCGAGGTCGTCGAGACGCGTGGCGATCCGTGAGGTCCGGTCGGGGTCACCGGGGAGGAGGATGTACTCGGCCAGTTCACCCGGTCCGAGTCCGATGTGGTATTGCCGTTCTCCGATGGGGAGTGCTACGCGGGGATCCGCGTTCGGCAAGACCTCTTCCCTCACTCTGGCGTGCTTCGCAGGCGCGAAACTCGGGCGAGGATAGTCCCGCCTTCTCGCGAGCGTCAAGCACGGCCACGCACGAGTCGTGCACGGATGACGGCCTTCGGGCGGCCTGTTCCGGGCAGGTCAGGGGCGCGTCACGGCCCGCGTGGGCCCGCCGCGGTCGGCGAGGTCGCCACGCTCGGGGCGGCAGCGGGCCCGATCGCAGCGAGCCGGGCGGCGATGCGCGCCGCGAAGCGGCGACGGATCCGCTGCCGCCTGATCACGGTCACGAGCAGCGACGCGAGCGAGATCAGGACCAGCCCGACCGCGCCGACTTCCGGCATCGGCCGGTCGCCGACGCCTGCCGTCAGACTGCCCGCACCGGCTCGGGGCGAGGCCGACACGCTCCCCGAGGCCGAGTCACCCGGCTGGCCGGTCGAACCCGAACCGTCGCCACCTTGAGCGCCGAGGTCACCGACGAGAATGACGGCCGCCGGGTCGTCAACGACCACGACGATCTCGCCGCCGTCCGCCTCACGGGTCACGCGGCCCGTTGCACTCAGGGCATCGCCCGCGACGAGTGAGCCGGCCAGGTCCGCCGCCGGACCGTCGAGCCGGACGCGCGCGGTCGCGGTGCCATCGTCCAGACGGAACGCGGTGGCCTCGACCGACGCGACCAGCCCGCTCACGCGAGCCGTTTCGCCCACGTGCGCGCGAAGGTCGACGAGGTCGAGGTCGGCGACCGCCGCGCCCGGCGCGCCGGTCCCACCAGGTCCGGACGAACCTGCCGCGCCGCTCGACCCTGAGCCGGACGAGCCGGCTGCCGACGGGTCGGCCGATCCGCCGAGCGTCAGGTCGCCTGGCGACCGCGGGACCACGGCGAATCGGCGGTCCGTGGCGGTCGGCCAGGCCCGCCGGACGATGCCGACGATCGTCGCCGTTCGGCCGGCGACGAGCGCGGCTGACGGGATTCCGGCCCCCGCAAGGCCCGCGATCGGAACCCTCGTGCCACCGACGAGCAGCTCCGCCGTCCACCGATCCCCGGACCGGTGGATCTCGACGACGTCGCCCCGCACGCGGACGAGGCGCCACTCGTGGGCCGCGCCGGGAGCCGCCCGCAGCTCCAGGGCCGTGATCGACCCGCTTCCGAGGACCTGAACCGTCTCCGCCTTGATCCGCGGCGCCCCGTACGCCCGACCGACCTCTCCGCGCACTCGCACCCGGGTCCCGACCCTTGGAGCCGTCGCGCCCGAGGGCATGAGCACCTCGATGGCGGCGCTTCGGTCCTGGACGATCACGCGACGGTTCGTTGCGTCGAGGAGCGATGCGGGCGCCGTCACGGTGCCTTCGATCGCGACCCCACCGTTCGCGGCGAGGATCGCTGCAGCGATCGACCGCACTGGTGCGGTGTCCGTGGCGCTGGTCGGCGACGGCGAGGGACTCGGCCCGGATGACGCGCTTCCGCCGACGCGAACGACATCCGCTGCCCCGCGCACCCAGATGCGGTACCCATCTGGCGCGTCCTTGTGACTGGCCCGTTGACCGGCCACCCCAGAGATCCGCAGGCGGTCGCCCTTGGCGACGGAGCTCGTCGACAGACCAGCCGAGGCGTCCGCCGCAATCCGGATCGTTCCGCGGTCGGTGGTGACGAAGAACGTCACGTCGCCGCTTGTCGACTTCACGGGGCGTCCCTCGGCGACGCCTTCGACCGACACGAGACACGCCTCGACGGCCTCGCCGAGCGACTCGCCGTCGACCGCGATCGGGGTCGGCAGTGGAGCCGGTCCGACAACCCGGGCGTCGGTCGCGTTCCGGATCTCGAGCTGGCCATACGGATCTGCCAGGGTCCCGGTGATCTCGAGCCAGGTGCCTCGCGATGGTCGGTCGATCGTGTCGTCCAGCCGCACGACGATCCCGCCGGTCGAGTCCTGGATCGCGATCAGCGAGGGCGTCCCGAGACGACCGGCCTCCGCGGTCACGACGCCGCCCACGGTGACCCGGCTACCGATGGGCGTCGACCGCGCGGTCGCGATCGTGATCGCGGGAGCGGGCGTACCGCTTGCCGTCGGGACGGGCGACGCGGTCGGGGTCGGGCTCGGCGTCACGATCGGCGTCGCGGTCGGGTCGGGCGTCGGACTCAGCGACGGCTCGGGTGTCGCCGACGGAGACGGCGGAGTGGTGGGCATCGGCGTCTGGCTCGGCGTGGGCTTCGGCGGCGGGACGATCGTCGCCTCGCCGGTGAGCGTGGCGTGGAGCCGATACCCGGCGGCGCCGGTGCCGCTGCTGTCTCGCTGACCGAGCGGCCCGACGGCAATGACTCGATCGCCCGTCGACACCGACTCGCCGCCCAGCGCGACAGTCGAGATGACGATTCGGAGCGGCCCCGAGCCGTCATCGATCGTGACGCCCAGTCCGTCGGCCAGCGCGGCCGGCGTCTCGGTCACGAGCCCGTCGACGGTCAGGCGAATTCCCTCGAGCGGTTCGCCGGCGCCGCCGGTCGTGCTGCCGATCGGCTCCGGGATCGCGCCCGGAGGGCCGATCGTGAGGTCCGCGGCGCCCACGTTGAGCACGCGAAGGCTGAAGTACGAGCCCAGCGTGCCGTCGACCTCGATCGTGGTCCCGGCGGCGACGGGCGTGGCCAGCGCCGCATCGAGGCGGATCGCGATCCCGTCGGTCGCGTCCTGGACGAACCCGATCCGGAGCGTGTCGATCGCCCCGAGGTCCGTCGTCAGCGTTCCCCCGATGCGAACGTGTGTGCCGTCTGGCAGCGCCCGGGCATCGAGGATCGACTGCACCGGCGTCGGGGTCGGGCTTGGCGACGGCGTCGGGGCGGGCGTGGGCGTGGGTGTCGGGACGGGCGTCGGCGTGGGTGTCGGAGCGGGAGTCGGGGTCGCTGTCGGCGTCGGGAGCGGAGTCGCGGTGGGATCCGGCGTCGGCACAGGGCTCGGCGTCGGGGGCGCGGTCGGCGCGGAGCTCGGCGTCGGCGTCGGGCTCGGCGTTGGCAACGGGGTCGCCGTCGGCGTCGGAACGGGGGAGCCACCGGGCTCCGGCGTCGGCGGCGACGCGAGGTTCTGGGGCGTCGGGACCGTCACGTGGAAGTCGGCAGCGTTGTCGTTCGTGTCGGAGCCATTGCCGCCCAATCCGCCCGGGAGCCGCTCGAGGCTCGACCCAGCCGCCGGGGCAGGCGCCGCAACACCCTCGACGAATGTGTTCGATGCGTCGCCCCATGCCACCGCGTCGATCGGACTGCCGCCGACCGCGCGGAGGACGATCGCCCCGCCCGTCGCCGCGAAGCCGCCCGAGTACGTGGCGTCGGCGATCGGCGCATGGATCCCTGCAGCATTCGCGATCAGGAGGTGGCGACCCGGCTCGAGGACGGTCGATGATGCCCAGGTCGCCTTGCGGGTCACGGTCGAGCCGCTCGACGTCGCATACACGATCTCCAGCCCCGCGAGATCGACCGGCCCACTCCCCGCGTTCGCGATCTCCGCGAACTCGTCCGAGGCGGACGCTCCCCCGGTCTGGACCTCCGAGACGACCAAGGTCGAGGTCGGCCAGGCGACGGCGAGGGCCAATGTCGGCATCTTCGGGATCGGCGCCGACACACGCGGGCCCGGCCGATGGGCCGCGAAGGCGAAGGACGTGGCGAGCAGAACCAGGACAAGGGCAAACGGCAGGGCGGTGCGCCCCACGCGTCGAGTGCGCGACATCGACGACCTCCCGGCGGGGTTGTCGGACACGAGCCGCGGATGACGCCGGCCCGAGTGGCGGAGCGATGGTTGTAGCAGGCGGTTCTTGCTTGCCGCTTATCGGGCGATGCATCGGCGTTTCACGCCGGCTTACTCGTCACATCGCGCGGACCCGCGAACCCCGTCGCAGTCCATCGAGCGAACGCGTACGATGCCCGGACCCGAAGCGACGCTTCCGACGCCACTCCGCGCCCCGTCCGGGCGCCCCACGATCT
This sequence comes from Candidatus Limnocylindrales bacterium, assembly GCA_036505555.1. GTDB lineage: Bacteria > Chloroflexota > Limnocylindria > Limnocylindrales > CSP1-4 > CF-46. Next base: position 15,390 of record DASXTH010000154.1, on the reverse strand, counting down.
TGGAGGCACCGTGCCACGAGCCAAACGAACCGATCGAGCTGAGGCGCGCCGTCGGAGCCGCGCATTGTCGGCCCCGCGCCCACTGGGCGCCGACGACGATGACGCGATCGAAGCACCGAGCTCCGAGCCGCCCGCTCGCTCCGCGTCGGCCGCATCGACCACGGCGGCGCCACGCCCCAAGGTCGCAAGCGGGTTCCGAGCATCGTTCCGCCCGGTCGACCTGCGCGGCGACCTCCGGGCTCTGCCTCAGCTGCTCCGGCATCGCGCGTTTCTCGCTCCCGCGGTCGCCTCGGGTGTGGCCGCGATCCTGTACATGGTCTCGCCGAGTCCGACGACGGCGATCTTCTACCAGTACTTCTCCTATCAGGCGCCGATCCTCGCGCTCCTGGTGGCCGGCTTCTTTGCACCGCGGGCAAGCTGGCTGATCGGGGCGCTCCTCGGAACCCTCTCCCTTCTCTTCCAGCTGCCGTTGTTGGTCGGCTTCGCCCCGGCTGACGTGCTGAGCTTCCTGTTCTCGGGTGCGCTCTATGGCGCGCTGTTCGCCTCGATGGCCGCGTGGTACCGGCGGTTCCTGAGCTCGATGAGCCGGAACCGGAACCGTCCGACTGCGACGACCAGCCGGCGACCCGACGGCAAGATTCCGCGCAAGCCCGAGCAACGCCCGATGCTCGCGCGGCGGCGGTAGCAACTCAGCCCAGGCGACGCATTCCTGCGTAGCCGAGGGCCTTGACGCCCGCTGGTTGGGCGGGGGCGCCGGCTTGGGCGGCTGCCTCCACCAGGGCCCGAACCTCGTGGGCGATCACGTTGACGACCGACGTTTCGCGCTGGAGCTCCCCGTCGACCAGGAGCAGGGCGTGGCGTCTGACGATGCCGCGGAGCCGCGCCCAGGTGTCGGGCCAGAGCGTGACGTTGACCATCCCCGTCTCGTCCTCGAGCGCCAGGAAGACCGTGCCCTTCGCCGTCATCGGGTGCTGGCGGGTGACGACGAGGCCGCCGATCCGGACCAGCCCCGGCTTCAGGTCGTTCAAGGCGGCGTTCGTCACCGCTCCCAACCGGTCGAGCGCCGGCCGGTAGAGCTCGATCACCTGGCGGCGGGCGTCGAGGCCGACCACGGCGTAGGCATCGCCGATCCGCTCAGACTCGGTCAGGCCAGGGAGCGTCGGCGCCTCCGTCGCCGGCAGGCGGAGCGCCATCGGGCGTGAGGCCGCCCGGGTGAAGGCGCCGCCGCGGGTCGAACGGCCGTCGAGGCGTCCGCGCGTCGCGCCGGCGACCTCGCGGAGCTGCCAGAGGAGCTCGCGCCGCGGCCGGCCGAGCGAATCGAGCGCCCCGACCCTGATCATCCGCTCGAGCGTCTCCTCCGCCAGCCCCGTTCGCTCGACGACGTCGGCCAGGCTCCGATACGGGCCACGGGTCAGCTCCGCGTCGAGGAGCTCCTCGTGCTCCTCGCCAATCCCCTTCACGAGGCCCATCCCGAGCCGGACGCCCCAGCCCGCGGCGCTGTCGGCGGCCCACTTCTCGCGGGCCTCGAGGGACGGGATCACGCAGCCGGACGACAGAACCGGCGCGGGTCGCCGCTCGATGCCCGCGTCATCGGGGAGTGGCTCGCCGCCGTCGTCGTTCCCACTGCCCTCCGCCCACCCTTCACGACCATTCCCGCGTATCGCCCATCCCGGACGCCCGACCCACTCGGTCGTCGTCTTGTAGGTGCTCTTGTTGATGTCGACCGGCAGGACCGCGACCCCGTGCCGCTTCGCGTCGTTGACGAGGACCTCGACCGGGTAGAAGCCCATCGGCTGCGCGTTGATCAGCCCGACGAGGAACTGGGCCGGGTAGAAGAGCTTGAGGAAGCTCGACTCGTAGGCGGTCCGGGCGAACGCGGCCGCGTGCGACTTCGCGAACCCGAAGGATGCGAACGCCGCGACCTGGCGGAACAGCTCCTCGGCGACCTCCTCGGTCATCCCGGGCTGGCGCATGCAGCCGTCGTGGAACTGGGCGTGGAGCTTCTCCATCTCGCGGTTCGATCGCCAGGTGCCCATCGCCCGCCGGAACCCGTCGGACTCGGCCGGCGTGAACCCGGCGACCTCGATCGCGATCCTCATCACCTGCTCCTGGTAGAGGATCACGCCCATCGAGTCCTTCAGCACCGGCTCGAGGCTGGGGTGGAGGTACTCGACCGGCTCGAGGCCCTGCTTGCGGCGCAGGAACGGATGGACGGCGTTGCCCTGGATCGGGCCGGGCCGGATGATCGCGACCTCGACGACGAGATCGTCGAGGCTCTGCGGCCGCGACTTGGGCAACGTCTGCATCTGGGCCCGGCTCTCGACCTGGAACACGCCGACCGTGTCGGCCGCCTGGAGCATCGCGAAGACCTCCGGGACCTCCTCGGGCAGGCGGTCGAGGTCGAGGCAGACCGCGCAGTCGTGCTCGATCAGCTGGAGCGTCTCGTCGATCGCGGCAAGCATCCCGAGCCCGAGCAGGTCGAGCTTGATCAGCTTCAGGGCCTCGACGTCGCGCTTGTCGAACTGGACGACGACCCGGTCCGGCATCGTCGCCCGCTCGAGCGGGGCGATGTCGATCAGCGGCGCCGCGGTCACGAGCATCCCGCCCGAGTGGATCGAGAGGTGACGCGGGAAGCCGTCGATGCGAGCGCAGAACTCGAGCCAGCGCTCCCAGTCGCTCATCCCGACGGTGGAGCCGCCGCGGGCCTGTGGCGGCGGGTCGGGCTCCACGCGCGCGACCGACGAGTGATCGCCGCCACGGCCCAGCGCTGCCGTCCGCGGCGCCGGGGGATCCCAGTGATTCGGCCGGCCGAGCCGGTCGGTCTTGCGCGGCTCGGTCTCGGGCATGCCGCTCTCGGGATCGATCGCCCGCCGGCCACCGTGCCCGTCGTCGAGCAGTGCTGGCGCGACGAGCCGCTCCCGATCCGCCGCGTACCCGGTACCCCGGCCGTCGCGGAGCCACGCCACGCTCGCCGGCGTGTCGCCGGGGCCACCCTCGTCGTCGCCGCGGCGACTCGGGCGGATGGCGGTGACCGGTGCGAGCGCATCGGGGAGTACGGCGGAGAGCGCTGCCGTAACGATGCCATCGCGATCTTTGCCTCTCGGAGGGCCAGAACCGGCCGTCGACTCCTCCGCGCGAGCGTGGCTGAGCGTGGCCGAGCTCGTCGCGACCACTTCTGGGCCCCCATGTGGCCCTCCAAGCCCGCCGGATAACGATGGCGTCGATACCGCATCTGAGTTGGGCACGACCCCCGGCTCCGGCAGCTCGCTCAGCCACGCGAACGGCCGCGGTGCGTTCGGATCCACGAGCTTCGCCGGCTGGCGCCACGGCGGCACCTTGCCGACGAGCGGGATCCGCGTGTTCAGCTGGCCGAGCCCGTCCACCAGCTGCTCCCCGACGCGTACCGCATCCTCCGCTCGAGGCAGCCGCCCGTCGCCGGCCTCGCCCGCTCCGCCGGTCCGCACCCGTCCACCGCGAGCGTGGTTCAGCTGACCCATCCCGTCGACGAGGCCACGCTCCTCTGCCGCAGCCGCTGCCGCCGCCTCCACCGGCAGCCCCTCCCCGGGTCGCTTGAAGAACTCGGCGAACCCGCCGTCCGCCTCGAGATCGCGCCGGACCATCACCGAGTCGTACGTCTCGAGGGCCTTCGCGACCCGGTCGACGAGCGGCCGCGGGAACCCGAGCGCGACGCCCACCTCACGCACGGCCGACCGCGCCCGGTACGTCACGAGGTTGCAGACCATCCCCGTGTGCTCGGGGCCGTAGCGGCCGTAGACGTACTGGATGACCTCCTCCCGCCGTTCCGACGAGAAGTCGATGTCGACGTCCGGGTAGGTCGTCCGGCCCTCGTTGATGAACCGCTCGAAGAGCAGGTTGTGCTGGATCGGCTCGACCCGGCAGATCCCGAGCGTGTACGCGACGATCGAGCTCGCCGCGCTGCCCCGGCCCTGGGCCGGGATCCCTTGCTCCTTCGCGAACCGCATCAGGTCCCAGCAGATGAGGAAGAACTCGGCGAGCCCGGCCCGCTCGATGACGTCGAGCTCGTGGGCGAGCCGGTTCACGACGGCCGAGGTCATCGGGTGGTAGCGCTTCCGGGCGCCGTCCCAGCAGAGCGTCGAGAGGTACGAGAACGGGGTCTCGCCGTTCGGCACCGGGAAGCCCGGGAACCGGTACTGCTCGAAGCCGAGGTCGACCCGGCAGGCGCGGGCGAGCTCGACCGAGCGCTCCATCCCGGCCGCCCATGCCCGCGCGACCTCCCGCCCGAGCGAGCCATCGCCCGGCGGCAGGGCCGCCATCTCCGCCGCCGACTTCAGGGACGACTCGCCGTCGGACCGGCGCAGGTCGGCGAGGGTGTCGAGCGTCCGGCCGTGACGGATCGCGGTCAGGACATCCTGGAACTCGCGGCCATCGGCGGTGGCGTAGTGGACGTCGTTCGTCACGACGACCGGCAAGTCCAACTCATCGGCCAGTGCCACGGTCTCCGTCACGAGCCAGTCGTCGTCGGGCAGCCGATGGTGTCCGAGCTCCAGATGGAAGCCGTCGCGATCCGGGCCGCCGTAGCGCTCGGCGAGCGTGCGCGCCGCCGCCCGCGCCCCGTCGCGATCGCCCGCCCGCAGCCGTCGCGCGATCTCCCCGTCGCGACAGCCCGAGAGCGCGATGAGCCCCTCGGTGTGCTCGGCGAGCAGCGCGTGATCGACCCGCGGCATCGCCTTCGTCCCGGTGAGGTTCGCCCGGGAGATGATCCGGCACAGGCTCCGATAGCCGATCGCATCGCGGGCGAGGAGGACCAGATGCGGCCCGCGCTGCGCCTCGCCGATCCCGCGCCGATCCTCCTTGACCGCCTCGCGGTGGCCGGGCAACCGAGCCCGCTCCGGACGCGGCCGATCCGGCTCGCCCTCGCGGGCGGCCGTCTCGGTGGAGGCGCTGCCGTCCGACGATCGGCACCGACTGCCACGGCGGACCGCTCGCCGGGCCGGGACGACGATGTGCTCCGGGTCGGGGGCGAGCGCGTCGCGCAGCTCGAGCTCGGTCCCGAGCACGGGCAGCAGCCCGGCCTCCTCGTACGCGGCCTGGCCGCGGACGACGCCGTACAGCCCCTGGTGATCGGTCACGGCGAGCCCGATCAGGCCCAGCTCGGCGGCTCGCTCGGCCAACTCGTCGGGCGCCGAGGCGCCGTCGAGGAACGAGAAGTTCGTGTGGCAGTGGAGCTCGGCGTAGGCGGTCATCGGGACCGTCGATGATCGAACATTTGTTCTGTTTGGTCAAGATGACCGCCAGAGGTCCCGCCATCCAATGACCCGAAATTCGTGCCGCGGATCGCGAAACAGAATCCGGGACCTCGGCGTCTACCTCGGCATGAAGCGCGACACCAGCCACCTCGTCGCCGCCACTCTCCGGACCGGCTTCCTCGTGGGGTTCGCCCTGCTCCTGATCCTGGTCCTGTTCCCGGCGGCGATGGCCCAGGCGTCCGGCCCGCGCTGAACCACATTCCGTCCTGGCCTGGGGGCTCGGGGCGAACAGGGCGGCGACGGTCGCAATGACCGAAGTCGACCTGCCGCGGATCTGGTGAGCGGATCCTGCGGCCAACAGACCGCCGTCGTGCTGGGGCGCGACGGCGGTCTCTCGTTGTGTGCGGATACGATGGGGTCGTGACCGCCTTCCGCCGGCGCGCCCCCTCCCTCCTCGTCGCGCTGTTCGTAGCCGCGTGCGTCTCGACCGTGGCGCCCTCGGCTTCGCCGTCCGCGAGCCCTCGCGCTTCACGCCCCGCGCCGAGCCTCACACCGGTCCCGGGAGGCCCGTCCGCGACTCCCGCAGCCACACTGCCATCGACGACGCAGACCGAGTTCGGCCGAATCTGGGACGGGCTGCCCGACAGCTTCCCTCGCATGGCCCGCTCGACCCCGGCTGACCAGCCGGGTCCCGCCAGCGCGATCTTCGCGGCGACCATCGATTCGGAGACCGCTGTGCGACAGATCAGAGCGGACCTGGAGGACCTCGGCTGGACAGTCGACGTGGGCTCACCGCTCGAGGACGGGACCGTTGTCCTGGAGGCCACCGGGCCAACTCCGGGCTGCAAGGCCGAAGTGCGCTTCACACCGGTCTCTGGAACCCTCATCATCACGGTGCTGTACGGGGCGTCCTGCCCCTTCGAGTGAGCGCACGGGAGACAACGATCGGTTCATGACAGAGCTCGCGATGTCGCGGGCGTTCTCGTCCTGACGGCCGTTCTTGTCGGTGGCGTGGTCGTTCTCGTAATGGGTTCTGCCCGTCGACCTCGACCCGCCTACGAGCCCGTCGCCTCCCCGGCGACATCGCAACATCCCTGTCACGCGAATCGCGATTTCGGCGATCTCGCGTAACGCCCTGGAAACGGCCGCCGTCTAGGCTTCCGACGACCGGCAGGGGACCGGTCGAGTCCCAAAGGTGATGGCGTGCAGCACCGATCCACGCGCTCCAGTGATGTCCAGGCGCTTGCCTTCGTCGTGGCGCTCTTCGGCCTCCTCCTCGCGCTCACCGTGATGCTTGGAGCGCCCGTCGCGTGACCGAAGGCGACGACCTCGGCGGCCTCGATCCGTTGTCGGTCTCGGACCGGCGCGTCTGGGTCGGCCTTGTGCGCCTCGTCGCGTTGTTTGTGATCCTCTTCGTCCTGCCGATGCTCCTCCTGGCTGCAACCGTCCATCCCGAGGGATGCGGCGGAGGCTGAGGTCGGTTTCATCGCCGAGGTATCGCGCCGTTCGCGGCGCAGACTCGTTGCTGGTGACAGTTCGCCGGCCGCCCGGATCGCGCTCGAAGAGGCCACGGAGAGCCACGATGGTGTTGCCCACGGATCTGTTGCGTGCAAACCTGTGGCAGCTGTACACGGTCGGATCCGTGTAGGGCTGATGTCGGCCGCCTTCGCCCAGAGCCCGATTTCGAGATGGGTCCCCCTGATCAGTCGTACAGCCGTTCCAGGTGCCACGTCCCGTCGATCCGGTCGAGGTAGACGAGGGCCAGCCAGCGCTTCCCAACGACCTTGCAGTAGTCGCGCTCGATCGGTTCGCGCCACCACGACTCGGCCACGCGCCAGGCGTTGCAGACCTCGACCGTCTCGCGCTGGCCGTTCCAGCGGATCGCGACGAGGCGCCCGGCGTCGTCGAGCTCGACATCGATCGCCGGGTGCTCGCGGAGGAGCCGGGTCATCAGGTCGCACCTGGGCCGCGCCCGCGTCGACCGGGTCCGCGTCTGACAGGAGCGATTCCGCGATGAATGAGCGTGGATCGAAGTGATTCCGTGCGCCAGCCGTCAGAATCTGCGGTAAGTCGAGCGTGGCTGTCGCGAAACTGCGCATGACAGACGCGCGGTGCCTTCTGGGCCGTCATCGCCAGGTCCAGCGCCGCTCTGCGAGCGGCGCGTCGGGGTCCGTGACGACGGTCTTCCGGACCCGGTCCTCGCCGAACGTCAATGCGAGACGGGCGAGCTGCCAGCCGAGCTTGGCGGTACGGGCGGCCTGCGGGACGAACAACGGCAGCTGCTGACCGACGGCCGGCTCGACACCGGCAAGCTCCAGCTCGAGCCGCTCGACCGCGGCCGGCGGTGGCGCCTGCTCGAGCCGGGCCAGCAGGAGCCGCTCGATCGCGTCCGCATCGGCGGTCGGCTCGGGGAAGCGCTGCTCGACGACCAGCTCCTCGGGCGTGCCCGTGCGGGCGAACGCCATCTCGAGCGTGAGCCGCAGCTTCGCCCGGGCCGCGGCCATCCCCCGCGCGTCGACCTGGGCGGCGAGGGCGCCGGCGAGCCGGTGGAGGACGAACCTGAGCGACTCGGTCTCGGCGACGGGCGGGTGGATGGGGAGGGCGAGGACCAGCCGCTCTGGAGCCCGCCGCGGCCGGAACTGCTCGATCTCCTCGCCGTTCGCCCGGGCGTGGAGGCGGGCGCCTTCCTCGCCGAACCGGGCGACGAGTGCGGACCGGGGCAGCTCCGCGACCGCCCCGATCCGGCGCAGCCCGAACCGGGCCAGCCGCGTCCGGATGTCGGGGTCGGGCGAGAGCAGCGACGATGGCAGGGGCGCGAGGAAGTGCGCGTCCCGGCCCGGCTCGACGATCCGCGCGACCGCAGGCTCGGCGTGGCCGGCGGCGACAGTCGCCGCGAACCGTGTCCCGGCGATCCCCGGTCGCGGTGCACCGGGCAGGACGCCGGCCAGCGCCTCGACGAGCCGCCCGACGAAGACGGCGTCCGGGCCCCACAACCGGTCGAGCCCGTCGGCCTGGAGCTCGATCAGCCCGAACGCGGGATCTGTCGGGTCGGCCGTGCCGGCGAGGCCCGGGCTATATCGGGCGAGCGTCTCGAACGCCATCTCGACGGCCGTTCCGTCGGCCTCGGTCTCCGGGTCGAGGAAGACCGCCTCAGGGGCGAGTCGATGCGCCGACCCGAGCGGGATCCCGCGCCGGACGCCGAGCGCCCGCGCCGCCGGATCCGCGTCGATCACCGTCCCGTCGGTCCACGGCTGGCCGCCGAGCACGACCGGCCGGTCGGTCGGGAACGAGCCGGAGTGGCGGTGGCGCGCCAGCCGGATCGGGAGGTGGGGCCAGTAGAGGTGGAGGAGTCGCATCGGTGGTGGTGGTCCGTGGGGTGGGCGGAGCGAAAGCGACGACGGTGCCGGCGGTCTCGGCCGGGTCGTCGCGAAGGAGATCCGGGTGGCGGAGACAGCGGTCCCGATCGCCACCCTCGGCGTAGAGGATCCGGAGCTCGGCCCGTCTCCCCGGCGGCCCGTACCGGCTGCGGGCGACAACCGCCTCGGTCCGCTGCCCGACGACGTCCCGGCCGAGCCGGATCCAGGCTCGCCGCTCCAGCTCGAGGCGGAGACCGGTCGACTCCGCGACCGCGGTCACGAGGTTCGGCGTCAGCCCGGGCGGCTCGAGGGCGACGAGGAGCGTCTCGGCCCGGCGGGCGAGCCCGGCCAGGCGACGGAGGCGTTCGGCGACCTTCGCGGGGGTCGCGCCGGCGACGGGCCGCGGCGGCAGGTCGATCACGAGGACGTCGACCGAGCGACCGGCGAGGAGCATCCCCGCGATCGACAGACCCTCGTCAAGGGTCTCGGGCGTGAGGACGACGAGCCAGTCGAGCCGGACGCCGCGGGCGGCGGCCTCGACCGGATCGAGTGCCCGGGCGACGTCCATCCAGGCGACGATCGCGCCGTCGGCCTGGGCCTCGGCGACGAGGCGGAGGGCGAGGGTGGTGGTGCCGGAGCTGGGAGCACCCCGGAGCGCGACGCTGGCGTTGCGGGGCAGCCCGCCCGGCCCGACGATCGCGTCGAGGCTCGGAAAGCCGGTCCGGACGATCCGCTCGACGCCAGTTCGCGGCTCGCCCGCGGGAGAGGGAGCGAGCTCGGATGGGTCGTCAAGCGGCTCGGCCGGAAGCGGCGCCGTGGCCAGCGCTCCGACCACCCGCGGAGCTGCCGCGCCCCATCGCGTCTGGAGGGACGCCAGAGCAGCCGACACGTCCGGGGAGAGGCTGGTCATCGGATCGCCAGACTAGAACATCTGTTCTAGTTGGTCAATGCCTCGGAAGGAAGCGAGCCTCGATCGGCCAGAACATGCCAGATATCCCACTCGGGACTGAAAGGCTTGCCGTCATGCACGGCCGCTCTCTCGAATCGGTTGCGGAACGCTCGGCGATCAGACCGCGCAGTCCTCCCACACATGAATGGCAGGATCCGTCGTCACCGCTGCGTCATGCGCGACTCGTACCGTCGGCGATCATGATGCTCGCGATGCAGCCCTCTCCCCTGCCCGATCGGCCGATCCTCGTCGTCGACGACGACGCCAAGATCGTCCGGCTCGTCCGGACGTACCTCGAGCGCGAGGGCTACAGCGTCGTGACCGCTGCCGACGGACCGGCCGCTCTCGCGGCAATCGAGGAGCACGAGCCGGCGCTGGTCGTCCTGGACCTGATGCTCCCGGAGCTCGACGGCCGCGCCGTCATCCGCGCCGTCCGCCGCGACGAGGAGGCCGGCGCGACGCCGATCCTCGTGCTCTCGGCGCGCGGCACGACGATCGACCGGATCGCGGGGCTCGAGGACGGAGCCGACGATTACCTCCCGAAGCCATTCTCGCCGGCCGAGCTCGTCGTCCGGGTGAAGGCGATCCTCCGGCGGGCGACCGCGCCGCTCGAGACCGCGGCGACCGCGACAACGACCCTCCCCCGCGCGAGCGGCGCGCGGATCAGCCTGAACGACCTCGTCCTGGACCCCGAGCGACACGAGGTCACGATCGCCGGCGCCGCCGTCCAGCTGACCCACGTCGAGTTCCGCCTCCTCGAGACGCTGCTCGAGGCCGACGGCCGGGTCCTCAGCCGCGACCAACTGCTCGACGCGGTGTGGGGCGCCGAGCAGTCCGAGGTCCTCGATCGGACCGTGGATGTCCACGTCCGGCGGCTGCGGGACAAGCTCGGCGACGACCCTGACGCTCCCCGCTGGGTCGCCACGGTGCGCGGCGCCGGCTATCGCTCCGCCCCGGCCCGCGGCTGAGTGCGATGAGCTCGCGCGGGATCGGGACGCGGATCGCCCTCGCGGCGCTCATCTCGGCCGCGCTCGGTATCACGATCGTCGTGGGCGGTGTGCTCCTCGTCGGCGGCCAGGTCTTCACGGACCTGATGATGAAAGCCGGCGACACCGCGGAGCACGCCCGCGAGATGTGGGATCACTCGGTGCCGGGCGTTGTGATCGTGGCGGTCGTCGTCGCGATCGTTGCCAGCGTCGTGCTCTCGTTCGTCATGGCCAGGATGCTTGCCCGGCCGCTGCGCCAGGTCGGCGCTGCCGCGCGCCGGATCGCCGAGGGCGACTACGCCGCACGCGTCCCGCGGGACGGGCCGGAAGAGATCACGAGTCTCGCCGACAGCTTCAACCAGATGGCGATGAGCCTCCAGGAGCAGGAGGAGATGCGGCGCGACTTCATCGCGAACGCCGCCCACGAGCTGCGCACCCCTCTGACGAACCTCCAGGGCTATCTCGAGGCGCTCCGCGACGGAGTGATCACGGCCGACCGCTCGACGTACGAATCCCTCTGGGACGAGGCCGAGCGGCTCGTGCGGCTGTCGCGTTCGCTCGACGCGTTGGCCGAGGGCGACGCCGCAAGCGGCCCGCCGGCGCTCGAGCCCGTCGACCTCGCGTCCGCGGTTCGATCGGCGGTCGAGCTCGCGCAACCGGCGCTCGATCGAGCCGGCCTGCGGCTCTCCCTCGACGTTCCCGCCACGCTGCCGGCCCGGGCCAACCCCGACCACCTGGCCCAGGTCCTCGCGAACCTCCTCTCGAACGCGGTCCGCTACACCCCCCGGGGCGGGATGGTCTCGGTCAGTGCCCAGCGCCGGTCGGGCGACTTGCTCGTGACCGTCGCGAACACCGGCGACCCGATTCCGCCCGACGACCTTGCCCGCGTCTTCGAGCGCTTCTACCGCGTGGAGAAGTCGCGCGACACCGCGCGCGGCGGCGCGGGGATCGGTCTGTCGATCGTCAAGCAGCTGGTGGAAGCCGGCGGCGGCCGGGTCGGGGCGGAGTCTGGCGATACCGGGACGAGCTTCTGGTTCAGCCTGCCAGCCTGAGCTTCGGTCCCGCGAAGACGTAGGCTGGGCGAGGGATTGAGCCGCGGCAGGGCTACGGCAACGCGACCGCGACGAGGCCGGCTCCGATCCCCGCCAGCCCGAGCCATTGGCTCGGTTGGAGCCGCTCGCCCCACAGGAGCACCGCGACCAGGACGCTGACGACAGGCCCGAACGAGCTCGCGAGCCCCACGATCCACGCGGGCGCCTGCTCGAGCCCGATCGCGAACGCGACGAACCCCGAGATGTCGAGGGTGCCGCCGGCCAGCCCGACGGCGATCGCCACGGGCACGCTCGTCGGGGCGTGATGGCTGGAGCCCGCGAGGAGCCCTCCGGCCCACGGCGGCCGGAGGACAAAGACCGCCAGCAGGACCAGGCCGACCGTGGATGCATTCGCGATCCGCGCGGTCAGCAGCACGGGCAGCCAGCCGGCGCTTCGGACAGGCGCGGCCAGCGTGATCGTCAACACGGCGAAACAGACCAGGGCGATGACCGCAAGACCGACGCCCTTCCCGGCGATCCGGGTCGACCGCCAGCCGCCGTCCGAGACAAGACCGCTCAGGATGACGCCGATCGTCGCGAGCGCGGCGCCGATCGCCTGGAGCGGGGTCAGCGTCTCGCCGCGGAGGACGACGGCGAGCACGACCGTCAGGCCGCCGTACGCGGCGACGACCGGGCTGACGACCGAGAGCGGGCCGATCCGGAGCGCCGTGAAGAACGACAGGTACGCGCCGGCCGCCACCACGCCGCTCAGCGCCGCGGCGGCGACGTCCTCGATCTTCGACGGGAACCACGAACCGCGAATCAGGCACAGCACGACGATGATCGCGAGGCTCGCCGACACGACCAGCCCGGTCGTGCGGATGCTGCCGAGGCGCCGGCCGGCGAGGGCGACCGAGACGTCGGTCGAGCCCCAGCAGAAAGCCGCGATCAAGCCGAGCTCGAGGCCGATGGACATCGCCCGAGGGTAGCCGCGCGGCCGGAGCGGCCGAGGGCCCGTGCTACACTTCGGGACCGTTTCGCGCCTGTGGCGCGCCTCGTGGGGATGTAGCTCAGCTGGGAGAGCACCGCGTTCGCATCGCGGGGGTCAGGGGTTCGAGTCCCCTCATCTCCACCATTTACCTCAGGCCAATGGCGTCGCGGAGCTCCGCCTTGGACTTCGGTCAGCGAACGCCGAGTCAATGACTGAGGGTGCCCCGGTCCGCGTCGTCCTCGTGGGCATGATGGGCTCCGGAAAGACCACTGTCGGGCGCGAGCTTGCCCGCCGGACGGGGTGGCCTCTCCTCGACAATGACGATCTCGTCCGCGAGCGGACCGGGCGCGAGCCTGCGACGATCCACGCCGAGGACGGAGAAGACGCGCTCCACGCGGCCGAGATCGACGCCTTGCGGGCGGCGCTCGAACGGCCGGGGCCGGCGGTGATCGCGGCGGCCGGCGCCGTGGTCGACGATGAGTCGGCTCGCCGCGATCTCGAAGATGCGGACGTCCGCGTCGTGTGGCTCCGCGGCCGCCCGGAGACCCTTCGCAGACGGATCGGCATGGGCCGCGGCCGGCGCGAGGACGCCCGGGACCTCGCATGGCTCGCGGCGCGGGCCGCCGAGCGCGAGCCGCGCTACCGCACGGTGGCCGACCAGGTGATCGACGTGGAGAACCGCCGGCCGCGCGCGATCGCGACCGAGATCCTCGCGGCGATCGGGGTCGCGGGCGATCGGCCCTAGGACCCCGAGGCGAGGTCCGCGGGGGTGGCCACACGGCCGCTGGACAGCGCCGCGTGGAGCTCCAGCGAGTGCGTCCGGAGCCAGCGCCGCCAGACAAGATGGTCCGGCCGGCGAGACGCCACGACTGCCCAGAACCGGGGCCCATGGCCGAACACGCGCAGGTGCGCGAGCTCGTGGACGACGACCGTCTCGAGCGATTCTCGCGGCGCGAGGATCAGCCGCCAGCTGAACATCAGCCGACCCTGGCGCGAGGCGCTGCCCCAGCGGCTCCGTGGGTCGCGCAGCGCGACGGCGGCCGGCGCAACCCCGAGCGCGGCCTCGTGATCCGCGATCGTCGCGTCGATCGCGAACCGGGCCTGGTCCCGGAACCAGGCTTCGAGGACGCGGTCGGCGCGGTCGCGGTCGCGCACCAGGAGCCCGAGGTGAAGCTCCGGACCGGTCGGGGTCACGACGCGTGCGACGGTCGACCGCCCCCCGCTCGACGCGACGGTGACCCGCAGCCGATGAAGCTCACCCAGGTAGCGGATCGACGCCCCGTCGGCCAGCCCGCCGCGGGCGGCCAGCTCGGCCCGATCGCGTGCCTGGCGGTCGAGATGGCGACGGATCCAGGTTTCGCGCTCCCGGAGGAACGCGTCGATCCGGCGCTCCGGGTGGGCCCAGCCGCGGCGCGTCGCCGGCGGGATCGTGACGACGAGCCCCAGCTCGGGATCGATCGTGATCCGTAGCCGCCTCGAGCGGGCGGAACGGCGCAGGATGTAGGGCGGGGACGCCATCGCGGTCGATGGTGCCACGCGCGGGCGCGGCCGGTCAGGCCTCGGCGATCACCCCGATCGAGACCCGGAACCCGGCCCGTCTCTGGAGCGGCGTCATCAGCGTCGACTGGCCGACCGGCCCGTCCCCCGGGAACCACTTGACCCACTCCTCGTTGAACTGGTCGAAGTCCGTCGCATCTCGCAGCGACCAGTTCGCCCAGACGACCTTGTCCAGGGACGATCCCTGGCTCTCGAGCTTGGCCTTGAGGTTCGCGAGTGCCTGGCGGGCCTGATCCTTGACGCCCGTACCGACGACAAATCCGGTCTCGGGATCCACGGGGCCCATCGCCGAGACGTAGACCATGCCGCCGGCCTTGACCGCTCTGCCGAACCCAAGGGGCAGCGGCATCGCGACCTGAGGCTTTGACGAGTCCCCGGCGCCCCAGCGGCCCTTCGTCGTGCTGATCCGGGTCGGCTTCGCCTTGTCCTCCGGTGGGATCCCATAGTCGCCGGGCGGCAGCGTGATGCCGGCCTTGCGGAACTGGTCCATGAACGTCGGCCGGACGCCGGTCGGCTTCAGCTCGCCCTGGATCTTGCCGTCGACGATGCCGGTCTGGACGAACTCGAAGATGTCCTGAGTGAGGATGTCTTCGTCCTCGATCCCGTAGACCTCGGTGATGTTGATGACCTTCCGGCTGCCGTCCTTCAGGCGCGCTGTGTGGACGATCAGGTCGACCGCCGATGCCATCTGCTCGCGGATCGCCCGCAGCGGCATCTGGTAGCCGGTCATCAGGACCATGGTCTCGAGCCGCCGGAGCATGTCCTTCGGGCTGTTCGCGTGGCCTGTTGAGAGCGAGCCGTCGTGGCCGGTCGTCATCGCCTGGAGCATGTCGAGCGCTTCGCCCGCGCGGCACTCGCCGACGACGATCCGATCGGGCCGCATGTGCATCGCGTTCTTCAGCAGCTGGCGGATCGTGATCTCGCCCTCGCCCTCGAGGTTCGGTGGGCGCGACTCGAGCGTGATCACGTGGTCCTGGCGGAGCTGAAGCTCGGCGGCGTCCTCGATCGTCACGATCCGCTCGTCGTTCGGGATGAACGACGAGAGGACGTTGAGGGTCGTCGTCTTGCCGGAGCCCGTGCCGCCCGACACGAACAGATTGAGGCGAGCCTCGATGCAGACGCGGAGGAACTCGAACATCTCCGACGTCGCCGTCCCGAAGCGGATCAGGTCCTCGACCGTGTACGGCTTCGCCGCGAACTTCCGCACCGTGATGACGGGGCCGACGAGCGAGAGGGGCTCGACGATCGCGTTGACGCGGGAGCCGTCGGGCAGGCGGGCGTCGACGCGCGGG
>DASXTH010000153.1:0-6245 GCA_036505555.1 Candidatus Limnocylindrales bacterium | reverse complement strand
GGCGGGGCGGTGATCGCCTACGTGGCGTCGCTGAACTTCTATGTCGGAGCCGGACTGTGGGGCTTCTTCTCCGCTCTGCTGATCAACGCGACCGCCCGCCGTCGCCGGATCGGCGCCGATGCGGCAATCGGGATCATCACGACGGCGAGCTTCGCGATCGGGGTCGCCCTGATCAGCCGGACGCGGAGCTTCACCCGGAACTTCGAGGCGGCGCTGTTCGGCAACATCCTCGGCGTGACACCGGTCGACCTCGTGGTGGTCGGGGTCGTCACGATCGCCGTCGCCGCGTTCATCGTCCTCTTCTACAAGCCGCTCCTGTTCGTGACGTTCGACCCCGAGGTCGCCCCGATCTACGGCGTCCGCGTCGGCGCGGTCGATACGCTCTTCGCCCTCGCGATGGCTGCGACCATCGTCGCCTCGATCAACGTCGTCGGCGTCACCCTGATCGCGGCGACGCTCGTGATCCCGTCGACGTCGGCGCGTCTCCTGACCGACTCGTTCGGGCGGATGATCGTCATCTCGACCGCGATGGGAGCCGCGTCCGGGATCGTCGGGATGTACCTGAGCTACTGGCTCGACATCTCGTCGGGCGCGACGATCGTCCTGCTCGAGGCGGCGGTCTTCGCGGTCTGCCTGGCCGGAATGGCGCTCGTCCGCCGGCGCCCGGCGTGGACGGCGCAACGGATCCCGCCGGCCGCCCTCGACCGGCCAGCCGACGACTTCGAATGAGCGCCAACCCCGAGCGCGGTGCGCTCCTCCGAACTCCGGGCCCCTGGCCGGACATCCGAGCGGACCTGCGCCAGCGCGGCCTGCGTTGGACGCCGCAGCGGAAGCTCATTCTCGACGTGCTCGGCGCGACGAGCGGCCACGTGACCGGGAGCGAGATCGTGGAGCGGTGCCGCGCACGGGAGCCCGAGACGACGCCGTCGACCGTCTATCGGACGCTGGCCGTGCTCGAAGACCTTGGCTACCTCCATCACAGTCACGGCGCCGACGGCCGCGAGGAGTTCCACGTGCTGCCGGTCGCCGAGCACGCTCATCTCCAGTGCGTGCGCTGCGGTGGCTCGTGGGAGATCGACCCCGCCGAAGCGGCGACGCTCGTCGCGCAGCTCGAGGAGCGGCGTGGCTTCCGGGCAGACCTCGGCCACCTGACGATCGCCGGCCGCTGCAAGGCCTGCGCCGACGCCGACTGAAGGCCGGTCAGGCGCTCAGCGCAGGATCTCGACCACGTCGCCCTCCGCGACGACGTGGTCCCGCCCCACCCGCTGATCGTCGAACCGCGCCGACGGGCCACGGATCCGGGCGCCGCTGAATGACGCGGCGAGCTCGTTGTGGACCCAGCCCGCGACGTCGGCGACGGTCGAGCCCGGGTCGAGCGCGATCGGCTCCTCAGCGGTCGCGCCGTCGACCCGGAGCCGGACGCGGATCAGGCCGGTGAGTCGCCAGATCGCTTCGCGGAGCGCGTCGAGCGACGCCTCGTCGAGGATCGAAACCGCGAGGACGTCCAGATCCGGAACGGCCGTCGCGAACCGCGCCGGCGCGCCGGCCGGCGCCTCATCGGCCCGTGTCGCGGCGACGAGCGACGGCTTGTCGATCCCCGCGGCCGCGACCTCCGCGCGGACGACCGCCAGCTCGCGCGGGTCGCCGTCGGCGCGACCGCAGTAGACGATCGCGTCGGCGGACCGGAGCACGCCGAGCAGCGCCCGGCCGCCGCCACGGTCCTCGGCCGCGCCCGCGATCAGGCCCGGGATCTCGACGAGCTGGACGAGCACACCGCCGATCCGCGTCAGCGCCGGCACCGGCCGGAGCGTCGTGAAGGCGTAGTCGCCGGTCTTGATCTGGATCTCCGACAGGGCCTGGAGGAGCGACGACTTGCCGACGTTCGGCGGGCCGACGAGCGCGATCTGCGCTGCGCCCTCGCGACGAACGGCGATCGAGTCGCGGTGGATCGCGTTCGAGCGGACGCGGGTGTCCTCGATCTCCGCGAGGAGCGTCTTCCGGAGGTCGGCGTACGGGCCGTTCCGATAATCCGGCAGCTCGGCGAGGAGCGCGCGGACCTCGCGGATCCGGTCCCGGCCCTCCTTCCCGATCAGACGGCGCTTCGCGACCTGGGCGAAGGTCCGGTGCGGCATGGGCATGGCGATGAGCTCACTCTCTCGGGTGACGCGGCCGAGCCGCGTCGACGATCACGCGGAGCGAGGGATCGCGTGGCGCGCAGCCGAGGGCTGCGTCAAGCGGCACGCGTCCGATCCCGCCCCTTCCATTGACGCAAGGTCTGGAAGGGGCCGCTCAGCCGTTCGGCTTGGAGATCGTGGCCCGCCACGCCTCGATCGCGTGGCCGCCCGGGGATCGGTTCATCGCGGGCAGAGTACCACCCGCTCGGGCGGCTACGATGGGATGCGTGGAGACCCATCGGCTGCCGGCGTTCCTCAACGACGTCCCAACGGAGCCCGGCACGCTGGCGCTGACGGGCGGCACGATCGCCGACCTCGGCGACGGCCGGCCGTCCCGTCCGCGGACGATCCTGGTGCGCGACGGACGGATCTCCGCGCTGGCGACCCCCGACGACGGCATTCCGGACGAGGCGCGCGTCATCGACATCGCCGGACGGACCGTCCTCCCGGGCCTGATCGATGCTCACATCCACGTCTCGATGCTCGAGGACGCCGGGCGCGCACCCGTCCCGGCCCGCGGCGCGGAGCCGCTGCGACCGGGCGTCATGGCCCACCTCGTGGCGCGCACCCTGCGCGAGCTGCTCCGCTACGGCGTCACGACGATCCGCGACGTCGGCGCCCACGACGACGTCCTCTTCGAGGCGCGCCAGGCCGTCCGGTACGGAGCGTTCGCCGCGCCGCGGATCCTCCTCTGCGGTCGCATCGTGTCGGCGACCGCGCCGGGCGCCCGGTTCTTCCCGGAGATGTACCGCGAGGCCGACGGTCCCGACGACGTTCGCCGCGCCGTCCGCGAGCAGATCCGCGCGGGCGCCGACTTCGTGAAGGTGATGAGCACCGGCGCGCGCTCCGTTGAGCTCGAGAACCCGCTCCCCGCGCAGCTCACGGCCGCGGAGATCGATGCGTTCGTCGACGAGGCCCATCGCCAGACCTATCGGGCCGCGGCGCACTGCGAGGGCCTCGCGGGCACCGAGCTCGCGATCCGCGCCGGGATCGACACGGTCGAGCACGGATTCCACCTCCACGAGCGCCCCGACCTCCTGGATCTGATGGCCGCGCGCGGCACCGTCCTCGTCCCGACGCTCGACTTCCTCCATCGCGTCGCCGAGGACGGCCTCTGGACGGCCGAGCTCGAGCACCAGGGGATCGGGAACCTCGAGCACGCCCAGCGGACGCTCGATGCCGCGCGAGCCGCCGGCGTGACGATCGGGCTGGGCTCCGACGGAGTGACGCCGGACGGGGCCGCGCGCGAGCTCGTCCGGCTCGTCGAACACGGCCTGTCGCCGCGCGCCGCGCTGGCGGCCGCCACGGGCGGGAGCGCGACCGCGCTCGGGATCGAATCCGCTGTCGGAACGCTCGAGCCCGGACAGCTCGCCGATGTGGTCGCCATCGACGGCGACCCGCTCGCCGACCTGGCGGTGCTCGCCCGGCCGGATCGGATCGCGCTGGTGCTCCACAACGGTGTCGACGTTGGTGGGCGACTCGCCGACCCCGGCCCGCCCGACGTCGGCCCCGCTCAGGCGATGACGGTCGCCACGCCTTCCGCGAGGCTCGGCTCGTCCGTCGCGTAGGCGGACACCATCGGCCGCTCCCACCACGGCGTCGGCGCCATCGTCAGGCGCTCGAGCGCACGGAGGACCGTGTCGTAGTTCACCCGCCAGCCATTGAAGTCACGCCACGCCTGGGCGCGATCCTCGACGAGTGGCACGCCGGCGGACTCGAGAACGGCGAGTGCCTGCTCGAACCGCTCCCGGTCGATGCTCGTCGCGTCGAGCGGCGACGGGTTCGGATCGAACGGGACGTTGAAGAAGGCCGCGATCCGGCGGAGGGCGATGTACCCGGCCCGGATCATCAGATCGGCCTGGACGTCCTCCTCGATCGCGAGCGACGACCGGACGATCGCCGCCGCATCCATCATCGCGCCCGACGCGTTGACCCACGAGTGGTTCGACTGCTGCGACCGGTAGAACACGAGGACCGGCAGTGAGGTGTGGGTCTCTTCGAGCTCGGTGAACCACTGCTCCCAGCGCGTCCAGAGGTCGTGGAGCTCGTGGAGCCCGGACAGGCGGTCCATGCGCGTGATCATCACGATGGGCGAGGGCGGTGAGTCCGCGCGCACCTCGAGGAGGTTGACGAGCAGCTCGCGGCGCGAGAACGAGCTGTAGATCGTGGGCAGATACGAGACGAGCAACGCAACCAGGGCCAATCCGATCGCCGCCTCGGCGAAGGCGAGGAGGTCGCCACCCGGAACGTTCGGCCGATCGAACCCGAGGGTGAAGAGCGACGAGCCGCTCACGACGAAGGCGTCCCCAAGCGGCACCCCGATCGCCCAGAACATCGCCGCGAACGATGCGCCCAGCAGGAGCAGCCAGATCGCGGGCAGGGCGATCAGCGAGAACGGGCCGTAGTAGGCCATGACGCGGTCGCGGAACTCGTACGGCCGGGACCGGCTCGCGACCTTCTCGAACAGCTTTCGGATCAGCCGGAAGGCGAACCGCGACAGGGCGTCGTTGTCGCCCCGCGGCACGACGAACGTCCGGACCGCGCTGAACACGACGCGGGCCGCGGCCGCGAGGCCGATGACGAATACCAGAAGCTGGAGTGCGATCACCTGCGCAGGATACCGAGCGAACCGCGCCAGTCGATTGCTATGTGGCTGCGAGCCCCCGCCCGTTCCGGGTCTGACGTTCGAACAATCGATCGCGACGATGAACCTGGGTGATCGGCGGCCCTTCGGGCGCGACACTCGACGGAGGCGATCACCGATGCCGACGTGTCGACTCTGGGGGCATCGCGGCGGCCGCGACATGCGCGGCCGCGAACCATGGCGCGACCCGACCGCTGTCCGCGAACAGCCCATCCGGCACGACGAACTCCTTCTGGACGGTCCCATGCGCCTCGTGAAGACGCGTGTCGAACGTCGCAAGGAAGCGCGCGCGGTCCTCGGCGGCCAGGCGTAGGACGAGCCCGCCGCTCTCTGACGGATCGCTGACCGTCTGCCCACCCATCGACTTCAGTGGATCGTCCGGCCCTGGCGCTCCACGCCGTCGATCGTCTCGATCGGCCCGTCGTACCGGGCAATCCGGTCCGCGGGAAGGGTCGGCCCATGAACGTCCGGGCGCCAGGAACGGGGTCAGAACGCCCGTTTGAAGATGAGCAGCCCGACCACCACGATCACGACGAGGAGAGCAAGCTGAGCCGGCGGCATCGTCGACACGGTGTGCACCGCGTTGTCGATGAACTGCCCGAACGCCGCGCCGGCGTCCATCGACTGACCGCCGCCTGAACCTCCGGCCACCCCGCTCGCCTGACCGACGCCGTTCCCGTACTCGACCATGGCCGGATCATGCGCCGCGGGTCACGGGCTGGCAAGGCGCGAATCTGGCGCTCGTCGCATCCACGCACCTGTACCCTCGTCGCATGGCGAGCTGGTTGGGGCGGGTCGGCGCATGGTTCGGGCGACCCACGGATGAGCGACCGGGCGAGGACGCCGCGGAGGCCGCGGCCACCCCGGCCGGCGATGAACCCATTGCGGTCGGCCCGGCCGGACCAGGTAGCGTCATCGTCACGCCGCGCGACCGGGCCCCCTTTGCCGTCCTGCTCCTGGCGGCGATCGCCATCCTGTGGGTCTCCCGAGCGGTGCTGGGGCCGTTCATCGTCGCCGCCGTCACCGCCTACGCCTTCAGCCCACTCGTCAGTGCCGGCGAGCGCCGGACCGGCTGGTCGCGCGTCGCCGTCGTGGCGGTCGGGTACGCGATCGCCGCGGCGATCGTGGCCGTGCTGGTCGTGCTCATTGCCGGTCGCGTCGACCAGGAGCTCCGGTTGCTGGCCGGTTCGGGCCCGGACTCCCTGGAGAAGACCCTGCGTGAGATCGTCGGCAGCGACGTGCTCGTGATCGGCGGCAAGTCGATCGCGGTCGCCGACATCGCCCGCGAGGTCCAGGCCCGGATCGGGGGCCTGATCGCGTCGCCCGGCGGTGCCCTCCACCTGGTCGGGCAGGTCGGTGAGGCCGGGCTGCAGGCGATCCTGGCGGTGATCGTCACGTTCTACTTCCTGATCGACGGGTCTCTGTTC